>NZ_CP061080.1:5510000-5810000 GCF_014495845.1 Aquibium microcysteis
GCTCGCCCCTACAGTTCCTCGAGCCTGACCCCCGTCCCCGCCATCCGCTTCAGCGAGTTCGCGATATGCTCGCGCCAGCGCGGGCCGACCGCCATCGCGGCTTCATAGGCCAGGCGCAGGTCGTCGGGCCGGTCTTGCGCCATCGCTTCGATCAGGAACGCCGCCTGCTCGCGGTCCTTGGCGGCTTTCAGGCTGCCCGCGCCGTCGCGCCGCCGGTCGGCGACGATCAGCTTGTGGATCGCATAGCGTTCCGGGCGCGGCACCTGCACCAGAATGCCGGACCGGTAGATGGCCGCGGCGCGGATCGGCTCGGCGATCAGGAAATTGAGATAGTTCAGCGCCTGCGCACTGACCCCGAGCGCCGGCAGGTCGCGGATGGTTTCCGCGCCGAAGGCGGGCGTGAGGAATTCCACCAGCTGACCGCTCCCGCCCTGCGCCCAGCGCCAGGTGCGGGTCGGGTCGAGTGCGGGGACGGGATCGAACTTCAGTGCCGAGAACGTTTCGGCCAGAGCTGGGTCGACCCGGTCCCCCAGGGCGATGCTGAGTTTCTCGAACTGGGCGATGTCGATGTCGCCGGTGTTGGCCATTCCGCCCAGCGGCAGGCGGATGCCGAGTTCGCCTTCGTAGAGGCGGAACGCATTGGTCCCGACGAGCGTCCCGCCCAGCCGGAACGTTCCCGCTTCCGCCAAGGCCGACAGGATGGAGCCGGTCGCCCGGTCGGTCGGCGTCATGCCCTCGGCCCGCAACAGCCGGACCAGCCGCGACCGCTCGGCCTGCCGCTCCTTCGCGGTCGCGCGCAGGGCCTCGATGCGGTCGATCCGCGCGCGCGTCTCGTCGCCATCCTCGCCGATGTAGATGAAGCGCATCTCCGATCCGACGCGCCGCGCGGCGTACCAGTAGGCCTTTTCGCCGCGCTGCTTCAGCGTCGGCTTGCCCTGGATCCCGGACACCGCGTCGTCGTTCAGCAGCCGCACCAGATCCGTGTAGGCGCTCGTCGCGATGCTGCTGAGCGGAACCATGCCTATCACTTTCGAATTTTGCTTGGCACAGTATGCCTATCAAAATCCGAGATTGCTAGGCACGGCCGAAAACCGTCCTCACTCCTTCGAAAACCCCACCTTCACCCCGCGCTGCCTGAAATACGCCTGCATCAGCTTGCGGCCCGAGCGGTTGCCCTGCGCGAGCTTCGCCGGGTCGAACACGGCCTCCTTCACGCCCTCGCGCGCCATCGCGGCCTTCAGCGTGGCGATATGGATGTCGAGGTCGACATTGTCGGCCTGCAGCGAGGCGTAGATGCGGTCGGTGGCCTCGGCCACGGTCGGTTCGGTCACGATGATGCTCCTTGATCGTTCGGGCCGCCGTTAGCACGGTTTCGGCCCGATCTGTAGCGGGCAGAACGAAGCGCCTTCCTCTCCCCCTTCCGGGGGGAGAGGTGGATCGGGCGAAGCCCGAGACGGTGAGGGGGCTGCGCCCGCAACCGTGGGGCGCTCCGTCGCAGAGGCGTGGTCCCGAACTCAGGTCCTCCGACCCACGGGCGGGAACGCTGCCCGCGCGCGCCTACACCCACTCGCCCTTGCGCATCACCGGTTCCACCGTCCCGTCCGCATGCACGCCGTCGACGTCGATCGCGCCGGAGCCGATCATCCAGTCGATATGAATAAAACTCTTGTTGCCGCCGGCGGCCGCGATCTGGTCCGGCGTCATCGCCGCGCCGTCGCGGAAGCATTTCGAGTAGCACTGGCCGAGCGCGATGTGGCTGGCTGCGTTCTCGTCGAACAGGGTGTTGTAGAACAGAAGCCCGCTCTGCGAGATCGGCGAGGAATGCGGCACCAGCGCCACTTCGCCGAGCCGCCGCGCGCCCTCGTCGGTGTCGAGCACCTTCTCCAGCACGTTCAGCCCCTTCGAGGCCTTCGCCTCGACGATCCGCCCGGCCTCGAAGCGCACGGAAATCTGGTCGATCAGCGTGCCCTGGTAGGAGAGCGGCTTGGTGCTCGACACGTGGCCGTCGACGCGCAGGGCGTGCGGCGTCGTGAACACCTCCTCGGTCGGGATGTTGGGGTTGCAGGTGATGCCGTTCTTCGCCGTCGAGGCGCCGCCATGCCATTCGTGGCCGTCGGCCAGCCCCACCGTCAGGTCGGTGCCCGGTCCGGTGAAGCGCAGCGCGGCGAAGGCCTTGCCGTTCAGCCACACGGTGCGCGTGCGCAGCGCCGCGTTGTGCGCGGCCCAGGCCGCCACCGGGTCGTCGCCGTTCACGCGCGAGGCGGAGAAGATCGCCTCGGCGAGCTTGGCCACCGCCACGTCCTCCTCGTCGCCCGGAAACATCACCTTCGCCCAGGACGGGTTGGGATAGGAGACGATGTTCCAGTTGATGTCGAAGCCGGCGATCTTCTCCAGCGCCGGCTGGTAGGCCATCGAATTGGCCTTGTTGGCGCGCGACACCTTCGCCGGATCCTGTTCGGCGAGCAGCATCGGGTTGTCGCCCGAGATCGCCAGCCGCGCAGCGTTGCTGGCGAACGCCTTGCCCATGCCCTCGTAGAGCCAGCCGGCGGCGCGGTCGAAGCTCTCTTCGCGGCCGTGGCGGAAGCGGGCGAGCGTCACCTCCTCGTCCGACAGGAACGGCGTGACGATGCCCGCGCCGGCCTCGTAGGCATGCGCGACGATGCGGCGCACCAGCGGCAGCGCGGCCACCGGCGCCGTCATCACCAGGTCCTGCCCCGGCTGCAGCTGCAGCCCCACCTTGACGGCCACCTCGGCCAGCCGGTCGAGCCGGACCGGGTCGATCGAGGCGGAAACGGCGCGCGGATGCGATGTCATGAAGAGGATCCTGTGCTGGCAAGTCGCTGACGGTTCGGCTGGAACATAGTCCGGCCGCGCGCCCGTTTCCACCGCCGCGGCGGTGCGGCCGCGACAGCGGCGCCGCCTTCCTTGACAGGGGAGGCGGCGCGGCGGGATCAGCCGCCTGGCAGCCGCGCATGCAGCGTCGCCGTCTGCGCCATCTCCTCCCGCACCCAGGCGATGAAGTCGCGCACCTTGCGCGGCGGCCGCGCGCCGGCGGCCGTGCAGATCCAGAAGCCGAAGCCCAGATCGGCGCGGATCGGCAGCGGCGCGGCCAGCCGCCCGTCGGAGAGCGCGTCGGCGCAGATCAGCTGCCAGGCGAGCGTGATGCCCTGGCCGGCGATCACCGTGTCGATGCACAGCAGCGGATCGTTGAGCCGCGCCCCCTGCAGCGGCCGCACGGGTGCGATGCCCGCCGCCTCGAAGAAGCGCTCCCAGGTCACCATGCGCGAGGAATCATCGTCGATCGAGGTCTCCCGGGCGAGATCGGCGACGCTCCGGATCCGGCCGGCCTTGGCCGCGGCCGCCACCACGAACACCTGCTGCGGCAGGATGAGCTCGGCCGCGACGCCCGGCCAGCGCCCGTCGCCCATGCGGATCGCCACGTCGACGTCGGAGCCGGCGAGGTCGACGAGCCGTTCCGTCGCATCCACCCGCACCAGCACGGTCGGATAACGGGCGAAATGCTGGCGCAGCCGCGGCACCAGCCATCGGGTCGCGAAGGAAGGCGCCACCGACACGACCAGCGTGTCTTCCGCCGTGTGGCGCAGCGTCCCCACCGCCGCGTCGAGTTCGCGAAAGCCGGCCGAGAGCCGCGCGGCGAAGGCCGCCCCGGCCTCCGTCGGCACGAGCCCCCGCGCCGTCCGCGCAAACAGCGCCCGCCCGACCTGCCGCTCGGTCCGGTTCACCTGCTGGCTCACCGCGCTGGCCGAGACGCCGAGTTCCTCGGCTGCGGCCTGCAGGGAGCCGGTCCGGGCTGCCGCTTCCACCGCCCGCAGGCCGTTCAGGTGTACCGTATTCAGGTTCCGGTTCAAGATTTTCTAAACCCGCCGCGTGAAGTTCTGGATCGCGATAAGCCACCTCACAAGCTAGAACGCAAGCATCTCCCGGATCGGCGGAGGCCCGCAGATGTTTCAGTTTTTCTCGATGGGGCGGCGCCTGGCGTCTCGCCTCCGCGCATGCGGCGCGGTCGGTGGCTGCACGCCCTCCTGCCAGGCGCCGGACCTCCTCGCCCACCCCGCCATCGCGCGCATGAGCGAGCGCGAACTGGCCGATCTTCCGTTCCCGCGCGACCCTGACGAAGCCCGCCCGCAGCGCTCGCCGCGCCCGCCGATCGCCTGCCACGGGGAGCGTTGAACCGTCCGGATGCTGTTTTTCCGCGCTTTCGGGCCGTTCGGTTTTGAACTGCGGCGGAAATTGGGCTAGACCGTCCCTTCGCCCCATCCGGGCGCCCCGGCGTGCCTCATGCCCCGCCTCGATCCGAGGTCCTCCCTTTTCGCCCGGATACCAGGATCCGTCGCGTCAGCGCACGGCTCGAAAAAAGAAGAAGGAGGCAGCGATGTCCGACCTTTCCGCCACCGATTCCCTTCCCGACGAGCACGGCCTCGAAGCCGGCCAGGACAACGTCCAGCTTCTCGGCCTCGACATCCACAATCCGGTGTTCCCCATCTCGGCCTGCACCATCATCCTCTTCGTCGTCGTCGCGCTCCTCTTCGGCGAGCAGGCGGCTGCGGTGCTCGGCGGGCTGCGCGACTGGCTCACCTCGACCTTCGACTGGCTCTTCATGCTGTCGGCCAATCTGTTCGTGCTCTTCTGCCTCGCGCTGGTGGTCTCGCCGCTGGGCAAGGTCCGCCTCGGCGGCCCCGATGCACGGGCGGACTATTCCTATGCCGGCTGGTTCGCCATGCTGTTCGCCGCCGGCATGGGCATCGGGCTCATGTTCTTCGGCGTGCTCGAACCGATGTACCACTTCAACAATCCGCCGCTCGGCATCGCGCCGCCCGTGGTAGACGGGGTGATCCAGGCCGACCGCGTCGCCGCCGCGCGCGAGGCCGGCATGGCCGCCACCATCTATCACTGGGGACTGCACCCCTGGGCCATCTATGCGGCGGTCGCGCTGTCGCTGGCGCTGGCGACCTACAACAAGGGCCTGCCGCTCTCCATGCGCTCGGCCTTCTATCCGATCTTCGGCGAGCGCATCCGCGGATGGACCGGCCATGTCATCGACACCATGGCGGTCTTCGCCACGCTGTTCGGTCTCGCCACCTCGCTCGGCTTTGGCGCCTCCCAGGCACTCGCCGGCCTCAACGACCTCTACGGCATCCCGAACACCGACTTCGCCAAGGTGATCCTCATCGCCGGCATCACCGGAATCGCGCTGGTTTCGGCGGTGGCCGGGCTCGACGCGGGCGTGAAGCGTCTGTCGGAGCTCAACATGATGCTCGCCGTGCTGCTGCTGGCCTTCGTCATCGTGCTCGGCCCGACGCTGGCCATCCTCTCCGGCTTCTTCACCAACACCTGGGACTACGTCACCGCGCTGCCCGAACTGTCGAACTGGATCGGCCGGGAGGACGACGCCTTCCTGCACGGCTGGACCACCTTCTACTGGGCCTGGTGGATTTCCTGGTCGCCCTTCGTGGGCATGTTCATCGCCCGCGTCTCGCGCGGCCGCACGGTCCGCGAGTTCATCACCTGCGTGCTGCTCATTCCCACGCTCGTCTCCATCCTGTGGATGACCACCTTCGGCGGCACGGCGCTCGACCAGTATCTCGTCGCCGGCTATGCGGGCGTGCAGCAAACGGTGATCGACTACGTGCCGGAACTGTCGCTCTACCGCATGCTCGAGCCGCTGCCGCTGGCCGGCCTCACCTCGCTCATCGGCATCGTCCTCGTCATCGTCTTCTTCGTCACCTCGTCGGATTCCGGCTCGCTGGTCATCGACACCATCACCGCGGGCGGGAAGGTCGATGCACCGGTGGCGCAGCGCGTCTTCTGGGCCTGCTTCGAGGGTCTGGTGGCGATCGTCCTGCTGCTCGGCGGCGGGCTGGCGGCCCTGCAGGCCAGCGCCATCGCGACCGGCTTCCCCTTCGCGCTCCTGCTGCTCCTGATGATGTACGCCACTTTCGTCGGTCTGCGCAGCGAGCCCCGCGGAGCGGCCGGAACCGCCTGACCGGGCGGGAGGCGCTGGTCCACCGGATTGGCGCTGCCTCCGCATTCCCAAGTCGCGGACGAGCCCATATGGTCCGTCCATGACGCCCGAGACCGCCGCGCCGCAACGCTACGCCATCGCCGGACTGATCGCCATGGCGGCGGCCATGGGCATCGGCCGCTTCGTCTACACGCCCATCCTGCCCGGCATGATGGAGGGGCTCTCCATGAGCGTCTCCGATGCCGGGCTGATCGCGTCGGCCAACTATCTCGGCTATCTCGTCGGCGCGCTTCTGGCGGCCGGCGGCTGGGCCCACGGGATGGACCGCCGGCTCATGCTGGCGGGCCTCTGCGTGAACTGCCTCCTTCTCGCCGTCATGGGTCTGTCGGACACCCTGCCGGCCTTCCTCGTGCTGCGCTTCCTCGCGGGCGTCGCCAGCGCCTTCGTCATGGTCTTCATGAGCTCGATCGTGTTCTCGCGGCTGGCCGCCGCCGGCCGCTCCGACCTCCAGGCGCTGCATTTCGGCGGCGTCGGCGGCGGCATCGCGCTGTCGGCCCTGCTCACGGCCAGCCTTCATCTGGCCGATGCCGGGTGGCGCGCGGCCTGGCTCGGTGCCGCGGTCGTCTCGCTCGTCGCCTTCTCGGTCGTCTATCTGATGGCCACGGGCGGTCCGGTGCAGGCCGGCGGCGCCGCGGCGGCCGTGCGCGAGCCGGCCCTGCCCAGGAGCCCGGCGCTGACCAGGCTCATCCTCGCCTACGGCTTCTTCGGCGCCGGCTACATCGTCACCGCAACCTTCCTCGTGGCGATCGTGCGCCAGGGCGGCCAGGCGCCGCTGTTCGAATCGACCGTCTGGCTGGTCACGGGGCTCGCCGCCGCGCCGTCGGTCTGGCTCTGGGGCAAGGTCGTGCGGCGCGTCGGCCTCACCGCCACCTTCGCGGTGGGGTGCCTGGTCGAAGCCGTCGGCGTGCTGGCCAGCGTCGCGATCCCCGGTCCGTCCGGGCCGGTCATCGGCGGAATCCTGCTCGGCGGGACCTTCGTGGCCATCACCGCCTACGGGCTCCAGGCCGGCCGCCGGCTCGCCCAGGCCGCGCCGCGCCGGGCGCTCGCCGTCATGACGGCCGCCTTCGGCACCGGCCAGATCCTCGGTCCGATCCTGGCGGGCTACGGCGCCGACTGGAGCGGCAGCTTCGCGGCGCCTTCCGTCGGCGCGGCGATCGTGCTCGTCGCCGCTGCCGTCATCGCCTGGGCGGGCGAGCGCCGGGCCGGCTGAGCCGCCACGCGCGCGGCGATTCCCACCAAACTGTAACTTGCGCCGCACGGAAAGACGGCTATCGATGGATGGCCACCGGTCGTCCGGGCGGTGGCATCCCTCCCTCCGGCCGCCGGACAGCCCATCCGAGGTTTTCCGCCGTGTTCGTTTCCTTCTTTCCGAAGCCGAAGCTGTTCTTTCTGTTCGCTCTGGGCTGGAGCGTGGTCCTCGTCCTGGTGTGGTTTGCAGGCGGCGAGCGGCTCGGCGAACTCCTCGGCGTCGCCCAGCCCGCGCCGGATGCGCCGCCGATCATCAGTCCCGCCCGTTTCCTCCAGCCGCATTTCCTCTGGTTCTACGGCTATTTCGCTGCTGGCATCCTCGTCTTCTACGCCGTCTGGCGCATCGTCGCGCCGCATCCATGGGAGCGCTGGTCGATCCTCGGCTCCGGCCTGATCGTCATCGTCACCCATTTCAACGTCCAGATCAGCGTTGCCCTGAACGAATGGCGCGGCGTCTTCTACGACATGGTGCAGCGCGCGCTGGGCACGCCAGGCTCGGTCTCGAGCGCCGATCTCTATCTCGGCGTCGCCCAGTTCCTGACGCTGGCGCTGGTCGGCATCACGGTCGCGGTGCTCAACGTCTTCTTCATCCGCCACTACATCTTCCGCTGGCGCACGGCCATGAACGACTTCTTCGTCTCGCACTGGGGGCGGCTGCGCAGCATCGAGGGCGCCTCGCAGCGCGTGCAGGAAGACACCATGCGGTTCTCCTCCACCATGCAGGGGCTCGGCGTCAGCCTGATCGACGCGATCATGACGCTGATCGCCTTCCTGCCCATCCTCTACGGCCTGTCGGCGAACGTCACCCATCTGCCCTTCATCGGCGAAATCCCGGCGCCCCTGATGACGGCGGCCATCGCCTGGGCGCTGTTCGGAACGCTGCTGCTCGCCGTCGTCGGCATCAGGCTGCCGGGCCTCGAGTTCAGGAACCAGCGCGTCGAGGCCGCCTTCCGCAAGGAACTGGTCTATGGCGAGGACGACCCGAACCGGGCCCAGCCGATCACCCTGTCGGAGCTGTTCGCCAACGTCCGCAAGAACTACTTCACCCTCTATGCGCACTACGTCTATTTCGACGTCGCCCGCTATCTCTATCTCCAGGCGGATGCCGTCTTCGCCACTTTCATCATGGTCCCGACCATCGCCGTCGGCACGATCACGCTGGGCGTCTTCCAGCAGACCGTCTCGGCCTTCACGCAGGTCACCAATTCGTTTCAGTACCTGGTGAGTTCCTGGCCGACGATCGTCGAGCTCCTCTCGGTCTACAAGCGCCTGCGCGCCTTCGAGGCCGTGCTGGAGGGCGGGGAACTGCCCGATATCGACCGCCGCTACCTCGAGCGCGAACAGGCGGGGGTCGCGCCGCAGGACCAGCCGGCGGCGTGATTTGCCGGCAGGCGGGCGCCGTCAGCCGTCGGCGCCCTCGCCGAGGCGGCGGTTCAGGTCCTCGTAGCTGATGCAGTCGACGTCGGGCATCACGCAGACCTCCTCGGCGAAGCGCTCCAGCGCGCGCCAGTAGGCGCCGCCGTTCATCAGCGTGAAGTGGTAGCCGATCTGCAGCGGGATGCGCCGGCCGTCGTGCTGCTCGTCGAAGGCCGCCTTGAAGGCCTTGTAGGCCCGCTCCGCGAACCGGCCGTCGCGGTCCTCGGTCTCCTCGGCGTTCGAATGGCGGGCGAACAGGTTGTAGTCCATGGCGATCACCGGCCGCGCGGCGGGTCCCTCCGGCACCATCGGCAGGGCGAAGCGGCGCAGGCCGTCCTGCATCGGGGCCGTCGCCGGACCCTTCGAGACGCCGCTCGCGTCGTAGTCCATGCCCGCCTCGCCCAGCGCCTGGAACAGGGCCTCGCTGGTCGACAGATAGGGCGCGCGAAAGCCGCGGATGTCGTCTTCGACCAAGGCCCGCCAGCCCTCCGGCTCGCCCTCGATGCCGTTGATCGCGTAGGCGTCGCGCACGATGCGGGTGAAGGCGGCGAACTCCGTCGTCCAGTCGGCCACGGACCAGTCCTTGCCGTCGAAATGGCCGCAGCCGTGGCTGGCGATCTCGTGGCCCTCCTGGCGCGCGGCCCAGATCTCGCCGAGCCGCTCGGCCACTTCCTCCGTCGAGCCGCCGAAGCCGACGTTCGAACGTCCCGGCCGGTGCGCCGGCCCCTGGTAGAGCGCGCGGTGCTCGGGCGACAGCAGGTAGACGCAGGACAGGAAATAGGTGAAGCGCGCCCCGGTCCGCTCGGCCAGCGCCCGGCTTCGCTTCCACTGCGCCACGTGCTGCGCCCCGTCGAAGGAGATGACCACCACCTGACGCGGCTCGGCCATGTCGGCCGCGGGGGCGGACGCCGTCGAGGCGAGCAGCGGAACGGACAGGAGGAGACGTCGGGTCAGGAGCATGCGCGGAGACGATTCGGGCGGCAGGGGAGGAGGTGGAGAGGTCGCCCGCAATTGTGGCGAGCATGCGATGGCGGAGGAATTGCAGTTCCAAACCCGGGACGGGCGCGATAGGTTCCGCCGCAGGCACCCTGGGGGCACCGATGGTCGTACTCGTTCTTGGACTGATCCTCTTTCTCGGCATCCACTCCGTCCGCATCGTCGCCCCCGGCTGGCGCGACGCCAGGGCGGCTTCGATGGGCAATGGCTGGCGGGGGCTCTATTCGGTCGTCTCGGCCGTCGGCCTCGTCCTCATCGTCTGGGGCTATGCGCTGGCCTGGCCGGAAAGCCCCGTCCTCTACGAGCCGCCGGTCTGGACGAAGCACCTCGCCGCCCTGCTGATGCTGTTTGCCCTGATCGCGCTCGCCGTCAGCCAGCTGCCCGGCGGCCGGCTGAAGAAGATGCTGAAGCATCCCATGCTGCTGTCGGTGAAGATCTGGGCCTTCGCCCATCTGCTCGCCAATGGCGAGCTCGCCTCGATCCTGCTGTTCGGCGGCTTCCTCGCCTGGGCGGTCGTCGACCGCATCTCGCTCAAGCGCCGCGGCGACATGGGCCCGGCCGTCGCCGGACCGGTGGTCTGGGACGTCGCGGCGGTCGCTCTCGGCGTCGTCCTCTACGTGCTCCTGGTCTCCGGTCTGCATCTGTGGCTCTTCGGCGCCGATCCGCTGGCGCGCGGCTGAAGGCGGATATTTGCCGGTTGGCCTTCCATACGCCCGATTTTCGGATAAAAGGCGCAGGAACGAGAGCCCCGTCCGCCGGACGGGCGACAGATTGACGGTACTGGGTTCGATGTCCGACGACAGTTTCATCCGCGAGGTCAACGAGGAGATTCGCCAGGATCAGGCGAAGGCGCTCTGGGACCGTTTCGGACCCATCGCCATAGCGCTGGCGCTCGTCGTCGTGCTGGCCACCGCCGCCTGGGTGGCCTGGGACTACTGGGCGACGAGCCGCGCCAACGCATCCGGCGACCGCTACTCGCAGGCGCTCGTGCTGGCCGGCCAGGACAAGCCGGACGAGGCGCTGGCCGCGCTGGAGGCGCTGCAGGCCGACGGCTACGGCGCCTATCCCGTCCTGGCCCGCATGCGCGCCGCGACCGTTCTCGACGCCAGGGGCGACAAGGCCGCCGCCGTCGCCGCCTTCGATGCCGTGGCCGCCGACGGTTCCGTCGACGCGCCGGTCCGCGACATGGCGCGCCTGCGCGCCGGCCTCATCCTGGTCGACAGCGGCTCCTATGCCGACGTCTCGTCGCGTGTCGAGACGCTGGCGGCCGACACCAACCCGCTGCGCCACTCCGCGCGCGAGGCGCTCGGCCTCTCCGCCTGGAAGGAAGGTCGCGGCAGCGACGCTCTGACCCTCTTCGAGCAGATCTCCGCCGACGAGCTCGCGCCGCGCAACCTGCGCGAACGCGCCACCCTGATGTCCGAACTGATCCGCGGTTCGGGCGATGCGTCCTAGCGCGGCACCATGACCTTCAAGATCGCGATCGTCGGCCGGCCCAACGTCGGCAAATCCACGCTTTTCAACCGGCTCGCCGGAAAGAAGCTCGCCCTGGTCGACGATACGCCCGGCGTCACGCGCGATCGCCGCATCCACGACGCCAAACTCTACGATCTGCGCTTCGAGGTCATCGACACCGCCGGTTTCGAGGAGGCCGCCGCCGCCACGCTCGAAGGCCGCATGCGGGCCCAGACCGAGCTCGCGGTCGCCGAGGCCGACCTGATCCTGTTCATGATGGACGCCAAGGCGGGGCTCACCCCCAACGACCGCGCCTTCGCCGACATCGTGCGCCGCGCCGGCAAGCCGGTCGTCCTCGTCGCCAACAAGGCGGAGGCGCGCGGCGCACAGGGCGGCATGCTGGAGAGCTGGGAACTCGGCCTCGGCGAGCCGATCCCGATCTCGGCCGAGCACGGCCAGGGCATGCCCGACCTGCGCGAGGCGATCGTCGCCGCCCTCGGCGAGGAGCGCGTCTTCCCGCCGGACGAGGAGGAGACGCCGGAACCCTCGGCGGCCGAAGCCCTCGTCGGCGAGGACATCGCCGATCCGGATGCCGAGGAAATCCCAGCCTACGATCCGACGAAGCCGCTCAGGATCGCCGTGATCGGCCGGCCCAATGCCGGCAAGTCGACGCTGATCAACGCGCTCGTCGGCGAGGAACGACTGCTCACCGGTCCCGAGGCCGGCATCACCCGCGATTCGATCTCGGTCGACTGGGAATGGCGCGGCCGCCGGATCAAGCTGTTCGACACCGCCGGCATGCGCCGCAAGTCGAAGGTGCAGGAGAAGCTCGAGCGCCTCTCGGTCGCCGACGGCCTCCGCGCCATCCGCTTCGCCGAGGTGGTCATCATCGTGCTGGACGCCACGATCCCCTTCGAGAAGCAGGACCTGCAGCTCGCCGACCTCGTCATCCGCGAGGGCAGGGCGGCCGTCATCGCCTTCAACAAGTGGGACCTGATCGACAATCCGCAGGAACTGCTGGCCGAACTGCGCGAGAAGACCGAGCGCCTGCTGCCGCAGGTGCGCGGCATCCGCGCCGTCACCGTCTCGGCCGAGACCGGGCGCGGCCTCGACCGGCTGATGGAGGCGATCGCCTCGACCCACGAGGTCTGGAACAGGCGCATCTCCACCGGCCGCCTCAACCGCTGGCTGGAGGGCGTGCTCGCGCACCACCCGCCCCCGGCGGTGGCCGGGCGCCGCCTCAAGATCAAGTATCTCACCCAGGTGAAGGCGCGGCCGCCGGGCTTCGTCATCTCCTGCTCGCGGCCGGACGCCATGCCGCAGTCCTATATCCGCTACCTGACGAACGGGCTGCGCGAGAGCTTCGAGATGCCCGGCGTTCCGATCCGCATCATGCTGCGCGCGCCCGAGAATCCCTATGCGGGCAAGGCCAGGCAGGCACGCTGAGCGCGACGTCCCCCTCCGGTGGACAACCGCCGGCATGCCACACTGCCGCCGTTAACCGTCCTTCAAGGTTAATGCAGCATTGTCACTCTCCATGTCGTTCGAGTGGCGTCCTGGAGAGTAACCCGGTGAAACCAGT
This sequence comes from Aquibium microcysteis, assembly GCF_014495845.1. Classification (NCBI taxonomy): domain Bacteria; kingdom Pseudomonadati; phylum Pseudomonadota; class Alphaproteobacteria; order Hyphomicrobiales; family Phyllobacteriaceae; genus Aquibium; species Aquibium microcysteis. Next base: position 5,522,741 of record NZ_CP061080.1, read on the forward strand.
ATCCGAATCGCGGCGAGGCATCGCCCCGCCCCGCAAGTCTTCCTTGATGTCCGTTCTCCTCGTCGGCGCCGGCTTCCTCCTCGGCTTCCCGACCGTCGTCGCCTACCCGGACATGGCGAGCTACGTCGCCGGCACCGAGGCGCCCGCCGTCCGCTGGGGCGCGGTCCTGGAGAAGTCGGTCGCGGGTTCGGTCCATGCGGCCGAGATGCGCTTCGTCGATTCCACGGTCACAGGCGCCGTTTCGGGTTCGGGAATGAACGCCGAGGGCGTCGGTGCGGTCGCGTTCCGCACGAAGAACGGGTCCCCCGCCGAGACGCCCGACGAGGATCGTGTCAATCGCGCCGAGAAGCGCGGCCGTATCGTCAACGTCGCGCCCGTCGCGCCGCCGAAATCCTTCAATGCCGGTTCGGTCTTCAAGCGGACGTCGCTGCTGATCCACCCGACCATCGGCGGCGAGGAGGTCGTCATGGCCTTCGACCGCCCGAAGATCCTGGGCAAGGAGATCGACATCGCGGCCGCCTTCCACCCGCGCGTCGACCGCAAGCCGGATCCGGCGGTGCCGGCGATGCTGGCGAGCCTCGTCACCAACGACAAGCCCGACATCCTGGCCACCGCCTATGCGCCGGCCGCGCCCGACTACGCCGAGCTCTCGCCCTTCGCCACGCTCCTCAAGGGCGAGGCCGACCCCGACGAGGGCCGCTTCATTCCGCCGATGGGCGAGGGCGACCATGCCTGGATGAAGAAGCCGCTGCCGCCGGAGGTGTTCTCCGACGCCGAGCAGAAGTGCCTGACGGCCGGCGTCTACTTCGAGGCGCGCGGCGAGAACCTGAAGGGCCAGGCGGCCGTGGCGCAGGTCATCCTCAACCGTGTCCGCAACCCCGCCTATCCGGACAGCATCTGCGGCGTCGTCTATCAGAACGACCACTGGCGCAACCGCTGCCAGTTCTCCTTCGCCTGCGACGGCATCCGCGACCGTGTGGCGAGCCCCTCGCACTGGGCCATGGCCCGCGACGTGGCCATGGCCGTCACCGCCGGAAAGATCTTCATTCCCGAGGTCGGCTCCTCCACCCACTACCATGCCACCTACGTCCATCCGCGCTGGGCGGGCACCATGGAGAAGATGAAGAAGATCGGTCTCCACGTCTTCTACCGGACCCATGGCGGCGGCTGGAACTGAGCCCGCGGCCGCCCTTGCGGGTGCGGATTCGGCACATCGGCGGGCAAGAAGCGGGCGGACGTTCTGTCGCAGCCCGCTAATTCATTGAATTTCAATATCATTTCCCATGTGGAATGGGGACGTTCATCGGCTTGACTGCCCGGACGCCCCTCACTATGGTGCGCCCGACTTTGAAGCGGGCAGTCCGTGCAGGATTGACCGGGCAGGAGGTTGGATCGCCATGTCGAAGAGGCCAGGCGAGACCGGCGGAACCGGCCCCGGACAGGACGGCGAGGGAAATGCCCGGTCGGACGATCTCGAACGCAGGCGCAGGGAACTCGACGCGGCCTTGAAGGCGCGCCGCCCGGCGGTGAGCGGGAAGGAACCGTCCGCGACCGGCGGAATGGCCGGCGTCGGCAACGCCATGCGACTGTCCAGCGAGTTCATCGCTGGCATCGTGGTGGGTGCGGCGCTCGGATGGGCCGTCGACTACTATGCGGGAACCTCGCCCTTCGGGCTCGTGGTGTTCCTGCTGATCGGATTTGCCGCCGGTGTGGTGAACGCTCTGCGTTCGGCCGGCATGATGGCGGAATTCGGAGCCCGGAAGTCCGAAGGGGACGACCAGGGGTCCGGCAGGAAATAGGCGGCGCTGCGGCGCCCGAACGGCAAGGCGGGGTACACGGTGGCCAACGATCCTATCCACCAGTTCCAGATCCAGAATTGGGTGCCGATCGAGATCGGCGGCCTCGATTTCTCGTTCACCAACTCCTCGGCCTTCATGGTCGCGTCGGCGGTGGGCGCGGGTGCCTTCCTGTTCCTGTCGACCGCCAACCGCGGCCTGGTGCCGAGCCGCATGCAGTCGATCGCCGAGATCTCCTACGAGTTCGTCGCCAACATGCTGCGCGACGCGGCCGGCTCGCACGGCATGAAGTTCTTCCCCTTCGTCTTCTCGCTGTTCATGTTCGTGCTGTTCGCCAACCTGTTCGGCATGTTCCCCTACTTCTTCACCGTGACCAGCCACATCATCGTCACCTTCGCGCTGGCGATGCTCGTCATCGGCACGGTCATCGTCTACGGCTTCATGAAGCACGGCCTGGGCTTCCTGAAGCTCTTCGTGCCGAGCGGCGTGCCCGGCATGCTCGTTCCGCTCATCGTCGCGATCGAGGTGGTCTCGTTCCTCTCGCGGCCGATCAGCCTCTCGGTCCGTCTCTTCGCCAACATGCTGGCCGGTCACATCACGCTCAAGGTCTTCGCCGGATTCGTCGTGTCGATGAGTTCGATGGGCGCGCTCGGCATCGCCGGGTCCATCCTGCCGCTCGCCATGACGGTGGCGCTGACCGGTCTCGAATTCCTCGTCGCGTTCCTGCAGGCCTACGTCTTCGCGGTGCTGACCTGCATGTATCTCAACGACGCGCTCCACCCGGGCGGACACTGAGTTCCGGCGGCCTGCCGCCGCGGCAACCAAACCTCATCTCAAGGCTTCAACAAGGAGATCTTTCATGGAAGTAGAAGCAGCAAAGGCGCTCGGCGCCGGCATCGCCTGCCTCGGCATGGCGGGCACGGCGCTCGGCCTCGGCAACATCTTCGGCAGCTACCTCTCGGGCGCGCTGCGCAACCCGTCGGCCGCCGACAGCCAGTTCGGCCGTCTGGTGTTCGGCTTCGCCGTGACGGAAGCGCTCGGCATCTTCTCCCTTCTCATCGCGCTGCTCCTGCTCTTCACGTAAGATCCGGCGTCACGCACGAGCAGGGTCGTCCGGCCGCGGCAGTCGCGGCCGGCTGTATTTGACAGGATGCGCTGATGTTTGTTTCACCGGCATTCGCCCAGGAAGCCCCGGCCGGACATGCGGGGAGCGAGGTCGTCGAAGGCACGGAGGTCGCGGCCGACGCCCATGGCGGCGGCACGTTCCCGCCGTTCGAGACCCATACCTTCCCGTCCCAGATTCTGTGGCTGGCCATCACCTTCGGCCTGTTCTACGTCTTCCTCAAGCGCGTGGCTCTGCCGCGGCTGGCGGGCATCCTGGAGGTGCGGCGCGACCGCATCGCCGGCGACCTCGACCAGGCGGCCCGTCTCAAGCAGGAGGCGGACGAGGCCATCGCCGCCTACGAGCAGGGGCTGGCGGAAGCGCGCCGGAAGGCCGGCATGATCGGCCAGAAGGCGCGTGACGGGGCAAAGGCGGAAGCCGATGCCGAACGCAAGCGGATCGAGGCCGAGCTGGACACCAAGCTCGCGACCGCCGAGGCGCGCATCGCCGAGATCAAGGCTTCGGCCATGAAGGACGTCGGGGCGATCGCCGAGGAAACCGCGGGCGCCATCGTCCAGGCCCTGATCGGCGACAGCGTCGCCCAGGGCGATGTTTCGGCCGCCGTGCGCGCGGCTTCGGAATAGGAGAGCGGCTATGGACGCCACATTCTGGGCACTCGTCGGCCTCGTCATCTTCCTCGCCCTCATGGTCTACGTGAAGGTGCCGGGGATGATCACCCGGTCGCTCGACGACCGGGCCGCCAAGATCCGCGACGAACTCGAGCAGGCGCGCCGGCTGCGCGAGGAAGCCCAGCAGCTCCTCGCCGACTACCAGCGCAAGCGCAAGGAGGCCGAGAAGGAGGCGGAGGAGATCGTCTCGTCCGCCCGTCACGAGGCCGAGATGCTCGTCCGCGAGGCCAAGCAGAAGACCGAGGAATACGTCGCCCGCCGCACCGCGCTCGCCGAGCAGAAGATCGGCCAGGCCGAGCGCGATGCGGTCAACGAGGTGCGCTCCAACGCCGTCGACATCGCCGTCGCCGCAGCGCGCAAGCTTCTCGCCGACAAGGTGGACGCCACCGTCGCCGAGAAGCTCTTCAAGTCCTCGGTCGACGACGTCAAGACCAGGCTGAACTGAGCCGGGCCGATCTCGGATCACGATCGATGCCGCCCTCGGGCGGCATTTTTCGTTCCGGAAGTAGCGGGCTGGCCGCATCGGGACGGACGCCGAGGACGAGGGGCAGGAAGCCGGCACCCCCGCCTTCGTCATCCCGGAACGACGTCCGAGCGCAGCGAAGGACGACGTATCCGGGATCCATGCCTCTGCGCAGGTCATCGAGCGGGACGACGGAGAAGATCCGGTGCGTCGTCCGCGCCGTCCCGCCTCTCGACGACGTCCGAGGCATGGATCCCCGGTCTGCGCCTCCGCTCCGCTCCGGCTTCGCCCGGGATGACGACGGTGAAAGGGGCGCCGCGCCTCCGCTTCGTCATCGACCCTGCTGCACTTGGGCATCTGCAGGCCGGCATCGAAGCCCACCCACGCGGCCTCCCTCATCGGCGTCATTCCGGGTCCCGCTGCGCGGCCCCGGAACGACGCATCACGCGGACCGGCCGAATCGGGACGGACGCCGAGGACGAGGGGCCGGAAGCCGGCACCACCGCCTTCGTCATCCCTGAACGACGTCCGAGCGCAGCGAAGGACGCCGTATCCGGGATCCATGCCTCTGCGCAGGTCATCGAGCGGGACGACGGAGAAGGTCCGGTGCGTCGTCCGCGCCCTCCCGCCTCTCGACGACGTCCGAGGCATGGATCCCCGGTCTGCGCCTCCGCTCCGCTCCGGCTTCGCCCGGGATGACGACGGTGAAAGGGGCGCCGCGCCTCCGCTTCGTCATCGACCCTGCTGCACCGGAGCATCCGCAGGCCGGCCTCGAAGCCCCCGCACGGGCTCCCTCATCGGCGTCATTCCGGGTCCCGCTGCGCAGCCCCGCAACGACGCGTCACGCGGACCGTTCGCATCGGGACGGACGCCGAGGACGAGGGGCTGGAAGCCGGCACCCCCGCCTTCGTCATCCCGGAACGACGTCCGAGCGCAGCGAAGGACGCCGTATCCGGGATCCATGCCTCGCCGTCCATGCCCGCGATCCGGTCCACGACGAGGCCCGCGCCGCCGCCCGCCGGCGCCCCCCCCTCCGTCGTCGCTTCGCGACGCCACCTCCGCCCCCACTTCGTGGGGTGGAGGACAGATCGCCTTTGCCGCCGCCCCAGCCGACGGACACCGTCGAGGAATGGGGCCCGGATACGCCGTCCAGCGCTGCGCTCGAACGCCCTTCCGGGATGACGCCGAGGATGCGGCGCCGCACGGCTCAGTCCGCGCTGCGCCTGAGCCCGGCTCCCTGCCCCATGCCTAACCATTTCGGCGCCGGCGATGGCGTCGGGTCCCCGGCGCGGACGCCACGCAAGGGAGGCGGTTCCGGCCGTCGGCGCTCGCTATCCGGTTCGCAATGACGCGGCGCGGGGGAGCGGCCGGGATGCAGTCCTTCCGGCCGGCCTCATCCCGAAGCGCCATCCGGAGCCGGACGACGGCGTGTCTTGAAGGACTTTACCCCCTTGCGGGTCCGGCGGGTTCGGTGACACGGGACTGGGGCGACGTCCGCCGAACCCGGCCGCCGCTCCCCGTCGTCATCCCGGAACGCGACGTGGCGCCGCCCGGTCGGCCTCCATGGCCGGCTCAGCCGGCCTGCGCCACCAGCAGGCCCTCTTCCACGTCCGCCTCGACCGCCCCGCTCTTCAGCGGCGCGAAGCTCATGCGGTGGATGCGCATGACCGCGCCCGCTTCGACGATCGCGGAGCGGTGCCGCGCGGTGGCGTAGCCCATGTGCAGATCGAAGCCGTAGGCCGTGTGCACGGCCGCGCAGCGCGTCATCATGCGGTCGCGCGTGACCTTGGCGACGATCGAGGCGGCGGCGATCGACTGCGACCGCTGGTCGCCCTTCACCAGCGCCTGCGCGTCGCAGGGCAGGCCCGGCGGCACGTCGCGCCCGTCGACCAGCGCGTGACCGGGCGACACGCACAGCAGGGTGGCTGCCCGCCGCATCGCCTCGAGGCTCGCGCGCAGGATGTTGACCGTGTCGATGCCGTCGGCCGCCACCGACGCGACCGAGACGGCGCTTGCCGTGCGCAGGATCTCCGCGCAGAGCCGCTCGCGATCGGCGGCCTTCAGCCGCTTCGAATCGTCCAGTCCCGGCGGGATGCGGCGCGGGTCGAGGATCACCGCCGCCGCCACGACCGGCCCCGCGAGCGGTCCGCGGCCGGCCTCGTCGAGGCCGCAGACCGGGCCGGCGCCGCGCGCCATCAGCCGCGTCTCGATCGAGAAATCGGGCGCCAGCGGCATGTCGAACAGGAGCGGAGGACCGGAGGGAAGGCGACTCATGGTGCGGCGATGGTCGCAGAGCGTCCGGCCCTCCGCAAGGCCCGCCCGGTCGGGGCGAACCGGGCGGGCGCCGTCCAGCCGGGACGAAGCGGCCGGACGGAAGGGGAGGCGGTCGACGTGGGACGGGCGTCAGAGCAGCGAAAGCTGCTCGCCGGCGCGGGCCGGCGGCTTGAACAGGTCGGTCCGCAGCACGCGCTTGTTCTGGTTCAGCCCGAGGCGGCGCGCGGCGATCTGGAACCGCCGCCCGATCTGCCAGGCATAGGGACCAGCGCCCTTCATGCGCGCACCCCAGGTCGAGTCGTAGTCCTTGCCGTCGCGCATCGAGCGCACCAGCGACAGAACGTGGCGGTAGCTGTCGGGATAGTGCCGCAAGAGCCAGTCCTTGAAGATCGGGCTCACCTCCAGCGGCAGCCGCAGGATGATGTAACCCGCCTCGCGCGCGCCGACCGACTGCGCCGAATCGAGGATGCGCTCCACCTCGTGGTCGGTGAGGCCGGGGATCACCGGCGCCACCATCACCGAGACCGGGATGCCGGCTTCCGACAGCGCCTTCATCGTCTCCAGCCGCCGCGTCGGCGTGGCGGCGCGCGGCTCCATGGCCCGCGCCAGCCGCCGGTCGAGCGTCGTCACCGACAGCGCCACCTTGGCCAGCCCCTTCTCCGCCATGCGGGACAGGATGTCGATGTCGCGCGTCACCAGCGCCGACTTGGTCACGATGCCGACCGGATGGTCGTGCGCCTCCAGCACCTCCAGGATCTGCCGCATGATGCCGTAGCGCTTCTCGATCGGCTGGTAGGGATCGGTGTTGGTGCCGATGGCGATGGTCTTCGGCTGGTAGCCGTCCTTGCCGAGTTCCCGCTCGAGCAGCTTCGCCGCGTCCGGCTTGGCGAACAGCTTGGACTCGAAGTCGATCCCCGCCGAAAGCCCCATGTAGCCATGCGTCGGCCGCGCGAAGCAGTAGACGCAGCCGTGCTCGCAGCCGCGATAGGGGTTGATCGAGCGGTCGAAGGAGATGTCGGGCGATTCGTTGCGGGTGATGATCGTCCGCGGCTTCTCGGTCTGCACCTCGGTCTTGAACGGCGGCAGGTCCTCGATCGTGTCCCAGCCGTCGTCGAAGACGTCGCGCCGCAGCGCCTCGAACCGACCCGACGGATTGATGCCGGCCGCCCGGCCGCGCCGGCGCCTTTCGCCGATCCGCACGCCGCTCTGCTCGATCATCGCATTGGCCAAACCGGAATCTCCGCTTGTGAAGGCGGCAATGTCCGCGCGTGCGATCTGTTCCATGTCTCATGCTCCGTACGGCGAGGGAGAATCGCCGCTCTGATGAAACTATTCCTAGAGCAGGCATCGGAACAAAGCAAGAACATAAGCATGCTGCGCTGCAACACTGGCGTTTGGCCGGCGTTTGGATTATGCCGTATCCATGCTGTCGGTGATGATCGAGACCCGCAACCACCAGGAGGCCCTCGCCCGGACGCTCGCGTCCCTCGTGTCGGGTGCGGTCGAAGGCGTCGTCCGCGAGGTTCTCGTCCACGACCGCGGCTCGACCGATCAGACTGCGGCGGTCGCCGACCATGCCGGCTGCATCATCGTGCCGTCGGGTGACCTCATCGGCGGCGTGCGCCGCGCCAGGGGCGACTGGCTCCTGTTCGTCGAGCCGGGTGCCCGGCTGGCCGACGGCTGGGTCGAGGCGGTGTTCGCCCATGTCGGCCACGCCACCACGCCCGCCCGCTTCCTGCGCGCCCGCACGCCCGACCGTGGCTTTCTCGCCCGGCTGATGACGCGCAGCCGCCCGCTGTCGGAAGGCCTGCTCGTCTCCAAGCGCCAGGCCCTGGCGAGGCTGAAGCCGGGGGACGGCGCGGAGGCCCTGGCCAGACGCCTCTCCAGCCGCCGCATCGGCGCCGAGATCATGCCGGCGCGCCGCGAGACGGCGTGAGCCGGCAAGGCCCCGCGGGGACCTCTCAGAGCGAGTGAATCATTCGAGGATGCGAAAGAACGCCCGCTGGTATCCTTGTGATCGTTGGCTCAATCTGTGCGGAAACGGGCGTTCTTTCCCATCCTGTCAGACCACGATCCCGCCGCGCCGCAGGTGCTCGTCCAGCCGCGGCATGATCTCCACGAAGTTGCACGGCATGTGGCGGTAGTCGAGCTGGGCCTTGAGGATCCCGTCCCATGCGTCGCGGCAGGCGCCGGGCGACCCCGGCAGCACGAAGACGAAGGTCTGCGCGATCAGCCCGGCGGTTGCCCGGCTCTGGATCGTCGAGGTGCCGATCTTGTCGAAGGAGATGCGGTGGAACACGGACGAGAAGCCGTCCATCCGCTTCTCGAACAGCGGCTCCAGCGCGTCCGGCGTCACGTCCCGCCCGGTGAATCCGGTCCCGCCGGTGGTGATCACCACGTCGACGGCCGGATCGTTGCACCAGCCCAGCACCGCGCCGCGGATCTTCTCCACGTCGTCGGTCACGATCGCGCGGTGCGCCAGCCGGTGCCCGGCCTGCGCGATCCGCTCCGCCAGCGTCCGCCCGGACTTGTCCTCGTCGAGCGAGCGGGTGTCCGAGACCGTCAGCACCGCGATCCCCACGGGAATGAAGGGTCGGCTTTCGTCCAGGCGTTCCAGGCTCATGCTCCTGCTCCATTCGTTCGCGTGGCTTCGACGAACCAGCCCGGCCGGTCCGCCCGGATGCGCGCCGCCGCGGCCTGCGCCGCCTCGGCGCCGTCGAAGATCCCGAAGCACGTCGCGCCAGAGCCCGACATCCGCGCGAAGCCGGCGCCGGCCGCCCGCAGCGCGTCCAGCGCGTCGCCGATCTGCGGCGCCAGCGCAAGCGCCGGCGCTTCCAGATCGTTGCGCGCGGCCGCGAGGAAGGCAAGCGCGGCGGCATGGTCCGGCGTGCGGGGCAGGGGCGGCAGCGGCGGGTTGTCGCGCCGCGCGAGTGCCCCGAACACGGCCGGCGTCGCCACGGCCACGCCCGGGTTGACCAGCACCACGTCGAAGGCCGGCCATGCGGCGAGCGGCTCCAGCGTGTGGCCGATGCCGCGCGCCACCAGCGGCCGCCCGTCGAGGCACATCGGCACGTCGGCGCCGAGACCGGCGGCGATGCCGGCGATCGCGGCAGAACCGGCGTCGAGGCCCCAGACCTGCGCCAGCGCCCGCAGCGCCGCCGCCGCGTCGCTCGATCCGCCGCCGACGCCCGAGGCGACCGGCAGCCGCTTGTCGAGATGGATCGCCACCGGCGTCGCCGTTTCGGCAGGCAATGCCGCCCGCAGCCGGTCGCGCGCCGCCACGACGAGGTTGGAACCGTCGGCGGGCAGTCCGGCGCCGTGCGGGCCACCGATCGTGACCGCATCCGCCGCCGCCGCTTCCACCGCCAGCACGTCGCCGAACCGCGCGAACACCACGAGTGTTTCGAGCAGATGATAGCCATCCGCGCGCCGGCCGGTCACGTGCAGCGCGAGATTGATCTTCGCCGGCGCCAGCGCGGCGGTGCTCTGTGTCATGGTCCTGCCGGCGGTCCGGGTCTTCGCGCCGTCAGTCCTTGGCCAGACGGTACTCGCCCGTCTTGGGATCCTTCACCAGCGTGCCGTTGGCGCCGCTGCGGGTCTCGCTCTCGGCCCGCCGCACGCGCGCCGACACCCGTTCCGCCTCCTTCAGGAAGGCCCGGTATCCGAAATAGCCGACCGCCGCGACGACGGCGAAGAAGATCAGCTGCGGCATGTGGTTCTGCTCCTCCAGCAAGGCCGGCGTTCCCCGCCCCGGCAGGCGTACCGATCATGCGGCGAACCCGCGCCGCCTACAAGCCGTAGCGCGCCCACAGCGCGCGTTCCATCGCCGCATCGGCGAGCCCATGCGCCGCGCTCGCCGCGATCTCCCCGGTCGCCGCTCCGGCCGACGAGCCGAACAGGCCGAGCCGCCGGCCGAACAGGCCGCGCGGGGCCGTCACCAGCCGCAGCTGCGTCTTTTCCCCGTAGCGCGTCTTCAGGAAGCTGCGCATGTCGCCGAGATGGTCGACGAGCCCCAGCGCCTTGCCGCTGATGCCCGACCAGAACAGCCCGGTGAACAGGTCCTCGCTGTCGGCGAGCTTGCGGCCGCGCCGCTCCTTCACGAGGTCGATGAAGGTCTGGTGCACCTCGAGCTGCAGCGCCTTCAGGTGCTCCACGTCCTCCGGCCGCTCGGGCGAGAACGGGTCGAGCGTCGCCTTGTTGCGCCCCGCCGTGTGCAGGCGCCGTTCGACGCCGATCTTCTCCAGCAGTTCCGTGAAGCCGAAGCCGGCCGACACCACGCCGATCGATCCGACGATGGAGGACGGGTCGGCGATGATCTCGTCGCCCGCCACCGCGATCATGTAGCCGCCCGATGCCGCCACGTCCTCGACGAAGACCAGCACCGTCTTGTTCTTCTCCTTCGCGAGATCGCGGATACGCCGGTAGATCAGCCGCGACTGCACAGGCGAACCGCCGGGCGAATTGACCGAGATCGCCACGGCCGGCGCGTCCTTGAACGAGAACGCCTTCTCGATCACGCCCGCGGTGCTGGCCAGCGACAGCGGCTGCCGGAACTGCCCGCCGCCCGACATGATCGTTCCGTGCAGCCGGATGACGGGGATCGTCACCGCGGTGCTGCGCATGGATTTCGGGATGAAGCGGTGGAAGAAGCGGGTCACGGCGGGCCTTGGCTGTGGGTCTTGCAAGGCATGTAGGAAATCGAGGGCCGGGCGCAATCCCGGCCGCTCCCGCCGAGAGCGATTTCCCCTCGCTTGTCAGTCGCCGAACAGCGAGGCCTGGCCGTTGCAGATCGCATCGGCATGCGCGGTGAAGCGGTTGCCGTCCGCCGCATGCAGCACCAGCGGCGCGGCGAGCCGCATCGCCCTGCGCGAGCCGCGCCGGCCCCGCACCACCACGCGGATCGCATCGGCGTCCGGCCGCGGATGCACCGGCTTGACCTCCAGCCCGCCGAACCGCCCCCCCATGGCGTCGAGGATCTCCGCCAGCGATTGCGGCCGCGCGATCAGCGCCACAGCGCCAGACGGTCTGACGATCGCGGCCGCCGTGCGGATCCAGCGCTCCAGCAGCCCGTCGTCCATCACATGCGCCGCTTTCCGCAGCCCGTCGGGCGTCTGGCGGTCGCGGGCCTCGTTGAAGGGCGGGTTCATGATGGCGATGTCGACGCTGCGGTCGCCAAGTCCCGCCTCCGTCCGCGCCCGGCCGGCCAGCGCGACGTCCGCCACCAGCAGCGACCCCCGCCGCGCAATCTCCGCATTCGCCTCCAGCGCCAGCGTCTGCCGCGCGAACGCGGCCATCGCGGGCTCGCGCTCGACCAGCAGCGCCCGCGCCTGCGGGCAGCGCGCGAGCACCGCCAGGCCTGCGCCGCCAGCGCCGGCGCCGAGGTCGGCGACGAGCCCGCCGAAGCCCGACGGCACGGCCGCCGCCAGCATCATGGCGTCCATGCCGGCCCGGTGGCCGCCGTTCAGCGGCTGCGCCAGGAAGAAGCGGCCGCGGTGGAACGCGTCGATGCTCGCGCCGTCCTCGGTCGGTTCCATGGCGCGCGTCAGCCGGCCCGCATCTCGCCGCCGAAGCCGGCATCGGTGAGCAGCCGGCGTGCCCGGTCGGCGTCGTCCTCGAGCACCATGACCCGGCGCGGCAGCACGCCGAGCGATCCTTCCAGGATGCTCATGTTCTGGTCCGCGACGAAATGCGCGATTCCGGCGTCCCGCAGCAGCGCCTCGATGAAGGAAATGGTCACGGGATCGTTGGTGCGTACGAGTTCGATCATGTTTGCGACGTTCGCAGCTTGACCACGCACTGTAAACTTATATTGCTCGCTTCCGGCGGTCCGGCCGCCAGCCCGCCCCTTGAGACCGGCGACTGCCGCGCCATAATTGAGGGGAGGGGCATGGAAGACGCCGCAACGGCGATGGAATGGAGAAGCTTCAGTGGGCGTCGTCGTTTCACTCGATGAAGGCAAGAAGGGACAGGCCTCGGTCAAGCCGCTGGTGGACCTGACCGCTGCCGACATGTCGCGCGTCAACGAGCTGATCCTGTCGAAGGCCGGCTCGGACGTCGAGATGATCCCCGAGATCGCCAACCACCTCATTTCGTCGGGCGGCAAGCGCCTGCGCCCCATGGTCACGCTCGCGGCCGCGCGCATGTTCGGCTATGCGGGCGACGGCCACGTCAAGCTCGCCACCAGCGTCGAGTTCATGCACACCGCCACGCTGCTCCACGACGACGTCGTCGACGAGAGCGACATGCGCCGCGGCAAGCAGACCGCGCGCATGGTCTGGGGCAACCAAGCGAGCGTGCTGGTGGGCGATTTCCTGCTCGGCCAGGCCTTCCGCATGATGGTCGAGGTCGGCTCGCTGAAGGCGCTGGAGATCCTCGCCACCGCCGCCTCCGTCATCGCCGAGGGCGAGGTCTGGCAGTTGGCCGCCGCCAAGAACCTCGAGACCACCGAGGACGAGTATCTGGCCGTCATCAAGGCCAAGACCGCCGCGCTGTTCTCGGCAGCCGCCGAGGTCGGGCCGGTGATCGCCCAGGCCGGCCGGTCCGAACAGGCCGCGCTGCGCTCCTACGGCACCAATCTCGGCCTCGCCTTCCAGCTCATCGACGATGCGCTCGACTATGGCGGCAATGCCCGCGACCTCGGCAAGAACACCGGCGACGATTTCCGCGAAGGCAAGGTGACGCTCCCGGTCATCCTGAGCTACCGCCGCGGCACGGCCGCCGAGCGCGCCTTCTGGAAGACCGCGATCGAGGACGGCGTCAACGACGATGCGGCGCTCGAAAAGGCCATGGGCCTGATGACGCGCTACAACGCCATCGGCGAGACGATCAGCCGCGCCCGCCATTTCGGCAACATCGCCGCCGACGCGCTGGCACCGCTGGGCGCCACGCCGCAGCGCGACGCGCTGCTGGAGGTCATCGATTTCTGCATCAGCCGGGTGAACTGACCGCGCCGCACCGCGAAGGGCCGCCGCATCGGTGGCCTCGCGGCGTGGTGATCGGTTGGCGCATTGAAGTGCGTCCCCAAAAAGGCCATGCTCGTCGTCCATGGCGAATCCGGTCTGGCGCGATGCGCAGGAAGGGAAAGCATGCAGCGTTTTGGTAGAACTCGGCTGATCGCCTCCGCGATCGCCGTGGCTTGCGCACTCGGTGGTGGCGCGGCCTTCGCCTCGCAGGAGGCGGGCACCGTCGAATCCCAGCCCCCCGTGCGGGTCGGCTCCTTCTCCGGCGCCGTGCTCGCGGCGCGGACGGCCGAGACCGACAACGACTTCGATTCCGCGATCGCCTATTACGAGCGCGCGCTCGATTTCGACCGCGACAATCTCGCCATCCAGCAGAGCGTCATGCTCACCCTCATCGCCCGCGGGCATTTCGACCGCGCGCTGCCCTATGCCGAGAAGCTGAAGACGGTGCCGGAAGTCGAGCGCTTCTCGCGCCTGGCGCTGGCCGTCGATGCCTTCCGCAAGCAGGATCACGCCGCCGCCGAGAACCTGCTCAAGCTCGCGCTCGCCTCCGATCTCGATCGCCTGATCGTCGGCCTCATGACCGGCTGGGCCAATCTCGGCCAGGGCAACGCGCAGTTCGCGCTGGACCAGCTCCAGGAACTGCAGGGCCCCGAATGGTACACGCTGTTCAAGGGCTACCACCGTGCCCTGATCGCACAGGCCGCGGGCCTGCGCGACGTCGCGGCCGCCGCCTATGCCGAAACCGTCGCCAACCAGGCCGCCGGCGCCGCTGCGCCCGAGACCTGGCTGCGCGCCGCCGAGGCCTACGCCCGCATGCTGGCGCGCGAGGGCCGCAGGGACGAGGCACTCGCCGTCCTCGACCAGGCCGATGCCTTCGCCGCCAACCGACCCTCCATCGTGATGCTGCGCAAGTCCATCGAGGCGGGCGAGACCGTCGAGCCGCTGATCGCCAGCACCGCCGACGGCGCAGCCGAGGCGCTCTACAATCTCGGCGCCGCGCTCAACCGCGGCGGCGGCGAGTCCTTCGTGCGGCTCTATCTGCAATATGCGCGCGCGCTCGCGCCGCGGCTCGACGGCGTGCTGGTCCAGCTCGGCCAGGTGGCCGAACTGCAGAACCGGCCGGCCGAAGCGATCGGCTTCTACGGCGACGTGCCGGCCGCCTCGCCGCTCAAGCGCATCGCCGAGCTCCAGCTTGCGCTGAACCTCGCCGATCTCGACCGCCGCGACGAGGCCAAGGCGCATCTGCGCGCGCTGATCGAGCAGGATCCGGACGACATGCGCGCCTATCTGGCGCTCGGCGGCGTCCATGCCGCCAAGGAGGAGTACCGCGACGCGGCGACCGTCTACGACCGGGCCCTCCAGCGCATCGACGAGCCCAGCCGCGCCGACTGGAACCTGTTCTACCAGCGCGGCATCGCCTACGAGCGGCTGAAGGAATGGGAAAAGGCGGAGCCGAACTTCCGCAAGGCGCTCGAACTCTTTCCCGACCAGCCCCAGGTGCTGAACTATCTCGGCTATTCCTGGGTCGACATGGGCATCAACCTCGAGGAAGGGCTCGACCTCATCCGCCGCGCGGTCGAGCTGCGCCCGAACGACGGCTACATCGTCGATTCCCTCGGCTGGGCCTATTACCGCCTCGGCCGTTTCGAGGAGGCCGTCACCGAGCTGGAGCGCGCCGTCTCGCTGAAGCCGGACGATCCGGTCCTCAACGACCATCTCGGCGATGCCTACTGGCGCGTCGGCCGTCGCCTGGAAGCCACCTTCCAGTGGGCCCACGCCCGGGATCTGAAGCCCGACGCGACGGTGCTCGCCTCCGTCCAGCGCAAGCTGGTGGAAGGCCTACCCGCCGCCGAAGCGCCTCTCAAGGAAGAGCAGAAGGCCGAGATCCCGCAGGTCGTGATCCCGCAGGCGGCCGCGCCGAAGCCCGTTCCGGCGGCCGTACCGGCCCGCCACGTCGTGCAGCCGGGCCAGTCGCTCTGGTCGATCGCGGTGGAAAAGCTCGGCGATGGCGAGCGTTTCCGCGAGATCCTCCGGCTCAATCCGGGCCTGCGCGGCAAGGCAGACGCCATCCGCCCCGGCCAGGAACTGGTGCTGCCCACGCCCTGAGGTGCGGCGGGCGCGCCGGCTTGCGCAGCCGCCGTCGCCCGCACCCGTGAAGGGCGCGGCTCAGTTGCCGCGGATCACTTCGCCCGGCCGCGGCTGGATCGGGCAGGCGACCCATTTGCGGTTCTCTTTCCTGACGCAGGTGAGCTCGAGCTTGCGGAAGTCCATCTGCGCCGGATTGTCCTTGGTGCACAGGCAGTCCGTGCCCGGCAGGCGCAGCGTGTCGCAGTCGGTGCCCACGCACAGATAGCCCGACACCATGTCGCGGCCGCCGCCGGCGTTCGGGAAGCGTTCGGAGGCCTGCGCCGCTGCCGAAGCCATGACGGCCCCGGCGGCCAGGAGACCGGCGAAGGCCAGGTGGTGAAGTCTTCTCATCGATGCGCTCCCGTTTCGCGGCCCCCGCCGTCTCTCCGATGTAGTCGTCTGCATGCGCGACGGCAATGGACCGCCGCGATCCGCGAGGACCGCCGCGCGGGGGCCGCAATCTTGACGCTGCCGGATGCCCGGAATAGGACCGGCGGACCACCGCCCCCATCGCGAAAGGCGCGACGTGACCCCGAGCCCCCATCTCGACCCGAAACGCTCCTTCCAGGGGCTCATCCTCACGCTCCACGATTACTGGGCGCAGTATGGCTGCGTCATCCTGCAGCCCTACGACATGGAGGTGGGGGCCGGCACCTTCCATCCCGCCACCACGCTGCGCGCGCTCGGGCCGCGGCCGTGGAAGGCCGCCTACGTCCAGCCCTCGCGCCGCCCCAAGGATGGCCGCTACGGCGAGAACCCCAACCGCCTGCAGCACTACTACCAGTACCAGGTCATCCTGAAGCCCAACCCGTCCAACCTCCAGGAGCTCTATCTCGGCTCGCTGAAGGCGATCGGCATCGATGCGCTGCGCCACGACATCCGCTTCGTCGAGGACGACTGGGAAAGCCCCACCCTCGGCGCCTGGGGGCTCGGCTGGGAGTGCTGGTGCGACGGCATGGAAGTCTCGCAGTTCACCTATTTCCAGCAGGTCTGCGGCATCGAATGCTCCCCCGTCGCCGGCGAACTGACCTACGGCCTCGAGCGTCTCGCCATGTACGTCCAGGGCGTCGACAACGTCTACGATCTGAATTTCAACGGCCGCGACGGCGACGAGAAGGTCACCTATGGCGACGTCTTCCTGCAGGCCGAACAGGAATACTCCCGCCACAATTTCGAGCATGCCGACACCTCGATCCTGTTCCGCCATTTCGAGGACGCGGAGAAGGAGTGCAGGGCGCTGCTCGCCGCGGGTGCCCCGGCGAACGACGACCATGGCCGGCACCGCGTCGTCCTGCCGGCCTACGACCAGTGCATCAAGGCCAGCCACGCCTTCAACCTGCTCGACGCGCGCGGCGTCATCTCGGTCACCGAGCGCCAGAGCTACATCCTGCGGGTCCGCAACCTGGCCAAGGCCTGCGGCGAGGCCTTCCTGAAGACCGAAGCCGGCGGCCTGGCGGCCTGACGCCGGGCTTCCCGGGTGCCCCTTCGCGATGGCCGGTGGATGATCCGATGAGCGGCGCTGCGGAAGTATCCGGGCCATCGCATGTCCGCCCCGTCGCGCGCCGCGCCGTGTTTCACGTCGGCGGCTACGAGCGCAACGACGCCGGCGCCTTCTTCGGCCGCCTCGAGCGCGAGTTCGAGCGCTTCCGCTCGTGCTGGTCTGTCTCGGCCTCCCTCGGCCCGGTCGTCCCGGTCCGGCCCGAGGCGGCCTCCGCCACGGTCGTCTACGAGGACGGGTTCCGCCGCACCGAGACGGAGCTGACCTTTCTCGACTATGACGACCTCGTCGCGTCCGAGCGCGCGCGCCCGGCGGGACGCCGCCTGCGGGAATACGCGGCCGCCTTTGCCGACTACGTGGCCTCCGGAACCGCGTCCGGCTTCTTCCGGGCGAACTGGCGTTTCGGCCTCTTCTTCCTCTATCCCGTCATCGGCTGGTCGATGCCGCTCCTGCTCGGCTGTCTCGTCTTCGCGGCGGTGCGCGCCGTGCCGGTTCCCGGCGCCGGAACCGCCGCCGTCGTGCTCGGTCTCGCCGCCGCCCTCGCGACACTGCGCCATCTCGCCCGCAGGCTGCTGCTCTTCCACGTGAAGGGCCTGTGGATCGCCGCCTTCGACGTCGCGCATGGCCGCGCTCCGGCCTTCGAGCGCAGGCTCGAGGCCTGGGCGGACGTGGTGCGGGACCGGCTGGCGGACGGCCGGTTCGACGAGGTGGTCTTCGTTGGGCACTCCTTCGGCGGCATGCTCGTCCTCGACCTCGCGGCCCGTCACGCGGCACGCGTCGCCGCGGCCGGCGGGGTTCCTGCCTTCCACGTTTTCACGGTGGGATCCACCGCGCCGATGGTGACCATGCATCCGCGCGCCGAAGCGGCCCGCGCGACGCTGCGGTATCTCGCCGGCCAGGACGGCGTCCAGTGGGTCGACGTCCAGGCGCTCATCGACCCGATCAACTTCTTCCGCTGCGATCCGATGGTTCTCTCCGGGGTGCCCAGCCCGCGCGCCGGGCCGTTCCCCTTCGTCTACGAAACCCGTATCCGCGACATGGTCGATCCGGCCTTCTACGCGGCGATGAAGCACAGCGTCTTCCGGATCCACTACCAGTTCGTGTCCGCCAACACGCGGCGCTACGGCTACGACTATCCGATGCTGTGCTTCGGACCGATGCCGGCCGCGTATGCCGTCGTCAGGGGGGTCGGCCAGCGGCTGTTCGATCCCGCTGCGCCCGTCCTCGACTGATCCCTCGTCCATGGCTCGGAGAAAAGCTGTTCCGGTCGCGGGCGGAATCGTCCATAGAGCGGGAAGGGGCCTCTGGCGCCCGACCGTCGCCTGCGGAAGATGACGCCATGACCGCCTTTGCCGAACCCGGACCGCCGATGACGCGTCACGCCGTCGCACGCCGCGCCGTCTTCCACGTCGGCGGCTACGAGCGCAACGACGCGGGCCGCTTCTTCGCGCGCTTCGGCAAGGAACTCGCCCGCTTCGCCGCCTGCTGGTCGGTCGAGGCCACGCTCGGCCCGGTCGCCTTCGACCGCGCCGGCCACGTCGCGTCGGCGTCGGTCGACTGCCGCGCCGCTTCCCGCGCGACGCGCACCGATTTCGTGCTCCTCGACTACGACGACATCGTCATGGCCGATGGCGCGCGACCGCTCGCCACGCGCGTCGTCCGCTGGCTCGCCGCGTTCTTCGACTACGTCGCGACCGGCACCATGTTCCGCTTCTTCGCGGCCAACTGGCGCTTCGCGCTCTATTTCCTCTATCCCCTGCTCGGCATCGTCGGCCCGGTCCTGCTCGGCTTTCTCGTCTGGCGCTTCGGCAGAACCGTTCCCGTTCCCGCTGCCGGCGTGGTCTGCGCGCTCCTCGGCGCCGCGCTGGCGGTCCTGCTGATCCGCCGGCTGGCGCGCCGCTATTTCCTCTTCCACCTGATGGACCTCTGGTCGTTCAGCCGCGAATGGCTGCGCGGCAGGCGGCCGGCCATGGAGGCGCGCATCGCCGTGTGGGCGCGCGCGATCGACGAGCGGGTCCTTGCGGGCGGGTACGAGGAGGTGGTGCTCGTCGGCCACTCCACCGGCGGCGCGATCATCCTCGACGTCGCGGCAGCCTATGCGGCGCGCGTCGCCGCGCGGGGCGAAGCGCCCGCCTTCACGCTCTTGACCGTCGGTTCGACGGGACCCAAGATCACGCTGCATCCCGCCGCGAAAGGCTCGCGCGAGCGCCTGCGCGGTCTCGTCGCCCATCCCGGCGTCGACTGGGGCGACTTCCAGGCCGTCGCCGACATCATCAACTTCTATCGCTGCGACCAGCTGGCGCTGGCCGGTATCCCGAACCCGCGGACGACGCCCTTTCCCTTCGTCCGGCGGGTTCGCTTCAGGTCCATGCTCGACAAGGCGTTCTACCGCAGCATCCGCTTCAACGTCTTCCGGCTGCACTACCAGTTCATCTCGGCCAACACGAAGCACGACCGCTACGACTTCTTCATGATGTGCTGCGGGCCGCATCCGATCCACGCGTCGATCCGGGGCAGCCTCGTTCCGCGCCGGCCGGAGACGTCCTGAGCAACGGAGAAGCACTGATGCGCGACGTCTCCTTCTGGGTCTGGCTCGCCTTCCTGATCGGCTGGGTGGCGCTGCGCTGGCCGGCCATGCGCCGCGCCCGCAGGCTGCGCACCCGCGACGACCGGCGCGACACGCTCGACATAGCCCTGCTCGTCGACTGCGTCTTCGGCCTCGCCGTCCTGCCGGTCGCCTGGCGGCTCGGCCTGTTCCAGGGCATCGGCGACCGGCCGCAGGGCCTCGTGCCGCTCGTCCTCGGCATCGCCGCCGGCGCCGCGTTCCTGTGGCTCTTCCGCCGCAGCCACCGCGATCTCGGCCGCAACTGGTCGGTCAGCCTCGAACTGCGCGAAGGCCACCGGCTCGTCACCGGCGGCGTCTACGCCCATGTCCGCCACCCCATGTACGCCTCCTTCTTCCTCTGGGGCATCATGCAGGCGCTGCTCGTCGCCAACTGGTTCGCCGGTCTCGCCGGGCTGTTCGCCGTGACGCTGCTCTACGCGCTGCGCACCGGCCGCGAGGAAGCCATGATGCGCTCCGCCTTCGGCGCCGACTACGACGCCTACGCCGCCCGCACGAAGCGCCTGCTGCCGGGCGTCTACTGACCGGGGCGGTCCGCGCTCACAGAAGCGGCGCGGTTCCGGCGAGACCGCTGCGCGCGATCCAGGGCGTCTGCCGCCCGCCGGTCTCCGTCACCACCCGCCGCTTCAGCGCGCGGTAGACTTCGTCGAAGTCCAGCGCGCCGTCGCCATTCGCGTCTGCGGTCGCCCGGTCCGAGAAGATCGCCGCCAGCGCCGCCGTGAAGGCACCGCCGCCGAAGCGGGGTCCCTCCAGGCTGAACTGGCGGCCCTTGGAGGCCGAGATCACCGCCACGGCCGCAGCGCCCTGCGACAGCAGCCCGTCCACCGCCGCGTCGTTGCTCGCCGTGCCGGCCGCACCCGAATGGCAGGCGTCGAGGAACACGAACACCCGGCCCGGCAGCCGGCGCAGCGCGGCGGAGAGATCGTCCATGCCGATGGCCGTCTGCGCCAGCCCGTCGAGCCGCGTCCCCCGGTCGGCCAGCCGGAAGGCACCGGCCTCGTCCACCAGCCCGTGCCCGGCCACGTGCAGGAACAGCGTGTCGTCCGGCCCCATGCGCGCAGCGATCACGTCGAGCCTCGAAGGCAGCAATGCCGCCAGCTCGGCCGCGTCCGCGATCACCTCCGTCTCGACGCCGGCATAATAGGGCGATCCTGCTGCCGCCGCGGCGGCGAAGCGGCGGGCGTCCTGGACGGCATAGCGCAGGGTCCCGATGGCCGGGTCGTCGTACCGGTCCGTGCCCACCGCAAGCACGAACAGCCGGCCGCGGGCCTGCGCGGGACCGTCGACCGGCCGCTGTCCTTCGATTTCCCCGACCGCCACGTCCACCGTCAGGCTCGCGAGACCGCGCGCGTCGAGAACCCGCGCCGAGACGACGCGCGTTTCCGGCGAAAGGGTCACGCGGCGTTCCACCGCGGCCGTGCGGCCCGACAGCGGCACGGCCTCCACCGGACGGCCGTCGCGGAAGAGGGTCAGCCGCGCCAGGTCGGCCTCGCCCTCGGCTACGGCTTCGAAGATGGCCTCGCCCTTCGTCGCGCCTGCGCGCGCCCGCAGCGTCAGGCGCGGCGGAATGCCGGGTGCGGCCGCGCCGGGGCGGGCGCCTCCGCGCAGGGTCTCCTCCACCAGCCCCGACGCCGCCAGCACCCCGCCGAACTGCGCGAGCTCGTAGAGGTTGCGGTCGCCGGGGAACTTCAGATGCACGTGGCGCGCGCCTTCCGGCGTCGCCTCGAAGCGGAAGCCGCTGCCGTAGGCCACCACCTCGTCGTCCACGAAGCGCCCCGCGAGCACCGCTGCGCCCGAGCCGATCGCATGCACGAAGAAGCGTCCGTCGGCGTTGATCTGCACGAGATGCCGCCCGTCGTCCGACAGCGCGATCTCCGCCACGTTGGCGAAGCCCTCCAGTCGGGCCTGGCGAAACGTCACGGAGCGATCCGCCAGGTCGAGCAGGGCCAGTTCGCCGCGGCTGTTGAGCAGCGCCAGGTGCCGCTCGTCCGGGCGGAACACCCGCAGCTCGTCGTGGAAGGTCATGTCGAGAAGCTCGTCCGGCGCGTCCCCCGCGTCCTCCGCATCGGCCAGCATCTCTGGATTGTCGGCATAGCGCGGGTCGAAAGCCAGCATGTCGCCGTCGAGCGTCTGTCCGATCAGCGTGACGGCGACCTCGCCCCCGCTCTCCTCCAGCAGGGAGGCCGCCCCCTCGGGAAAGGCGCCGGTGCTGACGTAGCAGTGGAACTGTACGATCTGTCGCAGCCGGCCCTGGTAGGTCAGGCTCCAGACACGCGCTTCCGAGCTGCGGCCGACCGTGGTGCAGGCGGCGTCGAGGTCGGGATGCATCGTCAGCGTCGCCGCCGCCGCGTCGAAGCGTGCCGCCAGCGCTGCATCGGCCAGCCGCCGCGCCTGCGCGGCCGATCCCGACGCGACGCGATACTCCGCCTCGTCGCCGGCATCGTCCTTCATGCTCTCGAAGGTCAGGCGGTCGAAGGCGAGCGGCGCCTGCCCGCGATAGCCGAGGCCCAGCGCCCGCAGCCGGTCGGCGATGCGGCTCGCCCGGTTGAAGCGTTCGACGGGCCGCAGCCGCGCCGCCGCCCGCAGCACCGTCCCGTCCGCGGCGGCGGCCGCCACGTCCGGCGCGCTCGCCTCCGGTCTGCCGTCGCCGGCCTCGTCCAGGAGCAGCGGCACCCCGTCGAGCGGCGACAGGCTCGCCCGGGGACCGCCGTTCAGGCGCCAGCTCGCAAGGCCGCGCCCGGCCGAGCCGAGCGTCGGTCGGGGTGCCACCACATGCGCCGCCGCATCCGCGGCGGTGAAGGGCTCGTCCGGATCGCGCGCGTCGGTCAGCATGCGATCGAAGATCAGGCTGTAGGCGACCTCGGGATCGTAGGAGCCCATGCGCACCAGCGTGTTGTCGATCTCCACGTCCACCACGGCCTCTTCGGTCGGGTCGCACGCGCCGCAGCCTTCCGCGAGGTAGCGGTAGCCGCGGCCGGTGAGCGTTTCGAGAAAGCCGATCGCTCCGGCCGCCTCGTAGGCGGCGAGCATGAAGCTGTCGCCGGGCGACCACTGCACGCCCTGCACGAAGGTGCCGCGCCCGCCCACGCCCTCCGGGTCGAGTTCGAGCACCATGCTCTCCGACACGAGGTCGAAGACCCGCAGCTGCGAAGCCATGTCGCCGAACCAGTGCAGGAAGCGCCCCGTGGGCGAAAAGGTCGGCCGGTACCCCTCCGCCGCGATCACCTGCGCCCCCGTCGTCGCGTCCGTCACGCGGAAGTGTCCGTCGAACACCGAGAGCGTATATTCTCCGTCCGCGCTGGCCCGGCTTTCGACCGGGGTGTCGGCTGCAAAACTGTCCTGCACGACGATCTTCGGCTCGCCCGGCGCGACCGTCCGGTCGAGCGCGCCGGCAGCCGTCGCCGGCCTGCCGGGAACCGCCAGCGCCCACCCCGCCGTCATCGGCCCCGTGAGGAAGGGCGTCACCAGCGCCGAGCCGCGCCGTGCCTCCGCCAGGTGCAGCGGCACGAAGAGGCGCAGCCGGTCGGAGGCATGGCCGATCCCGAAAGGCGCCGGCTCCCCGGGTGCCAGCGCCATGAAGCCTTCGCCCGACAGCCTGACGCGCTCCGGAAGGTCGACCACCAGGAAGGCCGCTCCCTCGCAGCCCGGCGCCGGCACGCTCCACGTCAGGCGAAACGGCGCGCCGCCGCGCACGGGTGCCTCCGCCTCGATCGCCACCCGCGTCGCGTCGCGCAGCACCGCGGCGTCCAGGTCGGCGCAGGCGGGAGCCGCCGCGGCCTGCGGCACGGCAAGGCCGAGGGTCACGATCATGGCCGCGGCCAGCATCCGCACCAGCCGCCCCACGCCTTTGCCCCTCGGCCATTCCGTCATCGTCTGCTCCCGCCCGTCGTCACCGCCGATCGCAGCCATTGTGCCAACCACGGCGCGCGACGAAAACCCCTCGCGCCCGCGCGCTGGTGACAGCGGCGGACGGAGTTGCTAGAGCGCACGCCTGACACTCCCGCGCCCGAGAACCGATCCGATGCCCGATCTTCTGCTCGAACTCCGCTCCGAGGAAATACCGGCCCGCCCGCGCGCCCGCAGCGCCGCAGGCGCGAGGACGCGCAAGACGGGAACCGGCATGCGGGTGGAGGTGCTCTGATGCCCGATCTTCTGCTCGAACTCCGCTCCGAGGAAATGCCTGCCCGCCCGCGCGCCCGCAGCGCCGCAGGCGCGAGGACGCGCAAGACGGGAACCGGCATGCGGCTGGAGGTGCTCTGATGCCCGATCTTCTGCTCGAACTCCGCTCCGAGGAAATACCGGCCCGCATGCAGCGCAAGGCGGCGGGCGATCTGCGGAAGATGGTCACCGACGGTCTGGTCGAGGCGGGTCTCACCTACGAGGCGGCGCGGGAATACTGGACGCCGCGGCGGCTCGCGCTCGACATCCGCGGCGTCACCGCCCGCTCGAAGGACGTGCGCGAGGAGATCAAGGGCCCGCCCGTCAAGGCGCCGGAGGCGGCCGTGCAGGGCTTCCTGCGCAAGGCCGGCCTGGCGTCCGTCGACCAGCTTTCCGTCCAGACCGACCCGAAGAAGGGCGACTTCTACGTCGCGCTGATCGAGAAGCCCGGCCGCGCGGCCGAGGAGATCATCGCCGCCCTCATGCCCGGCATCATCCGCGACTTCCCCTGGCCGAAGTCGATGCGCTGGGGTGCGGCGTCCGCGCCGCGCGATCCGCGCTTCTACGGCGACGTGGCGAAGGGCTCCGAGAGCCTGCGCTGGGTGCGGCCGCTGCAGTCGATCCTCTGCACCTTCGGCCCCGAGACCGCCGAGCCGGTGGTCGTCGACTTCGAGGTCGACGGCCTTCGCTCCGGCAACGTCACCGTCGGCCACCGCTTCCACGCCCCGGGCGAGATCACCGTGCGCCGCTTCGACGACTACGTCTCGGCGCTGGAGGCGGCGAAGGTCGTGCTCGACGCCGAGCGCCGCAAGCAGATCATCCTGTCGGACGCCCGCAACCTCGCCTTCGCCAGCGGCCTGGACCTCGTCGAGGACGAGGGCCTGCTCGAGGAGGTCGCCGGCCTCGTCGAATGGCCGGTCGTGCTGATGGGCTCCTTCGAGGAGGAATTCCTCGCTATCCCGCCGGAAGTGATCCGCCTCACCATCCGCGCCAACCAGAAGTGCTTCGTCACGCGGCCGCATGGCGCCGCCCCCGAGGCCGGGCTCGCCCCCCGCTTCATCCTCACCGCCAACATCGAGGCCGACGACGGCGGCGCCGAGATCGTCCACGGCAACGGCAAGGTCGTTCGCGCGCGGCTCTCCGACGCCGTGCATTTCTGGAAGACCGACCAGGCCGACCTGCCCGACCTCGCCGCGCTGCAGCCGTCGGCCGAAAGGTTCGGCCTCGACCTGAAGAAGCCGCTGGACCAGCGCATGGCCCGCCTCGACCATCTGGGCGTCACCTTCCACGCCAGGCTCGGCACGCAAGGCGAACGCGTCCAGCGCATCGCCAGGCTCGCCGAAGAGATCGCGGCGTCTCTCCCCCCCTCCCCCCTGAGGGGAGGGGTAAGGGGTGGGGGTACGCCTCCCGCCGACGCCTCGCACCTGGCCGCTCACCACGACGGCGATGCCGACCTCCCCGCGCTCGCCCGCCGCGCCGCGGTGCTCGCCAAGGCCGACCTGCAGACCGAGATCGTCGGCGAGTTCCCCGAACTCCAGGGCGCCATGGGCCGCAAATACGCGCTGCTCCAGGGCGAACACCCTTCCGTCGCCGCAGCACTCGAAGCCCACTACAAGCCGCAGGGCCCCACCGACACCGTCCCCACCGACCCCGTCGCCATCGCCGTCGCGCTCGCCGACAAGCTCGACACGCTGGTGGGCTTCTGGGCCATCGACGAGAAGCCCACGGGCTCGAAGGACCCCTACGCGCTGCGCCGCGCGGCGCTGGGGGTGATCCGGATTCTGGTGGAGAACGGGGTAAGGTTGGGTTTATTCGATACTCTGTTCAGAGCCTCGGTCGAGATCGAACTCGCTGTTGAATATCTACGCGATCAGCGGCGGCGCGCGCTGGTGGCCGAACTGAATAAGCAAGGGCTTCTATTTGAAGCAAAGAACTTAGAGGCGTCACTTGTTCATAGAGAAGATCGTGAGGAGACAGAGATCGAAAGCGCACTGGGGGTCTCTCTGCTCGAGGCAGAATGCGCCGACCTCCTATCCTTCTTCCACGACCGCCTGAAAGTCTACCTCCGCGACAAGGGCGCCCGGCACGACCTGATCGACGCCGTGCTCGCCGGCGGCGGCAGGCCGATCTCCCCCCTTGTGGGGGAGATGTCCGGCAGGACAGAGGGGGGCGCCCAGGCTCGACCTCTCCACGCTTCCGAGAACCAGGCTGAACTCACCCCCCAGCCCGCGATCCCCTACGACGTCGACCGCTTGCACTCCGCGACGCCCCCCTCTGCCCTGCCGGGCATCTCCCCCACAAGGGGGGAGATCGGCGCTCCACCGGCGGCGACCTCCTCCCCCCTGGCGGGGGAGGGTGCCTCCACCAACGACGACCTCCTGATGATCGTCCGCCGCGTCGAGGCGCTGTCCGATCTCCTCGGAACCGAGGACGGGAAGAACCTCGTCGCGGGCACGAAGCGCGCGGCCAACATCCTGGCGGCCGAGGAGAAGAAGGGCACCCGCGTCGCGGCCCGTGTCGACGCCGCCCTCCTGTCCGAACCCTCGGAAGTGGCCCTCCATGCCGCCGTCGAGACCGCCGAGCAGGAGGCGGCCACGGCCATCGCGCAGGAGGATTTCGCCGCCGCGATGCGCGCGCTGGCGGCGCTCAGGGCGCCCATCGACGCCTTCTTCGAGGCCGTGATGGTGAATGCCGAGGACGAGGCGGTGCGGGCGAACCGACTGGCGCTGCTGTCGCGCATCCGCGGCGCGACGGGCCAGGTGGCGGACTTCTCGAAGATCGCCGGCTGATCCGCCGGCCCGACGGGGTCGTTCCGCCCCGTCCCGTCTATTCCAGCCGCATCGTCGGCGGCGGCGTCGCCGGCACGGAGGGGGGTGCGGCGGGTGCGGGCGTCCGGTCCTGCGGCTTCAGCGGCGCCGGGTCGCGGCCCTCGGCCATTTCGTCTTCATCCGCTTCCATCGAGCGCCCGGTGGCCGGCCGCTCCGGCTTGGCCGCCTTCTTCTCCGCCGGCGCCTCCTGCACGGCGGCGCGCGCAGGCGTCGGCGCAAACTGGAACGCCTCGCCGGCGAGCCCCGCCCGGAAAACGGCCGGCAGGCTGAAGGGCGCCCGCGGCGCCAGCGCCACCACCTGCGTCTCGTCCGGCAGCGGCACGCCGAAGGCCACCATCGAGCGCGACAGCACCGGCGGCCAGGCCACCACGGAACGCGGATCGGGCTCCACGGTGGCGGGCATGTCCGGTGCGGCCGCGGACGGTACGACGTCCGCCGCGGCTTCGGCCGTCGCGGGATGCGTCGGCCGCAGCGCGGCGGTCTCGATGCTGCGGTCGGGCGGCGGCACGGCGCGTGCCGTCGCGGCCGGGCGCGGCGCGGCCGGTTCGCCCAGCACCAGCACCGAGCGCGGGCGCACCACCGGCTCGCCGCCGAGCACGACGAAGGACGCCGCCTGCGCCTGATGCGCGAGCAGAAATCCGGTCGTGACCAGTACGGCCCTCGGAAACGTCATGAACCTACGCACTGCCCCTTGCGGAACGCACACCCGATCGCATCGCCGGGCGCAATGGAGGGACCCACCCTGCGGTTGGATAGCATCCGAACGATTAAGGAAACGATGACGCGGGGTCACTTGCGGCCATGCCGCCCGCGCGATAGGCAGCGCGGCGAAAGGAAGCTTCCATGGCCGACATCGTCCCCGAGGCCGAGGCGCTGGCCCGCGCCGGCGAACTGATCCTCGCCGGCCTGCCCGTCGCCCTGCCGACGGAAACCGTCTATGGCCTCGCCGCCGACGCCACCAGCGGGCAGGCCGTGGCGCGCATCTACGAGGCCAAGGGCCGCCCGCGCTTCAACCCGTTGATCGTCCACGTCGCCGACCGCGCCATGGCCGACCGCATCGGCGTGCTCGATCCCGTGTCGCAGCGGCTGGCCGATGCCTTCTGGCCCGGCCCGCTCACCCTCGTCGTGCCGCTGCGCGACGGCGCCGGCATCAGCCCGCTGGTCACGGCGGGGCTCGGCACCGTCGGCCTGCGCATGCCCGTCGGCTTCGCCGCGAGGCTGATCGCGGCCACCGGCCGGCCGCTCGCCGCCCCCAGCGCCAATTCCTCCGGCCGCATCTCGGCCACCAGCGCCGAGGCCGTCGCCAGAGATCTCGGCGACCGCATCCCGCTCGTCGTCGACGGCGGGGCCACGCCGGTCGGCGTCGAATCCACCATCGTCAAGGTCGGGGACGGGAACCTGCGCCTGCTCCGGCCGGGCGGCATCGCGGCCGCCGACATCGAGGCCGTCGCGGGCCTGCCGCTGACGCGCGGCGGTACCAGGCGGGAAGGGGCCGGCGATGCCGCGGGCGTGGAAGCGCCGGGCATGCTCGCCTCGCACTACGCGCCGCGCGCGGCCGTCCGGCTCGGCGCGTCGTCGGTCGGGGCAGGGGAGGCGCTGCTCGCTTTCGGTCCCTCCCGCATTCCCGGCGCCGAGAAGGCCGCCGCCCTGGCCAACCTGTCGCCGTCGGGCGACCTGCGCGAAGCCGCCGCCAATCTCTTCGCCATGCTGTCGCTGCTCGACCGGTCCGGCGCGCCGGTCATCGCCGTCGAGCCGATCCCCGTCGAGGGTCTCGGCGAAGCCATCGCCGACCGCCTCGCCCGCGCCGCCGCCCCGCGCGGCTGATCGCCGTGCCGCGCGGCTGAACGCCGCGCCGCGCAGCTGAACGCCCGAAGCCGCTCGCCCGGCCGCGTCTCCGGCTAGGCGAAGTGGAAGAACACCTTGAGCACGCCCTCCGCCTGCAGCCATTCGATTGCTTCGAGTGCCGGGAACATCGCCAGGAACACCAGCCCGTCGAGAAAGGTCTGCTTCAGCACCTTCGGCGAGAACGAGACCTCCGCGGAATCGCGGTAGAGCGAGGGGCGCGGCCAGAACAGCGGCGTGCGTTCGGCATAGGCCGCATAGGCCGGTCCGAAGGCGTCCCGCAGGAAGACTTCCTCCTTGCGCGCCGTCAGGGTGAACGCAGCGATGCTCAGCATGCCGAGCAGCAGCGCCACGACCACCGAGCCGTAGATCAGCCCGACGCCGACGGCGCCGACGGTCGAGAAGACGTAGAGCGGGTTGCGCGTCATCGAATACGGCCCCTCCACCACCAGCGTCCGGTTCTTGCGACCGCCGAGATAGAGGATGCTCCACAGTCGTCCGGCGATGCAGGCCACCACGAGGCAGAAGCCGAGGAACTCCAGCCGCTCGTGGATCGCGCCGGTCCACAGCGGCTGCCCCGCCAGCAGCAGCAGGCCGAGCGCCACCCCGCCCGCCTGCAGCAGCCGGATGCGCGTACGCTGGTGGAAGGCTTCGACGGACATCGCGGGTTTCCTCGACGTTGGGTGGCGAACGGTATGACGCCATTCCCTGGCCGGATGCAAGCATCGCGTTGTCGCAGAGCGGCGAGGGGGCTGCGCCGCGGGGGCGCCGCGGCTCCTGCCACTGGCGTCACTTGCCTTACTTGAGCACGGTCAAGCCATGCTTCTGGACCACCGAGAGCAGTTTCAGTGCCACGCCGCTCGGCCGCTTCGCGCCGGTCTCCCACTTCTCGACCGTGCTTTCGCTGGTGTTGAGGTAGCGGGCGAACACCGGCTGGCTGACATTGTTGGCCTCGCGGATCTGCTTGATCTGCGCAGGTTCCATCCTGTCAGGCACGACCAGATGGCGGGCGTCGAAGTCCCGCATCGTCGCCTTGTCCAGTGCTCCGACCTTGTGGAGCATGGCCGCCGACGAATGGATGGCCTCAGCGATGTCGCTCCTGAACCTGGCCTTCGTCGCCATGGCAGATCTCCTTCAATTCGCCGTTGTGCAGAAGCATCGACATTTGTTCGTCCGTCAGCGTTGCATACCCCCGCGCCAAGGTGCGAAAATCATCGAGTTCGATGTCTTCGATGTTCGCCCTGTCCTTCTTCGCGAACAGATAGGCGTAGATCCAGTGTCGACCCCCCTTCGCCAGAACGATGCTCCGGTGCATGTTCCTGTTCAGGCGCTTCTTGTAGACCCCCCCCGCCGAGATCGTCGGCAAGCCCCCTGATCACGTCCGAAATCGCCTCGCAGAGTTCTGTGTCCTGGATCCGCGCCTTGCGTGCCGCTCTGGCGAACCAGGCGGTTTTGAACACACGCGATCGTCCGGCGGCGGCCATGCTGATAGATAGCACTGGGTGCTATCCTGTTTCAAGGTCGCGATCCCGATCGGAGGTCGGGCCGGCCGGGCGGATCCGTCGACCCCGGCGGGGACAAAGCGTTCCGGCCCGGCCGGCCGCCTTGACAGCGTGATGCCGTCGCTGTTGGCTCGCGGTCCTGCCAGGGGGTCAAGTCTTGCTTCGTCTCACCCATGTCGATCTCGCGCGCGGCCTCGCCGCCCTGGCGGTGATGCTCGTCCACTACCGCTGGCTGTTCGATCCGCCGCTGTGGAATCCCGCCTATGCCGACCGGCTGCCGCTCCATGGCCTGCTCTGGCCTTTCTACGATTACGGCGGTGCGGCCGTGCAGGCCTTCTGGGTCCTGTCGGGCGTGGTGTTCGCCGTCACCTACTGCCGCGCGAACGTGTCCTTCGGCCTGCGCGATTTCGCGGTGCGCCGCTTCTCCCGCCTCTACCCGCTGCACTTCGCCACGCTGCTGCTCGTCGCGGCCATCCAGGCGCTCAGCTTCGCCGTCTTCGGCGCACCGCAGGTCTACGGGAACAACGACGCCTATCACTTCGTCCTGCAGCTCTTCTTCGCCTCCAGCTGGGGCTTCCAGGTCGGCGATTCCTTCAACGGCCCGATCTGGAGCGTCTCGGTCGAGATCATCGCCTATGCGATGTTCGCCGCCTATGTGCTCGTCGCCCCGCGCAGCATCGCGGCGGCACTGGCCATCGCCTGCCTCGGCATCGTCTGCTGGCTGCTGTCGGACAACGTCATCGTCTACTGCTTCGGTCTGTTCTTCCTCGGCGTCGCCGCTTCGCTCGGCGTCACCTCCGTCGCCGGGCGCCTGTCGAAGCGGTCCATGCTGTCGCTCGGTCTCACCCTCCCGTCGTTCGGCGTCGCGATCGCGGCGGCCGTGGTGTGGGCCGGCCAGATCGACCGGCTTCCGACGGCGCTCACCCTCGTCTGCCTGCCGGTCGCCATCGCCGGGCTCGTCTGTCTGGATCACGCGCGGCCGCCGGTCCCGGCGTCGCTCGGCTGGATCGGCGCGATCACCTACGCCACCTATCTCACCCACATGCCCATCCTGATGGTGATGAAGATGGTCATCGCGGCGCTGGGCTGGCAGGAATGGGTATCCCATCCCGCCACGCTGGCGCTGTTTCTCGGCACCGTGATCGCGGTCAGCATTCCGGTCTACCGCCGTTTCGAAGTGCCGGCGCAGCGCTGGCTGAGAGACAGGCTCCTGCCGGCGGCACCGGCCGCCATCTCCGCCCCCCGCCCTCCCGAAGAAGACGACCGGCTCCGCATCGCCGTCGTGCGGAAAGACGATGACCTCAGACATGCCTGACCCCTCGGGTGCGCCCGCGACGCGTCCCGCCGCGCCGACGCGGATGCTTGCCGCGCCCGTCCGGAGCCGCCCATGACCGCCACTCTCCCGCCCGATCGCCTCGCCCGCTTCGCCGCCATCGTCGGCGAACGCCACGCGCTGACCGCTCCGGCCGACGTCGCCCCGCACGTCACCGAGCCGCGCGGCCTGTGGACCGGCCGCACCGGCCTCGTGCTGAAGCCGGGATCCGTCGACGAGGTCTCGAAAGTCCTCGCGCTCGCCAGCGAGACGCGCACGCCGGTCGTGCCGCAGGGCGGCAACACCGGCCTCGTCGGCGGCGGCACGCCCGACATGTCGGGCGGCCAGGTCGTCCTGTCGCTGTCGCGCCTCGACCGCATCCGCGAACTCGACGTCGCCTCGAACACCATCACCGTCGAGGCCGGCGTCGTTCTCCAGCGCATCCAGGAGGCGGCCGATGCCGCGGACCGGCTCTTCCCGCTCTCGCTCGCCTCGCAGGGCTCGGCCCAGATCGGCGGCAACCTCTCGTCCAATGCCGGCGGCACGGGCGTGCTCGCCTACGGCAATGCGCGCGAGCTCTGCCTCGGCGTCGAGGTGGTGCTGCCCACCGGCCAGGTCTTCGACGATCTGCGCAAGCTGAAGAAGGACAACACCGGCTACGACCTGAAGAACCTGTTCGTCGGCGCCGAGGGCACGCTCGGCGTCATCACCGCCGCCGTGCTGAAGCTGGTGCCGAAGCCCAGGGGCCGCGAGGTCGCCTGGGTCGGCCTCGCTTCGCCGGAGCGCGCGCTGGCGCTGTTTTCGCTGGCGCTCGACCGCGCCGGCTCCGGTCTCACCGCCTTCGAGCTCTGCGCGGCGATCTCGGTCGACTTCTCCGTCCGCCACACCCCCGGCCTCACGCCGCCGCTGCGCGGTGACCACCCCTGGCTGGTGCTGATGGAAATCTCGTCCGGCCGCTCGGCGGACGATGCCCGCGCCCTGATCGAGGAGATCCTCGCCGAAGGCATCGGGGCCGGCCACGCCGACGATGCCGTCATCGCCCAGAACCTCGCCCAGGCGCACGCCTTCTGGGCGATCCGCGAGGCGATGTCCGACGCCCAGAAGCCGGAAGGCGCTTCCATCAAGCACGACATCTCGGTGCCGGTGGCGGCGATCCCCGCCTTCATCGAGAAGGCCGGCCGGGCCGTGCTTGCGGCAGCGCCCGGTGCCCGCCTCGTCACCTTCGGCCACATGGGCGACGGCAACCTGCACTACAACGTCTCGCAGCCGGCCGGCGGCGACAAGGCCGCCTTCCTCGCCCGCTACCGCGAGCTCAACGACATCGTCCACGCCGTCGTGCGCGAATTTTCCGGCTCCATCTCGGCCGAACACGGCATCGGCCGCATGAAGCGCGACGAACTCCTCGCCACCCAGCCCCCCGTCGCCACAGACCTGATGCGCCGCATCAAGGCGAGCTTCGACCCGGCCGGCATCATGAACCCCGGCAAGGTCATCTGACGGGGGGCGCCCGGCGGCTCAAGGCCGATGCGCCTTCGCATAGGCCTTCAGCACGTTCTGCATCTTCGTCAGATGGCCCTTGCCGCCCGCCTGCTGCCGGAAGAACTCGAACACGTCCGGATCGAGCTTGAGATGGACCGAACGAGGCCTCTTTGGTTCCTCGATCGCCGCATGCGCCCAGAACTCCGCTCCCAGGCTCTCGCCTTCGGGCGCATCCGCATCGTGATGCAGTTCACCGGCCTCCTTCATCCGCCTTATGTCGGCGAGCGATGCCCGCCTGATATCCGGCTCGCTCACGGCGGCCTCCTTTCCATGCTGTGATCAGCCTCGTCGACCCATGTCGCTCGGTATGGACCACGACGAAACATTCGTTGTCGACCATGCCGAGCGATATCAGCCTCTCCTCGCCGTAGTCCTCGCGATCATCGCTCCGGGTCAGGACGGTGCCTTCGAAAATCAGGGCGGCATAGACGATGTCGACGCCACGCTGCTTGATGATCTGCTGGCGCTTGCGTTCGTCCCATTCGAAAACCATGGGAGGGGTTCCCTTTGGCTGACGGACGCTGCTCAGGCGACACCGTCGCCGACCATCCTGAAACTGTGGCAAAAAGTACACGAAAAGTGTACACGAGTAAAGCAGCACGTCGCACAGCGCCTGGCACACCTGCAATCCCACCCGTTCCGGTGGCATTCCGCTAACCATCGCCCGCGCTAGCAAAATTTAACCGAACTTCTAAGGCCGACGGTAAGCCCCTCCCGCTAGTCTGCAACCCATACGAGGCCGAGCAAATCGGCCCGCGAGGACCGCGAATTCGGCTCTCAGGGATTGCAGGAAGGCATGATGATGAACTCGGTGACCAAGCCCGGCTGGGCCGGCCGCAACATGCGGCTCGACCCGTTCCGGTTGCCCCAGATGACGAGCTACGCATCGCGAGACGACCTCGGCGAGGTCACCGTGACGATCGACCGGCGCGGCGCCGTCATGCGCCGCGTCCTCGAACGGTCGGGACTGCCGGTGTCGCTGCTCCTGCCGGCGCGCACCTTCGACGGCATCGCCGCCCGCGCCATCGAGGACGGCCGCGGCAACGTCACCGTCACGCTCGAACTCCACCACCGCGACCCGATGCTGTGCGTGCCGCTGCTCGTCGCCGACGATCTCGACGACGTGGCCGCCGACTGGCGCGCCTGGTCTGAGGTGCTCAAGCTGCCGATGCTGCTGATCGAGGCCGACGGTGTGGCCCGTTCGCTCGAATCCTCGCTGAGTTCGACGCGTCCGGTCGACCGGCGCAAGCGCGTCGGCTCGCAGCCGCGCCGGCCGCGCTTCCTCGCGCGCCGCCGCAAGGGCGATCTCGGCCTGCGCCTGGTGGTGAAGGGCGAGGAGATCATCGCCCGCAACTGACCTTGCCGTCGAAGCGCTCCCGCCCGCTCAGAACAGCGGGCTGACCGCCATCCACACGCCGCCGCCGACGAAGCCGAGGAAGATCAGCCAGCCAACCGTGTTGTTCGACTTGAACAGCGCCAGGCACTGGTCGGGGTCGTCGATGTCGAGCGCCTGAACCTGGCGCAGCATGTGCGCCCCGGCCGCCAGCAGGCCGGCCAGCGCCGGAAACGGCGCCATGGCGGAAGCGCAGGCCCCGCCCATCAGGATGAGCGCCCCGCCATAGAGCACGATCAGCGCCGGCTTGGTCCTGTCGCCGAACAGCCGCGCCGTCGAGCGCACGCCCACGATGGCGTCGTCCTCCTTGTCCTGGTGCGCATAGATCGTGTCGTAGCCGATCACCCACAGGATCGAGCCGCCATAGAGGAACAGCGAGGCGGCGTCGACGTCGCCGAACACCGCCGCCCAGCCCATCAGCGCGCCCCAGGAGAAGGCGAGGCCGAGCCCCAGCTGCGGCCAGTTCGTGATGCGCTTCAGGAAGGGGTAGATCGCCACGATCGCCAGCGAGGCGATGCCGAGCAGGATGGCGAAGCTCTCGAACTGCAGGAGCACGGCCAGCCCCAGGAGTGACTGCAGCACGAGGAAGGCCCAGGCGCCGCGCCGCGTCACCTTGCCGGCGGGCAGCGGCCGCGAGCGCGTGCGTTCCACCTTCTCGTCGATGTCCTGGTCGACGATGTCGTTGAAGGTGCAGCCCGCGCCGCGCATGGCGAAGGCGCCGAGGAAGAACAACAGGAGATGCCACGGGTCGGGCAGCAGCGTCATCAGCGGCTCGCCCGGCCGCGCATAGGCGATCGCAGCCAGTGCCGCCGACCACCAGCACGGCCACAGCAAGAGCTGCCAGCCGATCGGCCGGTCCCAGCGGGCGAGCTGCGCATAGGGCCACAGCCATCGCGGCAGGGTGCGGTAGACCCAGTGCCCGGTCGGCGCGTCTGCGACCCGGCCCTGCGCGTCGCGGGATTGGATGCTGTCCATGGCGCAGTGAGTGGCAGGGCAGGGGGCGGGCGTCAAGGCGACCCGGCGCCATGCCGCAAGTCCTGGCCCGCCTTGCGCTTCAGCCGGCCGGAATCGTCGCAGCGGCGCCGCGCGATGAATTGACGTAAACGTCAAAAATCACTAGCCATCGGCGCGAGGTTGCGGCAGCGTCCCGCCGCGCCCTATCGTTCACCGGACGGTCCGGCCCTCGGGGTCCGGGCGTCGCCAGCAAAACGGGCCGGCCCGTCGGGTCACGGCCGCATCCGGGAGGAACCGCCCCATGTATCGTGCCCCCCTCGACGACATTTCCTTCGCGCTGAACGAGATCGCCGGCCTTTCCGCCGCGATCGACGCCGGCGTCTTCCCCGACCTCTCCGCCGACCTCGTCGACGCCATCCTCGCCGAGGCCGGCCGCTTCGCCGGCGAGGAGGTCGCGCCCGCGGGCAAGGTCGGCGACACGCAGGGCGCCGTCTGGGCCGACGCGGCCGTCACCACGCCGGCCGGCTGGGCGGACCTCTACACCCGCTGGCGCGAGGGCGGCTGGAACGCGCTGTCCGGACCGGCCGAGTTCGGCGGCCAGGGCCTGCCGCAGATGCTGGGCGTCGCCGCGCTCGAAATGTGGAACGCCGGTTCCATGGCCTTCGCGCTCGGGCCGACGCTCACCATGGGCGCCGTCGACGCGCTGGAAAAGCACGCCAGCCACGAACTCCAGCAGCTCTATCTGCCGAAGCTCGTCTCCGGCGAGTGGATGGGCACCATGAACCTGACCGAGCCGCAGGCCGGCTCGGATCTCGCCGCCCTGCGCGCCCGCGCAGAGCCGGCCGGCGACGGCACCTACCGCATCTTCGGCCAGAAGATCTACATCACCTATGGCGAGCACGACTTCACCGACAACATCGTCCACCTCGTGCTTGCCCGCCTGCCCGACGCGCCGGCCGGCACGCGCGGCATCTCGCTCTTCCTGGTGCCGAAGTTCCTGCCGGACGCGGACGGCAATCCCGGCGCCCGCAACGACGTCTTCTGCGCCTCCATCGAGCACAAGCTCGGCATCCACGGCTCGCCCACCTGCACCATGATCTACGGCGACGGGAAGTTCGGCGACGCGCCGGGCGCCATCGGCTGGCTGATCGGCGAGGAGAACAAGGGGCTGGCCTGCATGTTCACCATGATGAACAACGCCCGCCTCGCCGTCGGCATGCAGGGCGTGGCCATCGCGGAGGCCGCCTGGCAGAAGGCGCACGCCTATGCCGTCGAGCGGCGCCAGGGCAGGGCCGAGGGCCATACGGGCGAGGGCATGGCGCCCATCGTCCTGCACCCCGACGTGCAGCGCAACCTGCTGACCATGAAGGCGCTGACGGCGGCGGCCCGCGCCATCGCCTATTCCTGCGCCCATGCCACCGACATGGGCCGCGCGACCTCGGGCGACGCGGCGCGCCACTGGCAGGACCGCGCCAACCTGCTCACGCCCGTCGCCAAGGCCTTCGCCACCGACATCGGCGTCGACGTCGCCTCGATCGGCGTCCAGGTCCATGGCGGCATGGGCTTCATCGAGGAGACGGGCGCGGCCGTCCTCTACCGCGACGCCCGCATCGCGCCGATCTACGAGGGCACCAACGGCATCCAGGCCATCGACCTCGTCACCCGCAAGCTGCCGCTGGCGGGCGGCGAACACGTGCACGGCTTCATCGCCGAGCTGCGCGCCGACGCCGAGACCGTCCGCGCCTCCAACCTGCCGGCCTTCGGCCGCTCGGCCGGAAAGATCGCCGCCGCCATCGACGACCTCGAGACCACCACCCGCTTCCTGCAGGACTGCCTCGCCTCCGGCCGCACGAAGGAAGCGCTCGCCGGCGCCACGCCCTACCTTCGCCTTTTCGCCCTCGCGGCGTCCGCCGCCATGCTCGGCCGCGGCGCCGTCGCCTCGCAGGACGCCAACCGCATCGCGCTCTGCCGCTTCCACGCCGAAAACCTCGTCGGCGAGACCGCGGCGCTGAAGGAGCGGGTGATGGAAGGGGCCGAAAGCCTGGCCGAGGCCGCGAAGGCGCTGGGGTGAGGATTGGGTAGCGATGCCGTTCTGCACCGCCGCGCTCTACGTCGCCCCCCTCTGCCCTACCGGGTAGGGCGAGCCACCGGTCTCGCCCGTCGCTCGGACCCTCCACGAGGGGGGAGATCGGCAGCCCCGGCGCTGCCGCGCTTCCTCCAACTTCGGCGGTTGGCGAGATCGGCGGAGCGCTTGATCTCCCCCTCGTGGGGGAGATGTCCGGCAGGACAGAGGGGGGCGCGACGGAGCGCAACCTGCCCGTAGCTGTCTGAATCATAGGCCGAACACGCACGGAGGACTCCCCCCATGACAGACCACATCGAGATCACCCGCCACGGCGCCGTCCAGGCGATCCGGATGAACCGCCCGGACAAGAAGAACGCCATCACGCGGGCCATGTACGCCACGATGGCCGCCGCGCTGACGGCGGGCGACGCCGATCCCGCCATCCGCGTCCACCTCGTCCTCGGCGTGCCGGGCGCCTTCTCCTCGGGCAACGATCTCGCCGACTTCATGGCGGTCGCCCTGGGCGGGGAGGGCGGCACGGAGGTCTACGACTTCCTGATCGCGCTCGCCCGGTCGCGAAAGCCGGTCCTCTCGGCCGTCGACGGCATCGCGGTGGGCATCGGCACCACCATCAACCTGCACTGCGACCTGACGCTCGCCACCCCGCGCACCGTCTTCCGCACCCCCTTCGTCGATCTCGGCCTCGTGCCGGAAGCCGGCTCCAGCCTGCTCGCCCCCGCCACCCTCGGCCGCCAGCAGGCCTTCGCCCTGCTCGGCCTCGGCGAAGGCTTCTCCGCCGACCGCGCGCTCGCCGCCGGCCTGATCTACCGCGTCGTGCCGGAAGCCGACCTCGAAGCCGAGGCCCTGGCGCTGGCCGCCACCCTCGCCACCCGCCCCCCCGAGGCCCTGGCCATCGCCCGCGACCTGATGCTCGGCGACCGCGACACCCTCGTCGCCCGCATCGAGGAAGAAGGCCGCCACTTCCGCGCGCGGCTGAAGTCGGACGAGGCGCGGGAAGCCTTCATGGCGTTCATGGGAAGGAAGAAGGGGTAGGGGCGGGGCGTCGCGCGTCTGCGGTTCAGTCTGCCTTGGTCGCCGGGAACCGAAAGCGTTTCCCGGCAGGGAATACATCGACAGGGCGCGCCATGTGTCCTCTGGCTCCCGCAAGCCATGGCAAGCCCTCGCAACGGTGACGCAGTTGCGCTATGGTCGAACCATGGCGAAGACCATGAAAGCAGGGACCGGCAAGTTCACCGCCAAGGGCGGTGAAGCGACGGTCAAGCTCGTGCGCAGCCCGAAAACGGGTCGGTTCGTCGCCGTGAAGGGCGTCGGCGCGCTGAAGGACCGCGACCTGACGATCAGGAAGGGCCTCAGCCTGACCGAGCCCATCGCCGAGCAGGCGCTCTTCCAGCCGTCAGACAAGCGCAAGGCCGGATAGTCTTGCCGGGCGTCCTGCTCGATACGCACGCCCTGTACTGGCTGGTGAGCGGAGCGGTGCCGCTGAGAGACGAAGCTCTGGTCGCAATCGGCGAAAACCAGGCGACCGGAACGCTCTACCTGTCTCCGATAACCGCGTGGGAACTGGCCATCGCGGCACAGAAGCCACCGCACAGAGACCCTCCCCATCTCGATGCCACGATCTCGAACTGGTTCAGGGCGGCCATTCGGGCGACGTCGTCGAGGGTCCTGCCGATCAACCGGACGATCGCCATCGAGGCCGCCGAAGTGCCGAATGCGACAGGCCACAAGGATCCAGGCGATTGTTACCTGATCGCGACCGCGCGGATCCGGCAGATCCCGATCATCACGCGGGACGCCGTAATTCGGAAGCTGGCAGCCGAGAATCCCGGCTATCTCGACCTCATCCTGTGCTGATCGCCCGCCCGGACGCTCGCCGAAAGCCACCCGGCAGCGCACCCGCAATCCGCCGCGCTTTCTCCAGCCTCGGCGACGGACGAAACCCTCGTCGCCCGCATCGAGGAACAAGGCCACCACTTCCGCGCGCGGCTGAAATCCGACGAGGCGCGGGAGGCGTTAGTGGGACGGAAGAAGGGGTAGGGGAGGAGGGCGGGGTTTCGTGCATTGACCCCGGATCGTTAAGCCGGTTCGAAAACGTAGACAATGTGACGGCGGTCGGGCCAAGGGATAGTGGGCGACAAAGGGGTGGAAGCGGAAAGGCGGCTCATGGGTGCCGGATTTGGAGAAGTGGCCATTTAGGAAGCTGTCCCCACTACCAACCCTCGGTGGCGTGTACCTGCATCTATAAAAACATCATTGATCATTGGTAGGATGTTGCCATGTCCAATGAGCCCATAGCCCCGCTACAAGCCCATCCGAAACGCGCTTTGGCGCGCAGCATCGCTGAGGGAACAGTCGAGATCATTTCAGGCGCGAGCCTTGTAACCAACATTTTGGCCGTGACACATCCGCCGATCGAGGAGCGCGAGCGGCAGCGCTGGGAGCATGACATTAGCCGACGCTCGAACGATCACGATGAGGCGCTGAAAGCAGTTATCAGTGCCTTTCTTCGGATCAAAGCTAACAGCCAGCGCGCAGACACCGCGCAAAATCTTTCGTTTGTATGTGGTGGGATGGTCACAACTCTAGAGGCAATCGCTAGGGACGGGATGTCTGCATCGCTGGCAGCCGTACTCCGCGCCAAGCTTGATCAGACTGCGGCAGATGTCGATGATCTGCTGGAGGGATTGGACGCAGCTCGTCTCCCATGCGCTATGACGTGCGAAATCGAGAGTTCATGGACATCATGCAGGAGGCCGATTTCAGTTCATTCGGCAAATCGACCATTCGTTGCGACATCCAGTCGCTTCTGGAATCTGAAGGAGCGCCGATTGAGCGCCAGAAGCAAATCGCAGAGAAAATCTGCGACAATATCGATTGTCTCAATAGGAGCCTTGCAAGGTTGAGCAACTTCGCAACTGCGTCGGTCAGCCTTTAAATGGGACGGATGCAATATTAATAGGATAAAACGAAAATCAAAGTGCATGACGCCTTTATTCGATTGGGGCTTTCCAATCGAATTCGACAGCATCGAAGCTGCGGCCTTTGGTTCCCATGTGATTGTGTGAATCGAGACCTGCAAGACGGTATGCATTCGCAACACCATAGTCATTTCTCTTGCTAGGTGTGCGTTCGATGTAGGCCAGAGACGTAGTCGCCAAGAGACTAGTCGCTGCCTTGATCCGCTCACGTGGTACACCGGTGTATTCGGTGATCTTGTCGAAGCTGATGTTCGCCATGTTGGTATCTCGACCCCTCCGGGCTGCGAAAAGGAAATAAAGCTTCAGCGCGTTCAGTTCGGTCGCGCTTCGCAACCGGAAATCCTTGAAAGCTTCAACACGCCCACCGGAATAAAGCCGCTTCGCCGGCAGCATGCACCAGCCGCCGGCGCGATCGAAGCCATTCAGCGCATAGCTGCTGCGTCCTTCTGGCATGCGCGTGATGATCCCACGATCGGCGAGCACAGCAAGTCCACCTGCCACCTTGGAGCGGCTAAGGCTGGTCGCCTTTTCCAAGGCGTCGTAGGTAATTCTTGCGAGCCCCGTTTCGGCATCAGAATGGTGCGCAATGACCGCAAGCGTCATCAACGCAGCGAGATTGTTCGAGCCAATGCCAGCGCCCCATCGGAACTCCTTGAGGCCGCTTTCCTCGATCCATTGAGAAGGCAGCCGCACCCATTTTGGCAGCGTCATCACTGCTTGCCCTTTGCTACGGTCAAAACCGCGTAGATCGCGAACGCGGCCAATCCGAACGCGCCCAGAATGATAAATGCGCTCAAGCCACCAATCGGCATCTCGGTGAGGCTCTTCGTGAGTTCTACAATTTCCTGCATTTTCTGCTCCATGAACTTCGATCGGTTTCGCGATCATGGTGCGAAATTAGGCAGAGGGCCAATCCATCTCTAGAGACAGTTTATAGCAATTGATCACCGATCCGGTCGTTTACCCCAATAATACCAATGCCTTCAAGGCAAAAAGGGAGTTCAGGAAATCACCCAAAACAGTTCACGAACGAGCGCCCATGCACTGAGCAGCTCTTCGGATGCGCGTATCGCTAGCGGATCATGTCGTCACAGACGAGGACTGCGACCACGTCCATCAAGAGAGAACCTGAGTGTCGATCATCATGTGGCGTATCGTAGCATAGCTTGTCTGGAGTCGTTAGCTAGACGTCGACTTTCTCGGTCCTCAACCCGAACCGGACAGTACGCAGTCGACCAGGCTTTGCCGTTTCAGGGCAGCGGAATGAACAGCAGGTTTCGGGCAGAGATCGGAGCTACCAGAACGACGACAATGGCGTCGCAACCTGCCGTACCTCGACGCTCCAACACGATCCGGCTCCCCACGCCGCCGCTGATGACCGCCCCCCGCACCCCCCTCAGAACCCCACCTCCGCCCTCAGCGCCACCCCCGCGCCCGTCTCGCCGCCCGAAAAGCTCAGTTCGCCCCGAATCCCCACCGACGCCCCGCCGGTCCCCGCATAAACCACCCCCGCGCTCAGGGTGGCGCTCGTGCTGCCGATGGCGGTTTTGAGCGTGGTCGCGCCGCCGACGTCGTCGCCGTAGGTGTAGGAGTGGGCGCCGCCGAAATCCTCGGAGAGCATCGCCGCGGCGAAGGCGCGGAGCGTGCCGCGACCGTCGCCGAGCGCTGCCGTCGCCGCCAGTTCCACCCCGCCGAAGACCGTCGCGGCATCGCGGTCGGCGAAATCGAGGCGGCCGCCGAGGTTGGCGAGCCGGATCGGGCCGGTCCAGGCGTGCGACAGGCTGAGCCCCGCGGACGGCGTCAATGTCACGTCCGCGAACCGGAACACGTAGCCGACCGAGCCGGCGGCGGTGAGGCGCTGCGCGCGGGTCTCCTGCCCGTCGATGACGGCGCCCGGCCCGCCGGCGATGCCGGCCGTGACGTCGAAGCCGGTCGCGTCGTAGCCGAACCGGCCGTCGGCGACGAGGCCGCCCGCGCGCAGCCGGGCCTGGAGGCCGAGATAGCCGGTCGTGAAGCCGGTGGTCGACGTCAGCGTCGTGTCGCCGGCCAGCGCCTGCCGGTAGCGGGCCGTGCCGGTGTCGAGGCCGCCGACGAGACCGAAACGGATCGTGGCGTCGCCCCGCCCGATGTCGAGGCAGCCGGACGAGACGTCGAACCGGGCGCCGCCATGGTTCACCGTCACGTCCGACCGCGCGTCCCCGCCATCGCCCGCCGAGGTCGCGGCCGCAACCGCCTGCGTGCCGCCGTGGACGCTGCCATAAATGCCGGCCGCGCAGGCGCCGGCGGACCCGGACGTCATCGCGCCGAACGCGGCGTCGGTGAGGCGCTGCACGCTCTGCAGGCCCGCGACGATGCCGCCGAGCGGCGCGGCGTCGAGGCGGCTGGTCACGTACCAGTCCGTGCCGATCTGCTCGAGGGCGTAGGAGACGAGGCCGCGATCCTGGAGGCCGGTCGCGGTCGCCTGCAGGGCGCCGTCGGCCGTCTGCACCACGCGCAGGCCGGCGGTCAGCGCGCCGTAGCGGGCGGGATCGGGGTCGAAACGCAGCGCGAGCTGGCCGCTGCTGTCGCCGAGCAGCAGCTGGTCGGAGGCGGCGGCGCTGCTGGAAAGGTCGATGTCGAGGACGAGTTCGCTGTCCGCGCCGCCCTGGAAGAGCCCGGCGCCCGTCAGGTCGAGCACGTCGCCGGCGATGCCGCCGGCCTGGCTGAGCGAGATCGTCCCGCCATGGACGAAGCCCGCGCCGCCGCGCACCGAGAAGCTGCCGGCCGCGCCCGAACCGGCCGCGGTGAACAGCCCGTCATTGGTGATGAGGCCGCCGGCCACGAGATCGCCGTCGAGGTGGAAGGTCCCGGCGTTGCCGGTCGCGCCGGTGATTTCGCCATGGCCGAATGTCGTGCCGCCATTGTCGAGCGTGCCGTCGAGCGTGCCGCCCTGCAGCGCGAAGGTGCCCGGCCCGGTGGTGGCGATGTCGGCGGCCATTTCGCCGGGCAGCGCCAGCGTGCCGTCCGTGACCGACCAGGCGGTCGCGACGCCCGGCGTGCCAGTCAGCGTCCACGTGCCGCCGCCGACCTTCTCGAAGCGCTCGAAGCCGCCGTATTGCGTGCCGATGAGCGCGGCGTCGAAGCTGCGGGTGCCGGTACCGCCGAGCCGGAACACGTCGTCTGTGCCGTTTGCGGCGACGGTGCCGACGACGCTCGACGTCTGCGCCTGCAGCTCGAAGCCGTTGGCGCCGCCGGTGAAGGTCACGGCGTCGGCGCGGGTGAGGCCGTCGCCGCCAAGGCCGCCGCTGATGCTGCCGTCGGGGCCGAGCACGATCGTCAGGTCGGCGCCGACGATGCCGGCGCCGCCGGGACCGTCGACCGACTTGGTCGGCACATAGCTGCTGGCGCCGCGGGTGCCGCCGGCTCCGCCCGAGACCGTCCCGTCGACCTGCACCGTGACGCCGCCCTGGCTCACGCGCAGGCCGGTGCCGCCGGCGCCGCCCGATCCGGC
The DNA here is from genome assembly GCF_014495845.1 of Aquibium microcysteis. Taxonomy (NCBI): domain Bacteria; kingdom Pseudomonadati; phylum Pseudomonadota; class Alphaproteobacteria; order Hyphomicrobiales; family Phyllobacteriaceae; genus Aquibium; species Aquibium microcysteis. Next base: position 5,566,357 of record NZ_CP061080.1, read on the forward strand.
ATAGCCGCCGTCGCCGCCATCGCCGCCGTCGCCGCCCGCGATGCTCCCCTCGACCAGGAACACGCCGTCGCCGCCGAACACCACGCCGATGCCGCCGCCGCCGCCCGCGCCGCCATCGGCATAGAGGCCGGTGCTGCCGCTGCCGCCGTCGCCGCCGCTGCCGCCGGTCACCGTGTCGCCGATCGCGACCACCCCGTCCGTGCCGAGGATCGTCAGCCCGCGGCCGCCGCCCCCGCCGCCGCCGCCGCCCGCCGAGCCTGACGAGGAGGCGCCGAAGCCGCCGCCGCCGCCGGCCTCCGCGCCGCCGCCGCCCGCCGCCGCGGTGATGGTGCCGCCCGCGCCGCCGCTGCCGAACTCGCCGTTGCCGCCGGCCGCGCCGTTGGCCGGCACGATCGTCGGCGATACGAAGATCAGGTCCCGGCCGCCGCCGCCGCCACCGCCGCCGGTGCCGGCCGTCCCGCTGGCGCCGGCACCGGCCGGCGCGGCGTTCGTCATCGGCGCGCCGCCGCTGCCGGGATTGCCGGCGCCGTCGCCGCCCGCACCGACCACGGTGCCGCTGCCGTCGGTCCCGTCGGCGCCGTCCGCCCCCAGGATCGAGGCGGCCCCGGCCGGTGACGCCAGGCACAGCGCGAGCATCAGGCCGACCGACGGCAGCGGGGCGCCGCGGCGCAGGCCGCCGCGGATCGCCGGTGCGCTCTGCAGACCGTCAGACATCGCTCCACCCGCCGTTTACTCGTTCCCAGCCCTGCCCTAAGCTCGCTTGTCGAGCCGGGCAGTGGCGGTTTCAAGCGCAGAGTGGCGCGTGGAACCGGCGGTTAAGGAATTGGGACGCCGGGGAAAGCCGCCGACCCGGCAGGTCCGGAGTCGCGATGACCGTCACGCCGCCCGACGTCGATCCTGCGGGTCTGATCGAATGCTACACGGCCCGGTTCGGCGCGGGCGAGCGCGACGATGCCGCCGCCTATGCCCGCTTCGTCATGGCCGTGTTCGATTTCGAAATCCCGGCCGCCGCTCCGGAAGCCTTCGCCGCCAGCACTCGACTGTTCTTCCTGCCCGACGTCACCGTGTCCTGGTCCAGGGGCACGGCAAGCCGCTTCAGCCGCACCACGCGCACCATCGCCGCCCGCGGCACCGACCAGATCCTGGTCGTCTGCTACCGCGACGGCTGGTTCGACATGACGGCCGCAGGGCGGACGACGCGGGTCGCGGCGGGCGAACTGGCCTTCATGGACCTGTCGCAGGAGATCGCCATCGAGGCGCCGGGCGTCGACAATCTCAGCCTCGCCATTTCGCGCCGCAGGCTCGAGGCGATGGTGCCCTTCCTCGACGGCGCCAACGGCTTCGTCCGGCCGGTGGATGCGCCGTCGAGGATGCTGCGCGGCATGATGGAGGACGTCGTCGCGCTCGGCCCGTCCATCTCGGTGGTCGATGCCCGCGGCATCGCCGATGCCATGCTGCGGCTGGTGGCGGCCTGTCTCGAGCCGCTGGCGGGCCGCTCGGCCGCGACCGGGCGCCACAGCGTCTCCCTGGTCGCGGTCAAGGCGTTCGTCGAGCGGCATCTCCTCGATCCGGCGCTGGGTCCGCAGGCGCTGATCGAGGCCTTCGGCACGACCCGCTCCACGCTCTACCGGCTGTTCGAGCCCATGGGCGGGGTGACGGCCTACATCGCGCAGCGCAGGCTCCACCACGCCTTCCGGCTGCTCTCCGACACGCGTCAGCCGCGCGTGCGGATCTCGAGGCTCGCGACGGAACTCGGTTTCAGCCATCCGTCCGCCTTCACCCGCGCCTTCGGCGAGACCTTCGGCCTGTCGCCCAAGGCCGTCCAGGCGCTGGCCCGCCATTCGCGCGAGCGCGACGTCCAGCTTCTGGTCTCGTCCGAGCCGATGCAGTATCTCCGCCGCATCGGCGGCGATTGATCGAAAGCCTCCGGGCGCGGGCCGGATCCGGCGAAGCCGGAGCCTGCCGCCGGTTCGGCGCATCTGAAGGCCGCGCATCCGGTTCGCGCCGATCGCCCGTCGCCGGTCGCGCGTCGATCGCAGGGCCCGGGCCTTCCCCCTTCGTCCGCTTCCGGCTACACCCTCTCTCGTCCCCACGAGGTCTCCGCCATGGCCGCTCCCGCCCGCAAGCTCACCACGGTCCTCGCGGCCGACGTGCAGGGCTATTCGCGGCTGATGGAGCACGACGAGGAGGGCACGCTCGCCACCCTCAAGCAGTATCGCGACGTCATGTCCCGGGTGGTCGACGCGCATGGCGGGCGCATCGTCAACACCTGGGGCGACGCCGTCATCGCCGAATTCCCGAGCGTGGTGGAGGCCGTCCGCGCGGCCGTCGAGGTGCAGGGCGATCTCGCCGAGCGCAATGCCGGCCTGCAGCCGGGCAGGCGCATGCAGTTTCGCATGGGCATCAATCTCGGCGACGTCATCGTCGAGGGCGACGACATCTACGGCGACGGCGTCAACATCGCCGCCCGCCTGCAGTCGGAGGCCGAGCCCGGCGGCATCCTGATCTCCAATACCGTCTTCGACCAGGTCCGCAACAAGGTCGCCGTGTCGTTCGACTTCCGCGGCGAACTCGTCGCCAAGAACATCGACGAGCCGGTGCCGAGCTATGCCGTGCGCATCGGCGATGTCGCGCATCCGGGGCCGGCCCGCGCGCCGGCCACACATCCGGCCGATAGTCCCGCCTGGGGCCGCGAGGCGCCGCCGGCCTCGCCGACCCGCATGCCCGCGCCGGCCGCGCCAGATCGGCTGCCGGGCCGCGGCCTTCTGGCCGTGCCTCCGGAAATCCGCGGTCTCGTCGGCGCCGCCGCCGTCGTCACCATCATCAACGTCTTCACCTGGAGCGGCACGTTCTGGGCCAAATGGCCGCTGCTGGCCATCGCCGTCGTCATCGGGATGAGGCTGCTCATCGGTGGCCGTCCGGGCCGGCGTCGCGGCCGGGGCGACCCTCAGGGATAAAGCCGCGTCTTCTCCCAGGCCTCTCCCGCCCGGTCGAACCGCAAGCGGTCGTGCAGGCGGAAGGGGCGGTCGTGCCAGAACTCCATCTGCTGCGGCCGGATGCGGAAGCCCGACCAGTGCGGCGGCCGGGGAATCTCGCCGACCGCGTGGCGCGCGGTATACTCGGCCACCGCCTTCTCGAGCGCGAAGCGGCTCTCCAGCGGCCGCGACTGCTTGGAAGCCCAGGCGCCGATGCGGCTGCCGCGCGGCCGCGAGGCGTAATAGGCGTCGGCCTCCGCGTCGCTCACCACCTCCACCGGCCCGCGCACGCGCACCTGCCTTCGCAGCGACTTCCAGTGGAAGCACATCGCAGCCTTCATCGACGACAGGATCTGCTGCCCCTTGGCGCTGTCGAAATTGGTGTAGAAGACGAAGCCCTGATCGTCGAAGCCCTTCAGCAGCACCATGCGCACGTCGGGCAGGCCGCCGGGGTCGACGGTCGCCAGCGCCACCGCGTTGGGATCGTTGATCTCGCTCTTCTCGGCGTCCGCCAGCCACTCGGCGAACAGCCGGAAGGGCTCCGCGCTCTCGGTGAAGTCGCTCTGCTGCTGCGTCGTCTCGGTGTTCACGATCGTCCGTCCCGTCCTGGCATGGCTGCGCGGCGTGACGAGATCCGCCCGCCGCAGACCTGATATAGGCGGGCACCGGCGGCGGAAAGGGTCACGCGGACGAAACCACGCGGCCAGCGGGGCGGGGAAGGGTGCCGGCCCCCCGCCTGGAGCGGGGCGCCGGTCCGGGCGTCGCCGGTCAGAAGCGGAAGTTGATCGCCGCCTTGATCATGTGGAAGCTGTTGTCCTCGCGAAGGCTCGTCGCCCCGTCGGAGAACACGTCGTCCCTGCCGAGATCGACATAGGAATACTCGGTCTGGAACGACAGCCGGTCGGTGAAGGCGTGCTCCACGCCCGCGCCCACCGTATAGCCGCTCTTGCCGACGTCGTCGTCGAACACCGTCGTGCCGTCCAGCACCACCGTCTGGCTCATCTGGCCATAGGCCCAGCCGCCATGCGCGTAGAACAGCGTGCGGTCGAACGCATAGCCGGCGCGCGCGCGCACCGTGCCGAGATAGTCGAGGCTCGACTCGAGCGAATTGTCGCCGATCCCGCCGCCGCTGCTGATCTCGGCGCCATAGTTGGTCGCCGCGATGTCGGCCACGGCGCCGAACACCCAGTTGCCGGTCTGCCAGTCCGCGCCGATCTGGGCGCCGCCGAAGCCGCCCCTCGCGGAGACGTCGACCGTGCCGTCGAAGTCGTCGCCGTCGTCCAGCGCGAACTCGGAATCGCCGGCACCCAGGCCGCCGAAGACGCCGACGTACCAGCCGGTCCAGTTGTAGTTCTCCGGCACGACCGGCGCGGCGGGTGCCGGAACGTCATAGACGATCGCGTCGGCCGCGCGGGCCGCCCCGACCAGGGCTACGGATGAGACGAGTGTCGCAATAAGCAGTTTCAAGACTGACCTCCTTCGAAACCGTCGGAACGCAAGAACACGGTCCGACTTTGCCGAACCGCCGGAGGCCGCGCTTGTTCCCGGAAAAAAACGAGAAAATGCCGCAATTCGAACGCGCCGTCTTTTCATGCTTCGAAAACCACCTGTTAACCGTTCCCGTCCAGACTTCGGAGGTTCGGATTCACTCGACGGGAGTATGCCGGGTGACGCGGTCGCATCGGAAAGACAGTCAGGACGTGCGTGGGCCGTGGGCCGGCGGGACCGCCCGTGCGTCGGTGCTGGCCCTCGTCCTCATCGCTTCGGGCTGCACCTCCCGCGCGCCCAGCCTCGACAGCCTCGGCTTCGATCAGATCAAGACCGGTTCCATCTCCGGCGGCAGGGCCGTCGCGCCGGATGCCGAACGCATGTCCGACGAGACCACCATCCGCAACGCCGTTTCCTCCGCCAATCTCGACGAGGCTCCCGGCGCCCCGCTCGCCTGGGCGAATTCGCAGACCGGTTCGCGGGGCGAGATCTTCGGCGTCACGCAGTACATGGACGAAACCCGTCTGTGCCGCCGGTTCAGGGTGTCGCGCGAGAGCTTCCAGGGCGTTTCGCTCTTCCGTGGCGAGGTCTGCATGTCGATGGCCGGCGAATGGTGGGTCCGCACCTTCGAAGCGGCCTGAGAGGATGTGAAAGAATGCCCGTTTCCGCGCAGCTTGCGCCAAAAATCTCGAGGATTTCAGTGGGCATTCTTGCGCATCCTCGATTGATTCACACACTCTGACGCCCGCGCCATTTGCGCCACGATGCCGGCCTATCGGTCTGGAATTTCTTCCTAGGAGCGCTCATATCTGCGTGAACAGGAGATTCCTCTCTCACCACGGACAGTCGAATGCGTGACCCCTACGAGACATTGGGCGTGGCCAGGACCGCGAGTGCCAAGGACATCAAGTCCGCGTTCCGCAAGCTCGCCAAGAAGTACCATCCGGACCAGAACCCCGACGACCCGCAGGCGAAGGACCGCTTCAACGCGGCCAACCAGGCCTACGAGATCGTGGGCGACGAGACGAAGCGCGCTGCCTTCGACCGGGGCGAGATCGACGCGGAGGGCAAGCCGCGCTACCAGGGCTTCGAGGGCGCCCAGGGCGATCCCTTCGCCGCCTTCCGCCGCGGTGCGGGGGCGGGCGGTGCGGGCGCCCGCGGCCAGCGGTTCGAGTTCCGCGCGGGCGGTCCCGACGGCGCGGGCTTCGGCGCGGACGACATCTTCAGCGACCTGTTCGGCCAGGCCTTTTCGCGCGGCGGAGCGGCAGGTGCTGCCGGAGCGGCCCGGGGCGGTCGCGCGGCCGACACGGCGGCCAATCTCGACGTCACCATCGAGGAGGCGGCGACCGCCGCGCACGTCTCGGTCGCCTTCCCCAACGGCCGCAAGCTCGCCGTCAAGCTTCCCGCCTATGTCGAGGACGGCCAGACGATCCGTCTCAAGGGCCAGGGCGAGAACGGCGGCGATGCGCTGGTCAAGCTGCGCATCCGCCCGCATCCGCGCTATCGCGCCGAGGGGCGCGACCTGCATCTCGATCTCTTCGTCGACCTGAAGGACGCCGTCCTCGGCGCCAAGCTCCCGGTCGAGACCGTGAAGGGCCGCATCGCCGTCACGGTGCCGCCCTGGTCCGGCTCCGACAAGGTGCTGCGGCTCAAGGAACGCGGCCTGCCGCTGAAGGAGGGCGGCGCGGGCGATCTCTACGTCCACGTCCGCATCATGCTGCCGCAGGACGGCCGCGAGGAACTCGAAGCGCTGATGCGCCGCGCCGCGCACTGATGCGTCCGCCGCCCATGCCGTGCCGCCCGCGGGGTCCTTCGGCGCTTGTCGGGGGCAGGCGGCTATGCGATAGGGCAATCCGTCGCAAGTCGGTGCAGGAGAGGACGAGATGGCGGACAAGAATGGCCTGATGGCCGGCAAGCGCGGCCTCATCATGGGCATCGCCAACAACAGGTCCATCGCCTGGGGCATCGCGAAGTCCTGCGTGGCGCAGGGCGCCGAACTCGCGCTCACCTACCAGGGCGACGCCTTCCGCAAGCGCGTCGCGCCGCTCGCCGAGGAACTCGGCGCCCATCTCGCCGGCCATTGCGACGTCACCGACATGGCCACCCTCGACGCCGTCTTCGACGCGCTGAAGGAGCGCTGGGGCAAGCTCGACTTCGTGGTCCACGCCATCGCCTTCTCCGACAAGGAGGAACTCGACGGCCGCTACGTCGACACCACGCGCGACAACTTCCTGCGCACCATGGACATTTCCGCCTATTCGCTCACCGCGGTGGCCAAGCGCGCCGAGCCGCTGATGACCGACGGCGGCTCGATCCTGACGCTCACCTATTACGGTGCCGAGAAGGTCATGCCGCACTACAACGTCATGGGCGTCGCCAAGGCGGCGCTGGAGGCGAGCGTGCGCTATCTCGCGGTCGATCTCGGCGGCAGCGGCATCCGCGTCAACGCCATCTCGGCCGGCCCGATCAAGACGCTCGCGGCCTCCGGCATCGGCGATTTCCGCTACATCCTGAAGTGGAACGAGTACAACGCCCCGCTCAAGCGCACGGTGTCGATCGACGAGGTCGGCGATTCGGGCCTCTATTTCCTCTCCGACCTGTCGCGCGGCGTCACCGGCGAGATCCATCACGTCGATTCGGGCTACCACGTCGTCGGCATGAAATCGGTCGACGCGCCCGACATCTCGACCGTCAGGGAGTAGGGGCGCCGCCCCTCCACCTCCCGCCAGCGCGCAGAAGGCAATGACCCCGCTCGTCTATTTCGTCCGGCATGGGCAGACCGACTGGAACGCGGCGCTGCGCTTCCAGGGACAGCGCGACGTCGACGTCAACGAGACCGGCCGGCGCCAGGCGCACCGCAACGCCCTGCGCCTCGCCGAACTCCTCGACGATCCGCACCGCTTCGATTTCGTGGCGAGCCCGTTGCGCCGCACGCGCGAGACGATGGAGATCCTCCGCGCCGGGATCGGTCTGCCGCGCGATGGCTACCGGCTCGAACCGCGCCTCGTGGAAGTTCATTTCGGCGACTGGCAGGGCAGGACGGTGGACGAGGTCGAGACCGCCTTCCCGGGCGTCGCCGCCGAACGCGAGGCCGACAAGTGGTCGTTCCTGCCGCCCGGCGCCGGCGCCGAGAGCTACGACCTCCTCTCGGCACGCATCGAGCCCTGGCTGTCGGCGCTGGAGCGCGACACCGTCTGCGTCACGCATGGCGGTGTCATCCGCTCGATCTTCGTGCTCACCGGCACGGCCGGCCGCGCCGAGGCGGCGGCGATGGACGTCCCCCAGGACCGCATCCTGCGCTGGCGCGACGGGCGCCTCGACTGGCTCTGATACCGGCAGGCTCCGAAGCCCCGCCGGTCCCGTCTCCTCTGGCTTTCGACAGTCGGCAGTCACGCGGTCGGCGCCTCACCCCTGCCGGGTCATTCCGGACCGGAGGCCGAGCGCAGCGGAGGCATCCGGATCCGGAATCCATTCCGTGACGTCGGCCGCAAGGCTGGAGATCGTCGGCGCAACGGAATGGATTCCGGCCAGCCGCCCCGCGCTCCGCGCGGTTCGTCTTCCGGAATGACGCGGGCTGGCGGCCGCCGCGCGGACCGCCTCCGCTTCAGCAGGACGCAACCCCGCCCTCGTCATCCTGGGGCCTGTCCCCAGGATCTGCCGATGCCCGCGCGATGGGCGCTTCTCCCCCGCCCGCGCGCTGGCGAGACCGTCTCGGCGTCACGACGCGAGCGAGTCACCGACGATCGGCCGCCGGAACCGCGGGCATGAACGGACCGCTCTACTCGTACACCGCCATGTCGGTGATCTGGTTCACGTCGCCGACCTTGTCGAAATTGATGACGATCTCGGCGCCGGGCTCGATCCCGGCCATGTCCACTTCGCCCGGCAGCTTGTACGACTTCCCGTCGTCGAGCGTGATCGTCAGCTTCTCCTCGTCGACGCTCTTGATGCGGCCCTCCGTCTGGCCCGCGAGCGCGGGCATCGAGGCGAAGAGGACGAGGCTGAGCGCGGATACGGCAATACGCATGGAATGTCCTTCGGGTTGCGGTCCGCTCTCCGCCGGACCTTGAAAGTTGGTCGATCTCGATAACCGTCCGGCCGGTGTCGGCGATGAAGCTTCGACCGCGCGAGGCGTGTTCGGCCGGCGGGTTCCTCCCGTCGCCGCCGTGCTCTAGGACACCAAAACGGAGGGAATGTGTCAAAGCGTTTCCGGCAGTGGGACCGACCGTCCGCAGAGGCCGCCGCCGCTCGCTCCCGCGCCGGCCTCGTCCCGTCCGCGCGCCCGTTTGACCGGTCCTCCAAACGCCAATACAAGGCGGCGTGTCCACCAAGCCTGCGGGGCAGCGCCCGCCGGCCAGCCCGTCGCAAGGGTCCATGTCGCACAACACCTTCGGCCATCTCTTCCGCGTCACGACCTGGGGCGAGAGCCACGGACCGGCCCTCGGCTGCGTCGTCGACGGCTGTCCGCCGGGCATCCGCTTCCGCCTGGCCGACATCCAGGCCGATCTCGACCGCCGCCGTCCGGGCCAGTCGCGCTTCGTCACCCAGCGCCAGGAGCCCGATGCGGTGAAGATCCTGTCCGGCGTCCTGCCCGACGAGGCCGACCCGGAAACGCTGGTCACCACCGGCACCCCGGTCTCGATGTTGATCGAGAACGTCGACCAGCGCTCGAAGGACTATGGCGAGATCGTCCGGCAGTTCCGGCCGGGCCATGCCGACTACACCTACCAGACGAAGTACGGCATTCGCGACCACCGCGGCGGCGGCCGCTCCTCGGCACGCGAGACGGCGGCGCGCGTCGCGGCCGGTGCGCTCGCCCGCCGCGTCGTCCCCGGCCTCGTCGTGCGCGGCGCGCTCGTCTCGATGGGAACGAAGGCGATCGACCGCGCCAACTGGGACTGGGATTTCGTCGACGACGCCGACAACCCCTTCTTCACGCCCGACCGCGCCTCGGTTCCGGTCTTCGCCGACTATCTCGACGGCATCCGCAAGGCCGGCTCCTCCGTCGGCGCGGTGATCGAGATCGTCGCCGAAGGCGTGCCGGCGGGCCTCGGCGCGCCGATCTACGGCAAGCTCGACCAGGACATCGCCTCGCTCCTGATGTCCATCAACGCCGTCAAGGGCGTCGAGATCGGCAACGGCTTCGAGGCCGCGCGCATCACCGGCGAGGAGAATGCCGACGAGATGCGCATGGGCAACGACGGCGCACCGCTGTTTTTGTCCAACAACGCCGGCGGCATCCTCGGCGGCATCTCCACCGGCCAGCCGGTCGTGGCGCGCTTCGCCGTCAAGCCCACCTCGTCCATCTTGACCGAGCGCCAGTCGATCGACCTCGACGGCAACAACGTCCAGGTCCGCACCAGGGGCCGCCACGATCCCTGCGTCGGCATCCGCGCCGTCCCCATCGGGCAAGCCATGGTCGCCTGCGCCATCGCCGACCACTATCTGCGCCACCGCGGCCAGACCGGGCGGGGCTGAGGCGAGGCGGCGGCCAGGCGCTGGCCGGCAACTGCCCGTCAGGTGGTTCGCTTGGTGATCTGCAGGTGGCGCAGCCGGTAGCTTTCCGCGAAGTGACGCTTGACGTCCTCGAACCAGTCGACGGGCAATGCACCGAGGACACAGCCGTCGGTCGCGAGAGGGCGCTGCGAAATCCACCGCGCCGGTCGCAGATCAGGGCCTGGCCAGGCGAAGACGTTGGCCTCGTCGGTATAGATCCATTGGGGCTCGGCATCGAGACCGATATGGCGTCGCAACTTCGGCGGCACCTCCAGCGCGCGCCGTTCCTCGCGAGGCCGCATGTGGGAGATTCCCAGCGCATAGGTGAGCACGAAGCCGAAATCGTCCTTCCGGGCGAGGATCAGCGCAACCGGGTAGGTCTTCTCTCCGTCCTCGCGCCGGCCGGCCTTGCTCGCCCAGAGATACTCGTAAGCGACCACGTGCCCGATCGGCGGATGGGACGGGATCTTCAACCGCGAGCCCGGGGCAGCACCGCCGTTTCGTCGTCGCTCTCCGGGATGTCGTCGAGCGTGTAGGGTTGATCGGTCGCGACCGCGCTCTGCATGATCAGGTCGATGTCACCCGGCAGCAGGTCCTCGACAGGCACCGCGATCCGGAAGCGCTCCCAGAGCTGCTGAAAGAGATCGGCCGAGACCAGATAGGCCGTCGGCCTCCCGTAGCGCGTGATCTCGACCGGCCCCTGATGTACTCTGTCGTGCCACTCGCCGAAGTTCTTCTGAAACTGGGATGCTGGAACGCTGGCCATATCACCTTCTCCGCAACTTCCGTAAGATACGTGAATGTGTGTGGTTGGGCAAGCGCTCGCCCACCAACGACGCTCGCGCCCCAGCCGCCCGTCTCGAATCGCGCCTCACCTCCCGCCACCAAATCCTCTTGCGTTCTGCGGCAACGGGTTTATTCCCCGACTGCCGACTGCCGACTGCCGACTGCCCTCCGAGCGAAGCGAGTGCCATGCCCTACGACCAGAAGAAGATCGTCGAAGCCCTGCGCGCCTTCGAGCGCGGCGAGATCGTGGTCGTCATGGACGACGACGGACGCGAGAACGAGGGCGACCTGATCGTCGCGGCCGTCCACTGCACGCCCGAGAAGATGGCCTTCATCGTGCGCCACACCTCCGGCATCGTCTGCGCGCCGATGCCGCGCGAGGAGGCCCGCCGCCTGAACCTCGCGCCCATGGTGGCCGAGAACGACGCCCCGCATGCCACCGCCTTCACCGTCAGCGTCGACTTCAGGCACGGCACCACCACCGGCATCTCGGCCGACGACCGCACGCTCACCGTCCGCAACCTCGCCAACGGCAATGTCGGCGCCTCCGATTTCGTCCGCCCCGGCCACATCTTCCCGCTGGTCGCGCGCGAGGGCGGCGTGCTCATGCGCTCCGGCCACACCGAGGCCGCCGTCGACCTGTGCAAGCTGTCGGGCCTGCCGCCGGTCGGCGTCATCTGCGAGCTCGTCAACGACGACGGCACCGTCATGCGCGGCCCGCAGGTGTCGAGCTTCGCCGACACCCACGGCCTGAAGCAGGTCTCGGTCGCCGACCTGATCGCCTACCGCCAGCGCCAGGAGACGCTGGTCGAGCGCATCGACAGCTTCGACGTCGACACCCCCGGCGGAAAGGCGCGCGCCCACACCTACACGCTGCCCTGGGACCCGATGCACCATCTCGCCATCGTCTTCGGCGACATCCGCGACGGCGAGGAGATTCCGGTGCGCCTGCATCCAGAGGACGTGGTCACCGACATGTTCGGCACCTCGGACCGCCTGCGCCGCATCATGCGCGACATGGGCGAGAAGCAGCGCGGCGTCATCGTCTACCTGCGCGAAGGCTCCGTCGGCGTCGCCCACCAGCGCCGCGCGCGCCCGGCGCCGGGCACCGACGAGCGCCATGACGAGGCGCTGCGCCGCGAGAACGAGTGGCGCGAGATCGGTCTCGGCGCCCAGATCCTGCGCGATCTCGGCATCTCCTCCATCGAACTCGTCACCTCGCGCGAGCGCCATTATGTCGGCCTGGAAGGCTTCGGCATCCGCATCGCCCGGACCGTCATCATGGACAAGGATTGATCCGCCCGGCGCTCCGCACCACCCGCGGCGGGCTCGTTCGGCGAGAACCCTGTTGACGGCCGGTTCCGTGGCGGCCGTCGAGGTGGCAAAGCGGCCGCTCAGCGCCTAAGTTCCAGCCATGACCACGCGCCTCTACACGCATCCGATCTATCTCGAGCACCTGACGCCGTCCGGCCATCCCGAGCGGCCGGACAGGCTGCGCGCCATCGGCCGGGCTCTCGAACACGAGAGCTTCGACGATCTCGACCGGGTGGAATCGCCGCAGGCCGATCCCGAAGCCGTCCTGCTCGCCCATCCGCAGGACTATCTGGAGCGGGTCCGTCTCGCCATGCCCGAAGAAGGGCAGGGCCTCGTGCGCATCGACGCCGACACCTCGGCAAGCCCGAAGACCTGGCAGGCGGCGCTCACCGCCGTCGGTGCGGCCAATGCGGCCGTCGACGACGTCTTCGTCGGCCGCGCCGACAACGTCTTCGTCGCCGCCCGGCCGCCCGGCCACCATGCCGAGCGGGCGACGGCCATGGGCTTCTGTCTGTTCAACAACGCCGCCATCGCCGCCCGCCACGCCCAGAAGGCGCATGGCGCCGAGCGCGTCGCCATCGTCGACTGGGACGTCCACCACGGCAACGGCACGCAGGACATCTTCTGGGACGACCGCTCCGTCCTCTACTGCTCGACCCACCAGATGCCGCTCTATCCCGGCACCGGCGCGAAGGACGAGACGGGCGCCGGCACCATCGTCAACGCGCCGCTGCCGCCGCATTCCGGCTCCGCCGTCTTCCGCGACGCCTTCCGCTCGCGCGTCCTGCCGGCGCTCGACGATTTCCGGCCGGACCTGATCATCATCTCGGCCGGCTTCGACGCCCATCACCGCGACCCGCTGGCCGAGATCAATCTCGACGAGGCCGACTTCGACTGGGCGACCGCCGAACTGATGGACCGCGCCGGCCGCCATTGTTCCAACCGGCTCGTCAGCCTGCTGGAGGGCGGCTACGACCTCCAGGGCCTGGCCATGTCGGTGGCGGTGCATGTCCGGCGGCTGATGAAGGGATAGCGATCCATGACCGACAAGCCCAACGACGACGTCCGCGCCATGAGCTTCGAGCAGGCGCTGGAAGCGCTGGAACGCATCGTCGACGACCTCGAGAAGGGCGACGTCCCGCTCGAGAAGTCGATCGCCATCTACGAGCGTGGCGAAGCCCTCAAGCGCCATTGCGACACCCTGCTGAAATCCGCCGAAGCCAAGGTCGAGAAGATCCGCCTCTCCCGCGACGGCCAGCCGACGGGCGTCGAGCCGCTCGATCCGGGCTGACGGGGCGCAGAACTCCCTTCCTATCCTGCTTCCCCCGTGGGCGCTTGATCGGCCCGAAAGGGGTATCGGGTGAAACACAGGCACGACGTCAGCCGGGCGCGACGGCGGAGCGCCGGATTTCCCCCCCTTTGAGGCGGGGCCGAAGGATGGGCGAGACCGGTGGCTCGCCCCGTCCGGCAGGACAGAGGGGGGTGCCGCAGAACTCGGCGCCGGCTTCAGGGTGATGGAGGAGGCGCTTCCTTCAAGATCTCCTCGCCCGCTCGGGCATTGCCTCCCGCAGCGCCCCGCGTTGCGCCGCACCGCCGCACGGCGTATCTTCGTCGCAACCACTGCCAACGGGAGCCCGGCCATGGGCGTCGTGAAACTCACCGATGCGGAGATTGACCTCGCGACCCTCGTCGAGGCGGTCGCGAACGGCACCGAAACAGAGATCGTCATCGAGCGCGACGGCAAGCCCGCCGCGCGGCTGGTCCCGGTCGAGCCGCCGGCCGAAGAGCCGCGGAAAATCCGGCTGGGCCTTGCCGCCGGCAAGTATCCGCCGATGAACTTCGAAGCCTTCCAGGCCATGGATGCCGAGATCGGGAAGATGTTCCTCGGCGAGGAGGAGTGAGGCTTCTCCTCGATACGCATGTTGCGATCTGGGCGACCAGCACCCCGGAGCGCATCCCGGTCCGTATTCACAGGCTGTTCGGCGTCGGGGGTGGCACGGTGATGGTTTCGGCGGTCGCCGTATGGGAGATCGCAATCAAACATGGCCGCGGTCGTCGCGACGCGCCGCCGATGACGGCGCCGCAGGCCATCGCAGAGTTCGATGCCGCCGGCTTCGGCATCCTGAACGTCAACGCCGCCCACGCCGCCTTCGTCGAGCGGCTCCCCGCCCTGCACGGCGACCCGTTCGACCGGCTCATGCTCGCCCAGGCGATCGTCGAGGAGATGCGGTTCGTCACATACGATCGCCACCTCTCGCGCTATGGTGCGCCCGTCCTGAGTTGGACCTGAGGAGCCCCCCCGATGAGCTTCTTCCCCGGCCACGACCCCGAGCCCGGCGATGCCTTCGCCTGCGATGCCATCGAGCTGATGGTGATCCCCAACGCCAAGGACATCGGCGGCTTCGAGGTCCGCCGCGCGCTGCCGACGGCGAAGCGCCGGCTCGTCGGGCCCTTCATCTTCTTCGACCGCATGGGCCCGGCCATCCTGCGCCCCGGCACGGCCATGGACGTGCGCCCGCATCCGCATATCGGGCTCGCCACCGTCACCTATCTCTTCGACGGAAAAATCCGCCATCGCGATTCGCTCGGCACCGAAATGGTGATCGCGCCGGGCGACGTGAACCTGATGACGGCCGGCCGCGGCATCGTCCATTCCGAGCGCACGCCGGAAGAGCTGCGCGGCGCGCCGATGTCGATCTCGGGCCTGCAGACCTGGATCGCGCTGCCCGACCACCGGGAGGAGATCGATCCCCTGTTCGAGAACACCGCCGCCGCCGCACTGCCGCTGTTTGCCGGCGACGGCGCCTCGGGCCGCGTCGTCATCGGCGATTTCGAGGGCGTCCGCTCGCCCGTCCGCACCCAGTCCGACACGCTCTACGTCGACATCCGGATCGCGCCCGGCGGCCGCGTCCGCATCCCCGCCGCGGCCGAGGAGCGCGCCGTCTACCTGCTCGACGGCCGCGTTACCATCGCCGGCGACGGCTTCTCGCCCGACCGCCTGCTCGTCTTCCGCCCCGGCGACGAGATCGTCGTGGCCTCGGAGGAGGGCGCCCATCTGATGCTCTTCGGCGGCGCCTCCATGGGTTCGCCGCGCTACATCTGGTGGAACTTCGTCTCCTCGTCGAAGGAGCGCATCGAGCAGGCCAAGGAGGAGTGGCGCACCGGCCGCTTCGACATCGTGCCGGGCGACGCCGCGGAGTTCATCCCCCTGCCCGAGTGACGCACTGGTCGGCCGGGCGGGTACGGCGATGTGTTTTTCGCCGGCTTCTCCTGCCACCCTTGGCCATCTCGCGCGTTTACTTTCATCGGCCCAGCGCCTATCTCCCGATGATCGGCCAATGCGAAACAGTTGAATGACCGTCAAATCGCCGCCCGCGACCCCGCTTCTCGACCGCGTCACCATCCCCGCCGACCTGAAGAAGCTGTCCGAAGCAGAGCTTCCGCAGCTCGCCGCCGAGCTGCGCGCGGAGATGATCGACGCCGTCTCGCAGACCGGCGGCCATCTCGGCGCCGGTCTCGGCGTGGTCGAGCTGACCGTGGCGCTGCACTACGTCTTCGACACGCCGGCCGACCGGCTGATCTGGGACGTCGGCCACCAGGCCTATCCGCACAAGATCCTCACCGGCCGGCGCGACCGCATCCGCACCCTGCGCCAGGAAGGCGGCCTGTCGGGCTTCACCAAGCGCGACGAGAGCCCCTACGATCCCTTCGGCGCGGCGCATTCCTCCACTTCGATCTCGGCCGGCCTCGGCATGGCCGTCGGCCGCGACCTCAAGGGCGCGAAGAACAACGTCATCGCCGTCATCGGCGACGGCGCCATGTCGGCCGGCATGGCCTACGAGGCGTTGAACAATGCCGGCGCGCTCGATGCCCGGCTGATCGTCATCCTCAACGACAACGACATGTCGATCGCCCCGCCGTCGGGCGCCATGAGCGCCTATCTGGCGCGCCTCGCCTCGGGCCGCACCTACCAGGGCTTCCGCGATTTCGGCAAGAAGCTCACTTCCTATCTCGGCAAGACGGTCGACCGCGCCATCACCCGCGCCGTCGAGCATGCGCGCGGCTACGTCACCGGCGGCACGCTGTTCGAGGAACTGGGCTTCTTCCACATCGGCCCGATCGACGGCCACAATCTCGAGCACCTGATCCCGGTGCTGAAGAACGTCCGCGACAACGGCGCCGGCCCGATCCTCATCCACGTCGTCACCCAGAAGGGCAAGGGCTACGCGCCCGCCGAGGCGGCGTCCGACAAGTATCACGGCGTCAACAAGTTCGACGTCATCACCGGCGCCCAGGCCAAGGCGCCGGCCAATGCGCCCGCCTACACCAGGGTCTTCGCCGAGACCCTCGTCCAGGAAGCGCGGGACGACGACCGCATCGTCGCCATCACCGCGGCCATGCCCTCCGGCACCGGGCTCGATCTCTTCGGCGAGGCATTCCCGTCGCGCACCTTCGACGTCGGCATCGCCGAGCAGCACGCCGTCACCTTCGCCGCCGGCCTCGCCACCGAGGGCTTTCGGCCCTTCTGCGCCATCTATTCCACCTTCCTGCAGCGCGCCTACGACCAGGTGGTCCACGACGTGGCCCTGCAGGGCCTGCCCGTCCGCTTCGCGATCGACCGTGCCGGCTATGTCGGCGCAGACGGCGCCACCCATTGCGGCGCCTTCGACGTCGGCTATCTCGCCATGCTGCCGGGCTTCACCGTCATGGCCGCCGCCGACGAGGCGGAGCTGCGCCACATGATCCGCACCGCCGTCGAGCATGACGGCGGCCCGATCGCCTTCCGCTACCCGCGCGGCAACGGCGTCGGCGTCGACATGCCCGAGCGCGGCGTGGCGCTGCCCATCGGCAAGGGCCGCGTGCTGCGCGAAGGCACCAAGGTCGCGCTGCTCTCCTTTGGCACGCGGCTCGCCGACTGCCTCGCCGCGGCCGAGGAACTCGACGCCGCCGGCCTCTCCACCACGGTCGCCGACGCGCGCTTCGCCAAGCCGCTCGACGGCGACCTCGTCGCCCGCCTGGCGCGCGAGCACGAGGTATTGGTCACCGTCGAGGAAGGCTCGATCGGCGGCTTCGGTACGCAGGTCCTGCATTTCCTCGCCGGCGCCGGCCTGCTCGAATCGGGCGCCCGAATCCGCCCGCTGGTCTTCCCCGACGTCTTCACCGACCACGCCAAGCCCGAAAGGATGATCGAGATCGCCGGCCTCGACACCGCCGGCATCGTCCGCACCGTCTTCGCGGCGCTCGGCACGGGCGCACGGGCGGCGCGGGCCTGAAGCAGGTCTTCCGGAAGCAGGCACCGGTTCCGGGCCAAAGACAGGCGCGAAAGCAGGAGACCTGAATCGCGCGGAGCGCGTCCGAACGATCGCGACGCGCCTTCAGCCGTCACCGCCCGCGCGGCATCGCCCCGAACGAATCCACCAGCGAATCGAACACCGCCCGCACGCGCGGCACCTTCGCCAGGTTCTCGTGCGTCACGATCCACGTCTCCAGCACGGCGACGTCGATCTCCGGCAGGAGACGGACGAGCCGCGGGTCGGCGTCGCCCACCGGAACCTGCGCCACCGCGATGCCGACGCCGGCCCGCGCGGCGGCGAGCTGCGCCGGATGGCTGTCGGTGCGCAGCACGAGGCGCTCGCGCAGGAAGCCGCCGCCGATCTGCGCGGCGAAGGCGAGGTCGATGCGGTTGCGGTCCGGCCCGATCACGTCATGGTCGGCCAGCGCCGCGAGACTGTCCGGCGCGCCGCGCCGCGCCACGTAGCTGCGCGCGGCGAACAGCCCGAGCGGGATCGCCGCCACCTTGCGCGCCACCAGCGCCGCCTGCTTCGGCGTCACCGTCCGCACCGCCACGTCCACCTCCTGCGCCAGCAGGTCGGCGGGCGCGTTGCTCAGCGACAGCTCGATCCGCACGCCCGGATGCGCCGCGCGCAGCCGCGCCAGCATGGCCGGCATCACCTCGATCCCCATGAACTCGGGCACGCTCACCCGCACCGTTCCCGCCACCGCGTCGCCGGCCGACGAAGCCTGCCGCACGAACAGGTCCGAGGCCATCGCCATGGCGCGGGCTGCGCCGCGCAGCGCCTCGGCGGTCTCGGTCGGCGCGAGCCCGTTCACCGACCGCGTGAACAGCACCGTCCCCAGCGCGCTCTCCAGCGCCTCGATCCGGCTGCGCACGGTGGGATGCGACAGGCCGAGCCGCCGCGCGGCGGCCGACAGGCTGCCCTCTTCGAGCACGGCCAGAAAAATGCGCTGATCGTCCCATGCGACGGCGGAGTTCATAAAAACATGACTACCAGCTGTCGGATTGTTTGCAATTCCTTTTCAGCCTCGCACGCGCCACCTTCTGCGCATCGAAACGGCCGGACAGGAGAGCTGGATGGAACGGAACAGGACGGCGCTGGTGCTCGGCGCGACGGGCGGCATCGGCGGCGGCATCGCGGCCGCGCTGCTGCGCCATGGCTGGCGGGTGCGCGGCATGGTCCGCGACGCGGCCAAACTCACGCCCGCGAGCCAAGCCGGCATCGAATGGATCACCGGCGACGCCATGCGGCGCGACGACGTCGTCCGGGCCGCGCAGGGCGCCTCGGTCATCGTGCATGCGGTCAACCCGCCGGGCTACCGCAACTGGGACACGCTCGTCCTGCCGATGATCGACAACACCATCGCCGCGGCGCGCGCCGTCGGCGCGCGCATCGTGCTGCCCGGCACCATCTACAATTTCGACCCTGCGGCGACGCCCGTCATCGGCACCGACAGCGCCCAGCGGCCGAAGAGCCGCAAGGGCCTGATCCGCGTCGCGGTGGAGGAGCGCCTGCGGCAGGCCGCGCCCGAGGTCCCCGCGCTCATCCTGCGCGCCGGCGACTATTTCGGCCCGGGCGCCCGTTCCAGCTGGTTCGCGCAGGTCATGGTCGCGCCGGGCAGGCCTTTGCGCCGCATCGTCGATCCCGCGCGCAGCCCGGGCCACAGCTGGGCCTATCTCCCCGACCTCGCCGAAACCTTCGCGCGCCTGCTCGACGCGCCGGAGCGCCTGCGTCCCTTCGAGATGCTGCAGTTCGAGGGCGTCTGCGACCATGACGGCCGGCAGATGGTGGAGGCGATCCGCCGGGCCACCGGCCGCCGGCTGCGCGTCTTCGCCTTCCCGTGGTGGCTGATCCGGGCCGCCGGCCTCTTCGGCGGCTTCCCGCGCGAGGCGGCCGAAATCGCCCCCTACTGGCGCCACCCGGTCCGGCTCGACAATGCCCGTCTCGTCGACCTGCTGGGTGAGGAGCCGCGGACGCCGCTCGATATCGCCGTCACCGAGACGCTCGCGTCGCTCGGCTGCCTGGATCGGCCGGCCCGCCTGCTCGACCCGCAGGTCGCCTGAACCCGCTCGCGGAAGCCGATGCCTTCCGCGAGCTGCCGCTGCCTTCGCCGCCGTCAGAAGATCAGCATCAGGATACCGATGACGACCAGCAGGCCGATGAGGAAGATGATTCCGATCGTGCCGCCGATGAACTTGAGCATGTCGCGTCTCGCCGATTGTTGCTGTCGGTGCCGAACGCGCGGAAGGCCGGATGGTTTCGCGAAGCGCCGTCGCTGGCTGCGGCGAGGGAGCACGCCGGCATCGAGTTTTCCAACGTCGCGCTCCTTCGCGCCCCCCTCTGCCTGCCGGCATCTCCCCCACACGGGGGGAGATCGGCGGTTCGGGCGGCGGCGCTCCTTCGACGCCGATGACAACCGGCGGATCCGGTGACGCGCCTGATCTCCCCCCGTGTGGGGGAGATGCCGGCAGGCAGAGGGGGGCGCGACAGAGCTCGGCGTCCCCTCGCATCCCGCGCGGCGCGCTGCTCGGACAGCACGGCGGCGTCAATTGCAGTATCACCGGTCGCGCTAGCGCGACCGCGCGCCCGGCGCGCCCGCCGCCCCGGCCATCCCCCTGTAACCTCCGGTTTACGCTCCTGCTTTGCCTCCCGCTTACCCTGTCTCTTGGCCCGATCTTAGGATCGCTGCGCTACACCGGTCGCGGGACTGGGAGCACGCATCATGAAGACGTTTCTCGCGGCCGCGGCGCTCGTCGCCGGGCTGAACGGCATCGCTTTGGCCGACGTCCGGGCCGAACCCGGCGGCGCGGGGAGGGGACCTGCGACACGCTCTCCGGGCGGTCCGACCGGGCGGATCGACGTCGTGGTCCCGCAGGTCGACCGCTCGATCGACCGGGCGGCGGCGCGCATCCTCGCCGGGCGGATCGGCAACCTTCGCGGCGGCTTCGCCCCCGGCGTCGAACCGTCCTTCGTGCGCTCGGTCAGCGCCGAGACCACCGCCAGCACCACGCGCGCGGCACCGGCGCCCTCCCGGCACGGCGTCTGGATCGACGGTCTCGCGCGGGCGAGCGACCCGCTCGCCGGGCGCCTGCTGGCCGATCTCTGAGCCATCGCGGCTTGCGCTCGCGCCCCGCATTCGCCAATGAGGGGCGGATGCGGCCCGACCATCCCAGTTCCGGAACGATGCGCCTCGACGAGGCGCTGGTGGCGCGCGGCCTGTTTTCCTCGCGCTCGCGGGCCCGCGACGCCATCCTGCGCGGCACGGTCACCGTCGACGGCCGCGGCGAGACGAAGCCCGCTCTGGCGGTTCCGGCGACGGCGGCCATCGCGGTCGCCGATCCGGCGCAGCGCTACGTCTCGCGCGCGGCGCTGAAGCTCGTCGCCGCGCTCGACGGCTTCGGCCTCGACCCCGCCGGCTGCACGGCGCTCGACGTCGGCGCCTCCACCGGCGGCTTCACCCAGGTGCTGCTCGAACGCGGGGCAGGGCATGTCGTCGCCCTCGACGTCGGCCACGGCCAGCTGCACGAGAGCCTGCGCGCCGACCCGCGCGTCACCGTGCGCGAGGGCCTCAACGCCCGCGACCTGACCGTCTCCGATCTTGCCGGCCACCGCCCCGACATGCTCGTCTCCGACGTCTCCTTCATCTCGCTGAAGCTCGCCCTGCCGCCGGCGCTGGACCTCGCCGCCCCCGGCGCGCCCGGCGTCTTCCTGGTCAAGCCGCAGTTCGAGGCCGGCCGCGCGGCGATCGGCAAGGGCGGCCTCCTGCGCGATCCCGCCGACGGTCCCCGCGTCGCGGACGACCTCGCCGGCTGGCTCGGCCGGCAGCCGGGCTGGCGCACGCTCGGCCTCCTGCCGTCGCCCATTGCCGGCGGCGACGGCAACCGCGAGTTCCTGCTGGCCGGAGTGAAGGACGCATGAGCGCCGAATCGACCCGCCTCCTCATCGAGCGCCTCGGCGCCCAGGGCGACGGCATCGCCCGCACCGCGCGCGGCCATGCCTACGTCCCCTTCGCGCTGCCGGGCGAGACGGTCACCGCCGCCGTCGTCGGCGAGCGCGGCACCCTGATGGCGCTGATCGAGCGCGCGCCCGAGCGCGTCGAGCCGCCCTGCCGGCATTTCGGCACCTGCGGCGGCTGCGTCCTGCAGCACCTCGAGCCCTCCGCCTATCACGCCTGGAAGCACGACAAGCTGGTGCAGGCGCTGGCCGGGCGCGGCCTCGACGTCGCGGTCGATCCGCTGGTCGCCTGCGCGCCGGAGAGCCGCCGCCGCGCCGCCTTCACCGCAAGGCGCACGGACCGCGGCATCGAGCTCGGCTACAACGAGGCCCAGTCGAACCGGCTCGTCGACATCGAGGAATGCCCGATCCTGGTGCCCGAGATCGTCGCCGCGCTGCCGGCGCTGCGCGATCTCGCCGGCATCGTCGCCGCCACCGGCCAGCCCTTCCGCCTCCTGGTCACCGCCACCAATCACGGTCTCGACGTCGCCGCCTTCGAATCCGGTGCGCTGTCCGACCATGCCCGCCACGCCGCCGGCCGCTATGTGCTCAAGGCCGGCTTCGCCCGGCTCTCGGTCGACGGCGAGATCGTCATCGAGCCGAGGAAGCCCATGGTCATGGCCGGCGGCGTCGCGCTCGAGCCGCAGCCGGGCGGCTTCCTCCAGGCGGTCGCCTCGGCGGAGGACGCCATGGCCGCGCTCGCCGTCGGCCATCTCGGCAAGTCGAAGAAGGTCGCCGACCTGTTCTCCGGCGCCGGCGCCTTCGCGCTCCGCCTCGCCCGCCACGCCGAGGTGCATGCGGTCGAGGCGGAGGCCGCGGCGCTGGGCGCGCTCGACCGCGCCTTCCGCTTCGCCGCCGGCCTGAAGCGCGTGACGCTCGAACGGCGCGACCTCTTCCGCCGGCCGCTGACCTTCAAGGAGCTCAACGCCTTCGGCGGCGTGATCTTCGATCCGCCCCGCGCCGGCGCCGAGGATCAGGCGCGGCAGATCGCCCGCAGCGACGTGCCGAAGGTCGTGGCCGTCTCCTGCAATCCCGTCACCTTCGCCCGCGACGTCGCGATTCTCGTGGAAGGCGGCTACGCGCTGACGCGCGTGGTGCCGGTCGACCAGTTCCTCTGGTCGCCGCATGTCGAGGCCGTGGCCCTGCTGGACAAGCCGAAGAAGCGGCGCTGACCGCCGCCGGCCGGGTCATTCCCCGGCGAGCAGCCGCTCGACGAAGGCCGGCACGATCTCGGTCGCCTTGCCGTGCTCGGCTTCGGCAAACAGCGAGAACCCGTCCGACGGCTCGAGATTGAGCTCGACCGTATGCGCCCCGTGCCGCCGCGCCTCCTCGACGAAGCCGGCGGCCGGGTAGACGCTGCCGCTCGTGCCGATCGACACGAACAGGTCGCAGGCCTCCAGCGCCCGCTCGATCCGCCCCAAGTGGTAGGGCATCTCGCCGAACCACACGACGTCGGGCCGGAGCGTCCCCATCGAGTGGCAGGCCGGACACAGCGTGTCGACGTCCATGTCGCCCGGCCAGTGCAGCCGGTTGCCGCAATTGCTGCACAGCGCCTGGCCGATCTCGCCATGCATGTGGATCAGCCGCGACGAACCGGCCCGCTCGTGCAGGTCGTCGATGTTCTGCGTCACCAGCAGGAACGCGCCGGAAAACGCGTGCTCCAGCCGCGCCAGCGCCACATGCGCCGCGTTCGGCGCCACCCCCGCCATGCCGCGCCGGCGCTGGTTGTAGAAGTCGTGCACCAGCCGCGGATTGCGCGCGAAACCCTGCGGCGTCGCCACGTCGCGATAATCCACCTTCGACCAGATCCC
Source organism: Aquibium microcysteis (assembly GCF_014495845.1). Classification (NCBI taxonomy): domain Bacteria; kingdom Pseudomonadati; phylum Pseudomonadota; class Alphaproteobacteria; order Hyphomicrobiales; family Phyllobacteriaceae; genus Aquibium; species Aquibium microcysteis. The sequence goes on from NZ_CP061080.1 coordinate 5,589,517, forward strand.
GCCCGCGTCGCGGAACGTGTCGACGCCCGATTCGGCCGAGATGCCCGCGCCGGTGAGGATGACGATGGAGGAGGGGCGTTTCATGCCGAAGCTCTGAGGATGGCGCGTGCGGCGAAGTATTCCGGCATGGACGGACCCTGCACCTTTTCCAGGACGCCGATCTCCTCGAGATTGGCGATCGTCAGCCGGGCAGCGCGATGCGTCACGCCGAGGAGCTTCTTCACGATGGGCGTCGAAACCACCGGACTGGAGAAGAGGTGGTCGATGACGATGACGACGTTGTTGGATCGGAATTTCGACATCGCCAGCTCGCGGTACTCGTTCTGGAGAGAGATGAGGCCGTCTATCAGCCGGTTCGAGGTGACGCATGTATCGGTGCAGACGGAGAGGAAGAAGTGCAGCCATTGGGTCCAGCGTCCCTTCGAAGAGACGTCGAACATCAGGTCGATGTATTCATCCTTGCGGGCTTCGAGGCTGGCGCTCGGATAGAACACCGGTGCCGTGATCAGCCCTCTCGATTGGAGGATGAGCGGGATCAGAATTCGCCCGACACGTCCGTTGCCGTCGGCGAAAGGATGGATCGTTTCGAACTGGTAGTGGACGATTGCAGCTTCGAGCAGGGCGGGAATCGATTGCGGGTCGTCCCGATTGATGAAGGCTTCGAGTTGATCCATCGCAGCGGCCGCTTCCTTGGGAGGGGGAGGGACGAACCGGGCGGATTGGGGGGAAATGCCTCCGATCCAGTTCTGGTCGCGCTTGTATTCGCCTGGCCGCTTGTCTCCGCCTCTTCCGCGCGGCAGACCCGCCAGGAGCTTTTCGTGAACTTCCCTGATCATCCTATGGCATATCGGCAACTGCTCCATCATGTTCAGCGCGTGGGTTAGCGCGCGTGCGTAGTTCAATACTTCGCGTGTGTCCGCTCTTGCTCCTTCCTCGGCTCCCGCTTCCAGCAAAGCCAGTTCATCTGTCGTCGTGAATGTCCCTTCCATCGCCGATGACAGGAGTGCCTCACGTCGCTGGAGTGGTCGAAGGATGATGTGGGGATTGCGCAACTGAGCGATTTTGGCGTTCAGAGCACCGATCGCCGCCATTGACTCGCCAAAGGCGAGAAATACCGCCGCGAGATCGATTTTCGGGGGGAGCGGGTCGGGGGAAAACGCTTTGACACCCAAACTCGTGTCGATGAGTTTTCCGGGGGATCCGCTGTTGAAACTACGAGGGTCCATGGCGAGTGATACCTTATGGGCGATTGAGTACCATCCTTCGCGATTACCGCTAGTTAGGTATCATGTCTACGCCTCTTTGATACATAACCGCCGTTTAGGTATCACGTCTGCGTGCCGCAGACAGGAGTGCCTCACGTCGCTGGAGTGGTCGAAGGATGATGTGGGAATTGCGCAACTGCGCGATTCTGGCGTTCAGAGCACCGATCGCCGCCATCGACTCGCCACAGGCGAGAAATACCGCCGCGAGATCGATTTTCGGGGGGAGCGGGTCGGGGGAAAACGCCTTGACACTCAAACTCGTGTCGATGAGTTTCCCGGGGGATCCGCTGTTGAAACTACGAGGGTCCATGGCGAATGATACCTGATCGGCGATTGAGTACCATCCTTCGCGATTGCTGCTAGTTAGGTATCATGTCCACGCCTCTTTGATACCTGATCGCCGCTAAGGTATCACGCCCGCGTGCCGCCCACCGTCATCTGGTCCATCCTCAGATGCGGTTGGCCGACGCCCACCGGCACGCCCTGGCCGGCCTTGCCGCACATGCCGATGCCGGTGTCGAGCTTCATGTCGTTGCCGATCATCGAGACCCGGTGCATGGCGTCCGGCCCGTTGCCGATCAGCATCGCGCCCTTGATCGGCTGCGTCACCTTGCCGTCCTCGATCATGTAGGCCTCGGTGCAGCCGAACACGAACTTGCCCGACGTGATGTCCACCTGGCCGCCGCCGAAGGAGACGGCGTAGATGCCCTTCTTCACCGAGGCGATGATCTCGGCCGGCTCCCTGTCGCCGCCGGTCATGAAGGTGTTGGTCATGCGCGGCATCGGCTGGTGCGCATAGCCCTCGCGCCGGCCGTTGCCGGTGGCGCGCATGCCCATCAGCCGGGCGTTCTGCCGGTCCTGCATGTAGCCGACGAGCTTCCCGTCCTCGATCAGCACGTTGCGCGCGCTGGGCGTGCCCTCGTCGTCGATCGTCAGCGAGCCGCGCCGCTCGGCGATGGTGCCGTCGTCGACGACTGTGACGCCTTTGGCCGCCACCTGCTGCCCCAGCAGGCCGGAAAAGGCCGAGGTCTTCTTGCGGTTGAAGTCGCCTTCCAGCCCGTGCCCCACCGCCTCGTGCAGCATCACGCCCGGCCAGCCGGAGGACAGCACGATGTCGAACGTGCCGGCCGGCGCCGGCACCGCCTCCAGATTGACCAGCGCCTGGCGCAGCGCCTCCTCGGCGGCGTGCTTCCAGCTCTGCTCGGCAATGAACTCGCCGAACGCCTTGCGGCCGCCCATGCCGTAGGAGCCGCTCTCCTGCCGGTCGCCCTCGCCGACGACCACCGACACGTTCATCCGCACCAGCGGGCGGATGTCGCGCACAAGGTGCCCGTCGGCGCGCAGGATCTCCACCTGCTGCCACGAGGCCGTCAGCGCCGCCGTCACCTGCCGCACGCGGGGATCGCGCGCCCGCACCCAGCCGTCGATCTCCTGCAGCAGCGCGGCCTTCTCGGCGAAGCCGGGCGAGGCGATCGGGTTGACGTCGTCGTAGAGCTTCACGTTCGTTCCCGCCGGCGCTGCAGCCAGCGTGCCGGAATAGCCGGCCTTCACCGCCGCCACCGCGTCGGCGGCGCGGCGCAGCGCCGCTCCCGACATCTCGCTGGCATGGGCGAAGCCGGTCGCCTCGCCGGCCACCGCGCGCAGGCCGAAGCCCTGGTCGGTGTTGAAGCTCGCCGTCTTCAGCCGGCCATTGTCGAACATCAGCGCTTCGCCCTCGCTGTATTCGAGGAACAGCTCTCCGTCGTCGGCGCCGCCGATGGCATCCGCAACCAGGCGCCGGACGGTGCTGTCGTCGATGTCGAAGCGGGAAATCAGGTCCATCGGGAGGCTCCTTGCTGTGGCTCCGATGTAGGGCGTCCCGGCTTTGCCCGCAACGGCGTTCGCCGCGCGCCGTCCGATCGAATTATCCTAAGTTGCAGTATATTGATGTATGCAATCAATAAGAGTATCCTTGCCTCGGGGCACCACTTCGAGGGGAACATCAATGACACGATACGTCTTCATGCCGGACGACGGTGCCGACCGGCTTGCCGTCGCCCAGCTCGCGAGCGCGCTGGCGGCGCCCGAACCGCAGATCTTCGCTGCCGCCTCGGCGGCATCCGCCCCGTCCGCCGGCCGTCGCCGCGGCAAGCCGCCGGTCAGGATCATCGACGTCTTCGAGCCGACCGGCATCGCACTCGTCGAGGCGTCGGCGCAGGCTGCAGTCCCGGCCGCCGCGCCGCCCGGCGGCACGTACTATCCGGTCCTGAACTACCAGACGGCCATCGCCGCGCCCCGCGCCGGCCGGACGAAGCTGCCGCGCACCCTCGGTCCGGCGGGAGGAGCTCTCTTTGCGCTGCAGCTGCGCCTTTCGGACAGCGGCGCTCCCGTCTCCGGAGCCGTCGTCCATCTCCGGCTGAAGGGCAGTACGATCCAGCTGTCCGCCTCGTCCGACGCACAGGGCAACGCCGTCTTCGGGATGCGCGCGCCGGGCGTGCGCGGGGCGATGCTTCTCGTCGAGCCGGGCTTCCAGCAGCACTGGGGCTACATGGACGCGGCCGCCGATCTCGACAGCGGCGACGTCGTCACCCTGGATGCCATCGACCTCCCTCTCGCGCCGGACGTCCTGCGCAAGGCGCTGACGCCCGGCCGGACGGGTGACGGCGCCGGCGTGCGGATCGGCGTCATCGACACCGGCGTCGGCCCGCATCGCGATCTGCCCCAGGCAGTCGGCGACCATGATACCAGCGACGGCCACGGCACCCATGTCGCCGGCATCATCGCCGGTCGCGGCGCCGCGTCCAATGCCGGTATCGCGCCCGACGCCGAGATCAGGAGCTACCGCGTCTTCCCCGACCGCACCACCGGGCTCGCGCCGAACTACGAGATCCACAAGGCCATCGAACGGGCCGCGTCCGACGGCTGCCACCTGATCAACCTCAGCCTGAAGAGCGAGCGGCTGCTGGATCCCCATCACGACGACAAGGTCATCTCGCGGGCGATCAGGGACGCCGCCGACCGAGGGGTTCTCGCGATCGCCGCGGCCGGAAACGACTTCCGGCGCTTCGTCTCGTTTCCGGCACGCCATCCCGACGTGCTCTCCGTGTCGGCCTTCGGCGATGAAGCCGCCCTGCCGTCCAGGGCCTACGATCGCTGGACCGTCTCGCAGGACCGGGCCAGGGGAAAACCCGACGTCTTCTTCGCGAATTTCTCCAACCAGGGCATCGACGGCACGAAGGTCGACCTGACGGCGCCGGGCGCCGGTGTCGTGTCGACCGTCCCGGGCGACGGCTATGCGCCGATGAGCGGCACGTCGATGGCCTGTCCGGCCGCCACGGGGGCGATCGCCCGGGTCCTGTCGCGCCAGCCCGCCATCCTCGCCATGCCGCCCGACAGGACGCGCATGCAGGCGATGCGGGCGGCGGCGATCGCCGCTCTCGCGCCCGTCGGCTTTGCCGTCGCGTTCGAAGGGCAGGGCATGGTTTCGTGACCGCCTGTACTGCGCTCTTCAATCGCGGAACCGGTTTTCGCGCGCGTTTCGCGTAAAGCGTGCAATCGGGCGCCAATGCGCGTCAGTCTTGAACCGGCGCGCCCTTCGCCCTATTCTCCAACCTCCACCGAAACAGGATCATCGACATGGAACGGCTGGTAATCATCTCCGAAGAGCCTCTGTCGGAAGAGGCGCCTCTTGTTCAGGCGATCGGCAGCATGCCCGGCATAGCGGTCACGTCCGTTTCGCCGTCCTTCATCGACGTCGAGGTCACAAAGCCCCAGTCCGGCGCACGCTTGCGTGCCTTCGCGCTGCGCAACGGGCTGTCGGTCGAAGCGACGCCGGAAGTTCAGCTGATGGAACCGATGTCACCTTTCCGGGCATTCTGACGGACCCTGCGGGGCCGCCCGGACCGGGCGATGCGCCGCATCGGGTCGGACGGCATCGCGCTGCGCTGCCGTCCGCCTTCCATCCGTCACGGCAGCGCGGCGAAGCCGTCGGAAAATCCCGTCAGGTCGACCGGAATGCCGATGCCTTCCTCCGGCGTCTGGAAGACGATGAAGGTCGCCGACTTGCCGGTCTTGAACGTGTCCAGCAGCGACGGCTCGAGGATCACCTCGGCATAGCAGCCGTCCTGGAAGCAGCGCACGAAATAGGCCCGGCCGATGTCCTTGCCGTCGACGTTCAGGCCGAGCCCGTTCGGCAGGAGCACGCCGAGCGGCGCCAGCACGCGCAGGATCTCCGCCTTGTTGTCGGCCGTGCGCAGCACCACGACCGAGAGCCCGACCTCCGGCCTGTCTTCCGCGACCACGTTCTGCATCAGGGCGCACTGCTCGCCCGACGCGCCGGCCGGAACGTCGCAGATCACCGACCATGCGCCATGGGTGCCGCGCACGGTTCCGCTGGGCTGCGCGCCGGCAGGAAGCCCGGCGATCGTGGCGAGTGCTCCGGCGAGCGCAGCGGCGAGGAAGCGTGCGGGGATCGCGATCATGGGGACTCCGTTGCGAATCACTTCAATCTAGCGTGGCGGCCTGCGCTTTCAAAGACATGCGGCCAGATCGACCACCGACCGCGGTCCACCGGGACCACTGCCCCGCGAATTGGCCCGAATTGCGGCCCGCGCCTGCACGGCTCCGGGCCACGGGGTGGGCGAGTATCGGTCCAGGAGCACCCGCGCATTTTGATCTCGCGCAAAAATGCCGCATGAATTCGTCCAGGGCGTTTGTTGCGGTCGGGGCCGGGATATGGTTTTAACGGCCCGAATGCCGTCCGGGGAGTCTCTCCCGGAGGAGAGGGCGTGGGACCAGGCGGTCCCGCGCGCGTCGATCGAGGAGAATCCGAGCGTGACCAAGAAGTTCCTGACGATGCTGTCCGGTACGATTGCGCTTATGGCCGCAGGACCGGCCTGGGCCGACAAGCCCGTCGAATGGCAGGTCGGCATGCAGGCGGCCGCCACGCCCATCATGGAGGCGATCCGCTGGTTCGAGCAGTATACGCTGTGGTTCATCGTGCCCATCACGCTGCTCGTGCTGTTCCTCCTGGCCTGGGTCATCATCCGCTACCGCGCCAGCGCCAATCCGGTCCCGTCCCGCACCAGCCACAACACGCTGATCGAGGTGATCTGGACCGTCGGACCCGTCGTGGTGCTCCTGTTCCTGGCCATTCCCTCCTTCCAGCTGCTCACGGCGCAGTACACGCCCACCGAGGAGCCCTCGCTCACCATCAAGGCGACCGGCAACCAGTGGAACTGGGACTACGAGTACCAGATCGAGGAGCCCTTCTCCTTCAATGCGGCCATGCTGCAGGAGGGCCAGCGCGCCGACCTCGGCAAGGAGGACGTCGCGGCCTATCCGCGTCTCCTGGCGGTCGACAACGAGATCGTCGTGCCCGTGGACGCGACCGTGCGTGTCCTCGTCACCGCGAGCGACGTGATCCATGCCTTCGCCATGCCCGCCTTCGGCCTCAAGGTCGATGCGGTGCCGGGCCGCATCAACGAGACCTGGTTCAAGGCGACCCGCGAGGGTCTCTACTACGGCCAGTGCTCGGAACTGTGCGGCAAGGACCACGCCTTCATGCCGATCGCGATCCGCGTCGTCAGCCCCGAGCTCTACCAGCAGTGGGTCGCGGCGGCGGGTTCCGACCTGCCGGGCGCGAACCGCGCGCTGATGGCTGCGGTCGAATCGAAGTCGAAGATGGCGTCCGCCGCCGAGTAAGGCCGGCGAACCGAACAAGAATGACAATGGAGCGGTGAACATGGCAGGCGCTGCAGCCCACGACCATCACGACCACAAGCCCTATGGCTGGACGCGCTGGGTCTATTCGACGAACCACAAGGACATCGGCACGCTGTACCTGATCTTCGCCATCACGGCGGGCATCGTGGGCGGCTTCCTGTCCGTCATGATGCGCTGGGAGCTCGCAGAGCCGGGCATCCAGATCTTCCACGGGCTGGCGTCCATGGTCTACGGGGTCGAGGGCGATGCCGCCATCGATGCCGGCAAGCACATGTACAACGCCTTCACCACGGCGCACGGCCTCGTCATGATCTTCTTCATGGTCATGCCGGCGCTGATCGGCGGCTTCGCCAACTGGATGGTGCCGATCATGATCGGCGCGCCGGACATGGCCTTCCCGCGCATGAACAACATCTCCTTCTGGCTGCTTCCGCCGGCCTTCATCCTGCTCATCCTCTCGGCCTTCGTGCCCGCGGGGCCGGGCGCCTACGGCGTCGGCGGCGGCTGGACCATCTACCCGCCGCTCTCGACCTCCGGCCAGCCCGGGCCGGCGATGGATCTGGCAATCCTGTCGCTGCACATCGCGGGCGCCTCGTCGATCCTCGGCGCCATCAACTTCATCACCACCATCTTCAACATGCGCGCGCCGGGCATGACGCTGCACAAGATGCCGCTGTTCGCCTGGTCGGTGCTGATCACCGCCTTCCTGCTCCTGCTGTCGCTCCCGGTGCTCGCCGGCGGCATCACCATGCTGCTGACCGACCGCAACTTCGGCACGGCCTTCTTCGCGCCCGAGGGCGGCGGCGACCCGATCCTGTTCCAGCACCTGTTCTGGTTCTTCGGTCACCCGGAAGTCTACATCCTGATCCTGCCGGGCTTCGGCATCGTCAGCCACATCGTGTCCACCTTCTCGCGCAAGCCCGTCTTCGGCTATCTCGGCATGGCCTATGCCATGGTCGCGATCGGCGTCGTCGGCTTCGTCGTGTGGGCGCACCACATGTACACCACCGGCCTGTCGCTGGAGACGCAGCGCTACTTCGTCTTCGCCACGATGGTCATCGCGGTGCCGACGGGCGTGAAGATCTTCTCCTGGATCGCCACCATGTGGGGCGGTTCCATCTCCATGCGCACGCCCATGCTGTGGGCGATCGGCTTCATCTTCCTCTTCACCGTCGGCGGCGTGACGGGCGTGCAGCTCGCCAATGCCGGTCTCGACCGCGCCATGCACGACACCTACTACGTGGTCGCCCACTTCCACTACGTTCTGTCGCTCGGCGCCGTCTTCGCCATCTTCGCGGCCTGGTACTACTGGTTCCCGAAGATGACCGGCTACATGTACTCGCCGCTGATCGCCCGCACCCATTTCTGGGTCACCTTCATCGGCGTGAACCTGGTGTTCTTCCCGCAGCACTTCCTCGGCCTGGCCGGCATGCCGCGCCGCTACATCGACTATCCGGATGCCTATGCCGGCTGGAACATGGTCTCCTCCTACGGCTCCTACCTGTCGGCCATCGGCGTCTTGATCTTCCTCTACGGCGTCTTCGAGGCCTTCTCGAAGAAGCGCGAGGCGGGTGCCAATCCCTGGGGCGAGGGTGCCACCACGCTCGAGTGGCAGCTGCCTTCGCCGCCGCCCTTCCACCAGTGGGAGCAGCTGCCGAAGATCAAGTAGGCGCTGACCGCAGATTTCGAGGCCGCCGATCCGTCGGCGGCCTCGCACCAAGAACAACAAGAACCTGGAAACGTAAGGCATGGCTTTGGCCACCACCGACCGCGAGATCGACGCCGGGGTTCACCTCTCCGAGGCGACGCCAGGCGATTACTTCACGCTGCTCAAGCCGCGTGTGATGGCGCTCGTCGTCTTCACCGCCGTCGTCGGTCTCGTCGCCGCACCCGTGGCGCTGAACCCCTTCATCGCGCTGATCGCCATCCTGTCGATCGCCGTCGGCGCGGGCGCATCCGGTGCGCTCAACATGTGGTACGATGCCGACATCGACGCCGTGATGTCGCGCACCGCCACGCGCCCCGTCCCGAGCGGCCGCGTGCTGCCGGGCGAGGCGCTCGCCTTCGGGCTCGTCCTGTCTGCCCTGTCGGTGATGACGCTCGGCGTGCTGGTCAACTGGCTGGCTGCCTCGCTGCTCGCCTTCACGATCTTCTTCTACGCCGTGGTCTACACCATGTGGCTGAAGCGCTGGACGCCGCAGAACATCGTCATCGGCGGTGCCGCCGGCGCCTTCCCGCCGATCATCGGCTGGGCGGCGGCCACCGGCACCGTCAGCCTCGAGAGCGTCATCCTCTTCGCCATCATCTTCCTGTGGACGCCGCCGCACTTCTGGGCGCTCGCCTTGTTCAAGGCGGCCGATTACGGCCGGGCGGGCGTGCCGATGATGCCCAACGTCGCCGGTCTCGCCTCCACCCGCCGCCAGATCTTCGCCTATTCCGTCGTCATCGCGCCGGTCGGCGTGCTGCCGACCCTGCTCGGCTATGCGAGCTTCGGCTACGGCGCCTGCGCCGCCGCCCTCGGCGCCGGCTTCGTCTGGTACGCGCTCAAGGTGCTGCGCATGCGCGACGACGACCGCGACATGAAGCCGGCCAAGGCGCTGTTCGCCTATTCGATCCTCTACCTCTTCGCCATCTTCGCCGCCTATCTCGTCGACACGGTCGTCGGGCGGGCGTTGGCAGGATGACGGCCATGGGTGAGGAGGAAGACGGCATCAGGCTCACGCCTGCCCAGAAGAAGGCCCGCCGGTCGCGCAACGTCGCGATCGCGATCGGTCTGGCGCTGCTGGTGGTGATCTTCTACGTCGCGACGATTGCCAAGTTCGGTCCGGCAATCCTGAACCGGCCATTGTGAGGCACGCGATGAGCAACGACGTCGACACCCCCGCCCCCCCGGCCAAGGCTCCGTCCAACACTCTGGTCGCGGGCGCCTGCGCGGCCACCTTCCTCGGCATGATCGGCATGGCCTATGCGGCCGTTCCGCTCTACCAGCTGTTCTGCCAGGTCACCGGCTATGGCGGCACCACCCAGCGCGTCGAGCAGTATTCCGATACGGTGATCGACCGCCCGGTGACGGTGCGCTTCGACGCCAACGTCGCATCCGGCCTGCCGTGGGAATTCGGTCCCGAGCAGCGGTCGGTCACGATGAAGATGGGCGAGACCGTCCAGGTCAGCTACCGCGCGACCAACCCCTTCGACCGTCCGACCCGCGGCCGCGCGAGCTTCAACGTCTCGCCGGCGATGGCCGGCGCCTATTTCAACAAGGTCCAGTGCTTCTGCTTCACCGACACCGAGCTGAAGCCTGGCGAGACGCTCGAGATGCCAGTGGTCTTCTTCGTCGATCCGGCGATCGACGAAGTGCCCGAACTGCGGCACATGACGACGATCACTTTGTCCTATACCTTCTTCGGCATCGACGAGGAGCCGGCCGAGTCCGCCTCCGTCAAGGGAAGCGTCCCCGTCGAATCCGGGACCTCGACCAGCAACTTTGGGGGCTGACATGGCTGACGCGCACGCCAAACCGCAACACGACTACCACATCATCGACCCGAGCCCCTGGCCGTTCCTCGCCTCCGTCGGCGCGCTCGTCATGGCGCTGGGCGGCGTCGCCTGGATGCAGGCCATGAAGAGCGGCTCGCTCCACCTTTTCGGCCTCGACTTTTCGGCCGCGAACTACTGGATTTTCGTCATCGGCCTGGCGATCGTGCTCTACACGATGTACGCTTGGTGGTCGGACACGATCAAGGAAGGCAACGAGGGCCACCACACCCGCGTCGTGTCGCTGCACCTGCGCTACGGCATGATCATGTTCATCGCCTCGGAGGTGATGTTCTTCGTGGCCTGGTTCTGGGCCTTCTTCGACGCCGCGCTCTTCCCCGGCGAGGCATCGCAGGTCCTGCGCAGCGACTACACCGGCGGCCAGTGGCCCCCCGCGGGCATCGAGGTCCTCGATCCCTTCCACCTGCCGCTCTACAACACCATCATCCTGCTGCTCTCCGGCACCACGGTCACCTGGGCGCACCACGCGCTGCTGCACGACGACCGCAAGGGCCTCGTCTGGGGCCTCGTGATGACCGTCGCCCTCGGCATCCTGTTCTCCTTCGTGCAGGTCTACGAGTACATGCACGCGCCCTTCGCCTTCAGCGATTCGATCTACGGTGCCACCTTCTTCATGGCGACCGGCTTCCACGGCTTCCACGTCTTCGTCGGAACCATCTTCCTGCTGGTCTGCCTGTTCCGCGCCATGGCCGGCGGCTTCACGCCCAAGCAGCATTTCGGCTTCGAGGCGGCGGCCTGGTACTGGCATTTCGTCGACGTGGTCTGGCTCTTCCTCTTCGCCGCCATCTACGTCTGGGCGTCGGCCGGCGCGACCATCGCCGAGATCCACTGACGCCATCGTCGTCATGACGATCGCCATCGGAACGGCCGCCGCGAGGCGGCCGTTTGCCGTTGGAGCGCCTGTATCGGCATGCGGCATCGGGCGGTGTCGACCTGCCGCCGCCGTTGCTCTATACCCCACCCGTGACCAGCCACGGGAAAGGACCGGCGACATGAGCGAGGACAGCGCCTTCTACCCGCCCGTCGATCCGGTCCAGGCCGGTCTGAAGGGCCGCTGCCCGCGCTGCGGCGAGGGACGCCTCTTCAGGGGCTTCCTGGCGGTCGGCGACCGCTGCTCCAATTGCGGCCTCGACTACGGCTTCGCCGATGCCGGCGACGGCCCGGCCGTCTTCGTCATTCTCATCATCGGCTTCGTCGTGGTGGGGCTGGCGCTGTGGATGGAGATCACCTACGGGCCGCCGCTGTGGCTGCAGTTCCTCTTGTGGACGCCGCTGACGCTGGTCCTGTCGCTGACGGCGCTGCGGCTCATCAAGGGCGTGCTGCTCACGCTGCAATACGCCAACAAGGCCCGCGAAGGCCGGCTGGAAGGCCCGCAATGAGCGCCGGCCAGGCCGAGCCGCGCAGCAGCCGGCTTTCTCTCGCGCTCGCCCTCGGCGCCGGCCTCGTCGCGTTCGCGATCCTGATCGGGCTCGGCACTTGGCAGGTGCAGCGCATGCACTGGAAGGAAGGGCTCATCGCCACCATCGACGCCCGCATCCATGCCGAGCCGAAGCCGCTCGACTCAGTCCTTTCGTCCGGACCGGCCGTCGCCGACCTCGAATACACGCCGGTCACGCTGCAAGGGACGTTCGTCCATGCCGCCGAGCGCCATTTCTTCGCCACCTGGAACGGCGCCTCGGGCTTCTTCGTCTACACGCCGCTGCTGCGGCCGCAGGGCGACTACGTCTTCGTCAACCGCGGCTTCGTTCCCTACGACCTCAAGGATGCCGCCCGGCGACCGCAGAGCCTCGTCGAGGGGCCGGTCGCGATCGAAGGCCTCCTGCGGGCCCCTCTGGTCGAGAAGCCGTCGGCGATCCTTCCCGACAACGATCCGGGCAGGAACCTGTTCTACTGGAAGGACATCCGCGCCATGGCCGCGTCCGCGGGCCTGCCCGCCGATGCCTCCATCCTCGGCGTCTTCGTCGATGCCGACGATACGCCGAACGACGGCGGGCTGCCGGTCGGCGGCGTCACCATCGTCGATCTGCCCAACAACCATCTCCAGTATGTCGTCACCTGGTACGGCCTTGCCGCAGCGCTCGCCGCCGTCCTCGGCGCATGGTTCTGGCGCAATTTCCGGCGATAAGCGGATCGCGTCGATCCGCCCGGCCTTGACAGGGCAGGGTGGTCGACATCATGTCCCCGCCAAGGATAGCCCCGACATGAACGAGACCCCCAAGCCGCTCCTGACGATCCGCCTCTGCCAGCCGCGCGGCTTCTGCGCGGGGGTGGACCGCGCGATCCAGATCGTCGTGCTCGCGCTCAAGAAATACGGCGCCCCCGTCTATGTCCGCCACGAGATCGTCCACAACCGCTACGTGGTGGAAGGGCTCGAGGCCAAGGGCGCCGTCTTCGTGGAGGAGCTCGACGAGATCCCGCCGGAGCACCGCGGCCAGCCGGTCGTCTTTTCCGCCCATGGCGTGCCGAAATCCGTGCCGGCCGACGCGAAGGCGCGCGAGCTCTTCTATCTCGACGCCACCTGCCCGCTGGTCTCCAAGGTCCACAAGCAGGCGATGCGCCACCAGCGCCTCGGCCGCCACGTCATCCTGATCGGCCATGCCGGCCATCCCGAGGTCATCGGCACCATGGGCCAGCTGCCGGACGGCGCCGTGTCGCTGGTCGAGACCGTCGAGGACGCCGATCGCTACGTCCCCGCCGATCCCGACAATCTCGGCTTCGTCACCCAGACGACGCTCTCGGTCGAAGACACCGCGGGCGTGATCGCGCGGCTGCGCCAGCGCTTTCCGAACCTCCAGGCGCCGGCGGCCGATTCGATCTGCTACGCCACCACCAACCGCCAGGACGCGGTCAAGGAAACCGCCGACGGCGCCGACCTCTATCTGATCGTCGGTGCGCCGAACTCCTCCAATTCGCGCCGTCTGGTCGAGGTCGCGGAGCGGGCGGGTGCGGCCCGCGCGCTCCTCGTCCAGCGGGCGTCGGAAATTCCCTGGGAGACGGTCGGCGGCATCCGCACGCTCGGCCTGTCGGCCGGCGCGTCGGCGCCCGAGATCATCGTCGAGGAGATCATCGAGGCCTTCAGGACGCGCTTCGACGTCCGCGTGGAGCTTGCGGTGACGGCGACCGAAACCGAGGAGTTTCCCGTCATGCGCGACCTGCGCGACGTGGAACTCACCCGGGCCGACATGGCCTTCGTCAATGGCTGATCGACGGGACTGACGGGCGGGGACGATGGCGGTCTACACGGACATCTCGGAGGAGGAACTCGCAGTCTTCCTGCAGGGCTACGCCATCGGCGCAGCCCTGTCCTACAAGGGCATCGCGGAAGGTTCCGAGAACTCCAACTTCCTGCTCCACACCAGCCAGGGCACCTTCATCCTGACGCTCTACGAGAAGCGTGTGGATCGGGCCGAGCTGCCCTTCTTCCTGGGCCTGATGCAGCATCTCGCCCGCAAGGACATCAGCTGCCCGCTGCCCGTGATGCGCCGCGACGGGGAGCTGATCGGCGAACTGGCCGGTCGGCCTGCGGCCATCATCACCTTCCTCGAAGGGGTCTGGACGCGCCGTCCCACGGCCACGCACTGCCGCGAGGTCGGACGCGCGCTGGCCGAGATGCACGTGGCGGGCGCGGATTTCCCCATGCGCCGGCAGAACCGGCTCTCGGTCGACGGCTGGCGCGACCTCTGGGCGAAGGCCCGGCCGATGGCGGAGTCCTACGAGCGCGGCCTCGTGGCCGAGATCGACGCCGAGTTCGCCGCCTTCGAGCGCAACTGGCCGTCCGACCTGCCGAAGGGCATCATCCACGCCGATCTCTTTCCCGACAACGTCTTCTTCCTGGGCAGCCGCCTGTCGGGCCTGATCGACTTCTACTTCGCCTGCAACGATCTCCTGGCCTACGATCTGGCGACCTGTCTCAATGCCTGGTGCTTCGAGAAGGACAATTCCTTCAACCAGACCAAGGCGCGGGCGCTGCTCTCGGGCTACCAGACCGTGCGGCCGCTCCAGGAGGCCGAGCGCCTCGCCCTGCCGCTTCTGGCGCGCGGCTCGGCTCTGCGCTTCCTGCTCACGCGTCTCTACGACTGGCTGACCATCCCGGACGGCGCGCTGGTCCAGAAACGCGACCCGATGGAATTCATCCGCCGCCTGCGCTTCCATCGGCATATCGGTTCGGCGGCCGAATACGGTCTGGCAGACGCATGAAGACGGTCGAAGTGTTCACCGACGGGGCCTGCTCGGGCAATCCCGGCCCCGGCGGCTGGGGCGCCTACATGCGCTTCAAGGGCAAGGTCAAGGAACTCTCCGGCGGCGAGGCCGACACCACCAACAACCGCATGGAACTGATGGCGGCGATCGAGGCGCTGAATGCGCTGAAGGAATCCTGCCACGTCGTCCTGACCACCGATTCCAACTACGTCCGCGACGGCATCTCGAGCTGGATCGACGGCTGGAAGAGGAACGGCTGGAAGACGGCCTCGAAGCAGCCGGTCAAGAACGTCGAGCTCTGGCAGGCGCTCGATCAGGCGCGCCTGCGCCACAAGGTCGAGTGGCACTGGGTCAAGGGCCATGCCGGCCATCCGGAGAACGAACGCGCCGACGAACTCGCCCGCATGGGCATGGCGCCCTTCAAGCGTCGCCCCTGATCGTCTCCCCGTAACGAAATCAGCCGCCCGGAGGCGGCTGACGCGTGGTCGGAGCGGCAGCGGCAGCCTTCGGTTTCAGAGCTGCTCGAGAATCTTCGCCGCGCCGGAATCGATTGCCTTGCCGGGCGAATCCTCGATGTTGAGCGTCGTCACCACCCCGTCCTCGACGATCATCGAATAGCGCTTGCTGCGCATGCCGAGGCCGCCCATCGACAGGTCCATCTCCAGCCCGGCGGCCTTGGTGAAGGCGCCGTTGCCGTCGGCCAGATAGACGATCCGGCCTTCGCCGCCGGTGAAGCGCGCCCACGCGCTCATCACGTGGTGGTCGTTCACGGCGACGACGGCGATCGTGTCGACGCCCTTCGCCAGGATCGCGTCGTGGTTCTCGAGATAGCCCGGCAGGTGGTTGTTGCTGCAGGTCGGCGTGAAGGCGCCCGGCACGCCGAACAGCACCACCTTCTTGCCGCCGAAGAGATCGGCGACGCTCACGTCCTTCGCGCCCTCTTCGGTCATGGTCTTGAACGTCGCGGCGGGCAGCCTGTCGCCAACGGAAATCGACATCTGAACATCTCCAGAGATTGGAATTGCGCGTGAAGCGAGACGACCTTCAATAGCGGGCGCGCCGTATTTGTCCAGCGCCGGTTTCAGCGCAGGATGAAGGTTCCGCTCACGGCCGCGTCTCCGTGGGTCAGCGTGTAGGTCATCTCCGTCCCCTCCGCCGCGCCGGAGGGTGCGGCGAGCACCGGCACCTCGAAGATCGTGGCGCCGTCCGGCGCCTCGTGCGGTTTCGGCACGCCGAGCACGTAGCCGCCGCCCGGCGCGAGAAACAGCGTCGCGGGGTCTGCTTGGCCCTTCGGAGTCGCAACCGTCACCAGGAGCATGTCGCCCTCGCGCGTCGCCGCCGTCACGCCGAGCGCCGCGTCCGGCGTCCGCGGCAGCGAAGCGAAGGCGCTTTCGACCAGGACCGCGTCGGCGGGATCGTCCGGCGCCATGCCCGGTTCGACCGACAGCCGCGCCTGCACGGGAATGCAGATCGTCTCGCATATGCCGAGGAAGAGATCGGCCTCGACCGCCGAAAAGCGCTCCGGGTCGTCGACGGTGAAGGTGACCGGCAGCACCACCGTCTCGTCGTAGCCGGCCCATGCGCCATAGGCATCCTCATGCCATTCCGGCGCGGGGAAGTGGAACTGCGCCGCCGACACGTTGATGCTGTCCGTCACGTCGATCTGCGGCGGCACGCCGGACGCGCCGGGCTCCTTCCAGTAGGTCTTCCAGCCCGCGTCGAGCCGGATTTCGAGCGCGCCGCGCAGTTTCCCCGTGCCGTCGGCCAGCCCCGCTGTGACGAGGCGCAGCGTTGCGCCCTCGGTCACCAGGGGATCGCTCGACGAGGCATGGGCACTCGCCGCCGTCGACACCAGGGAGGCGGCGGCTGCTGCACGGAAAAAGCGGCGCAACGCGGTCATCGACGCATGTCTCCCGAAGACGGCCACCGGTGTCGGGTGGAGGAACTGCGCCAGGACGTGGACCTGACGCATGCGGAGCGAAGCTGAAGCATCGCGAACCGCTTTAGGCGCCGCGGCGCGGGCCACGCAAGCGTGCCGCGCTCGCGGCGGCTTCATTTCTGCGTGACGGGCGGTGCGGCCGGCGCGCGCCGCACGCCGAACCGTCTTCCGCCGCCGCGGAAAACGCGCTAGCTTTCGCCGCATGGACATCCTTCGCCAGAAACGAGACGTGTCGCAGAGCGGCTTTCTGGACGACCAGTTCCTCATCGCCATGCCCGGCATGCAGGACGAGAACTTCGCGCGTGCCGTCATCTACGTCTGCGCCCATTCCGAGGAAGGCGCCATGGGCATCGTCATCAACCGGGTGCAGCCGCTGCGCTTTCCCGATCTCCTCGTCCAGCTCGGCGTGGTCGACGAGAAGCAGGCCATCCGCCTGCCGCAGCCCGCCCGCGACCTGCTGGTGAGGAATGGCGGCCCGGTCGACCGCAGCCGCGGCTTCGTGCTTCACTCGGACGATTTCATCGTCGACTCCTCGCTGCCGGTCTCCGAGGACATCTGCCTGACGGCGACGATCGACATCCTGCGGGCGATTTCGAAGGGCAACGGGCCGCGCCACGCGCTGATGGCGCTCGGCTATGCCGGCTGGGGCGCCGGCCAGCTGGAGCGCGAGATCGTCGACAATGGCTGGCTCACCTGCAAGGCCTCGCAGGAGATGCTGTTCGACGGCGACATCGACCGCAAGTACGAGCGGCTGCTCGCCTCCCTCGGCATCCGGATGGCGCATCTCAGCCAGTCCGCCGGTCACGCCTGAGTGAGCGGGAACTGTTCCTTCAGCATCTTGGTCACCGCCTCCGACGTCATCGGATGGCCGAACATGAAGCTCTGAACGAATTCGCAGCCCATCTGCCGGAGCTGCAGCGCGTCCTCCTCGGTCGACACGCCCTCGGCCACCACCGACAGCCCCAGATCGTGCGCCATGCCCACCATCGATTTCAGCAGCATGGGCTTCTTGGGGCTCTGGTCGTCGATGAAGCTCTTGTCGATCTTGATCGTGTCGAAGGGGAAGCGGGTCAGGTAGGACAGCGACGAGTAGCCGGTGCCGAAATCGTCGAGCGACAGGCCGATACCGGTCTCGCGCAGCCTGTCGAGCACGTAGACCGACCGCTCCGGGTTTTCCATGATCAGCGATTCCGTCATTTCCAGACGGAAGTACAGCGGGTTGAGATTGGCCCGCGCCAGCGCCGAGCGCACGTCGGCCACGAGATCCTGCCTGAGCAGCTGACGGCTCGACAGGTTGACCGACACCGACAGCGGCGTCTCGCCGATCTGCTTGTGCCAGGACGACAGGTCCTCTGCGGCCGTCTGCATGGCATAGAGGCCGAGCTGCACGATCAGGTCGCAGCTTTCGGCGATCGGGATGAATTCCGACGGCGCGATCACCCCGCGGCGCGGATGCTCCCAGCGCAGCAGCGCCTCGAAGCCGGCCACCGAATTGTCCTCCAGCCGGATGATCGGCTGGTAGGCGAGGCGGAACTCGTTGCGCTCCATCGCCCGCCGCAGGTCCGATTCCAGCTGCAGCCGGTCGCTTCCGAACGACCGGAAGGCCGGCCGGAACGGCTCGATGCGGTCGCCGCCGAACCGCTTCGCCTGCTGCATGGCGAGTTCGGCGTCCTTGACCAGTTCCTCGGCGGACGTCTGCGGCGCGGTCCAGGAGATGAGCCCCACCGATGCGGTCAGCACGATGTCGCGCTTGGCGTAGTTGATGGGCGAGCGGATCGCCTGCCGCATGGCGTCCGCGAAGGCGGCGATCCGGGCCGGGTTCGGCTCCGACAGCAGGATCAGCCCGAACTGGTCGCCCGACAGCCGCGACAGGGAATCGCCCGTCTTCATCAGCCGCGCGAGCCGCCGCGCCACCGTCAGCAGGATCGTGTCGCCGGCCGACATGCCGAGCGCCTCGTTCACCTGCTTGAACCGGTCGATGTCGATGACGAAGACCGTCGGCCTGACCGTCTCCTGGATCTGGGCGACGGCGATCACCGTGTCCAGGCGGTTGAGGAACAGCCCGCGGTTGGGCAGGCCGGTCAGGTTGTCGTGCACGGCGTCGTGCAGCAGCCGCTCCTCGGCCTTCTTCTGCTCGGTCACATCGATCATCGTGCCCACGCAGCGGATGATCTCGCCGTCGGAGCCGATCACGGGCCGCGCCCGCATCATGAACCAGCGATAGTGCCCGTCGGCGCCGCGCATGCGGAAGTCGATCGAGATGCGGCCGCGCCGGTGCTCCAGCACGATGTCGAGCGTCGTGCGGAAATTGTCGCGGTCGTCGGCATGCAGCACCGGTAGCCAGCTGCGGGCGGGACCCTGCAGGCTGTTGGCCGGCAGCCCGATCATCTCGGCCACGTCCGGACGCGTCACGATCCGGTCGCGCATCACGTCCCAGTCCACCACGATGTCGCCCGCGCCGGTGATGGCCAGCGCCTGGCGTTCCATGTCGCTGAACAGCCCCTGGTGCAGGGCCCCGCCCGAGAAGGCGTGCTGCATCACCGTGAAGCCGATCAGGAGGATGATCAGGATCAGGCCGCCGCCCAGCGCCGGCTGCACGATGTCGTTGTCGAGCGTGCCGGTGATCGTCATCCAGGCCGCGAACAGCCAGACCAGCACCATGATCCAGCTCGGCACGAGCATGATGGCGCGGTCGTAGCCCTGCATGCCGAGGTAGATCACCAGTCCGACGCCGATCAGCGCGGTCGCCGCGAACGACATGCGCGCGATGCCCGCCGCCACCGGCGGGTCGATCAGCGCCACGCCCGCGATCAGCCCGAGCCCCAGGATCCAGGCGATGGCGCCGTAGCTGAAATGGCCGTGCCACCGGTTGAGGTTCAGATAGGCGAACAGGAACACCACGAAGGTGCCCGCGAGCGCGATCTCCGTGCTCGCGCGCCAGAACTGCTCGTTGCCCGGCGCGATCTCGATCACCTTCGTCAGGAAGCCGAAATCGACGCAGATATAGGCCAGTACCGCCCAGGCGAGCGCCGCGGTCGCCGGGAACATCGACGTCCCCTTGACCACGAACAGGATCGTCAGGAACAGCGCCAGCAGGCCGGCGATGCCGATGACGATGCCGCGGTAGAGCGTGTAGGAGTTGACCGTGTCCTTGTAGGCCTCCGGCTCCCACAGATAGACCTGCGGCACGCGCGGCGAGGCGAGGTCGGCCACGAAGGTCACCACCACGCCGGGATTCAGCGTCAGGAGGAACACGTCGGCGTCCGGGGCCTCCTGCCGGTCGAGCGCGAAGCCTTCGCTCGGCGTGATGGCGGCGATCCGGCGCGAGCCGAGGTCGGGCCAGATCAGGCCCGAGCCGACCAGCCGGTAATGCGGCGCGACGATCAGCCGGTCGATCTGCTGGTCGGTCGTGTTGGCGAGCGCGAACACCGCCCAGTCGCCGGTCGACTGCTGGTCCTTGGCCTCCACCTCGATGCGCCGCACGATGCCGTCGATGCCGGGCGCGGTGGACACCTGGAAGTTGGATCCGCGGTTGCGGTAGATCTCGACGGCGCCCGACAGGTCGAGCGCCACGTCGTCGCGGGAGATCTTGATCGGTTCGATCGCCTGCGCCGTCGTGGCGAGCGCGGAAAGAGCCACGAAAAGCGCAGCGATCAGGCATGCGAAGCCGTGAATCCTGCGTTTGAAGATCGATTCAGCTGTCAACCGCTGCGCCCCGCGAACCCTGATCGTGATACTCCCCGGCCAGGAGAGCGTAAAGGTAGTGGTCCTGCCAGTCCCCATTGATCCTGAGGTACGACCGGAGCAGTCCTTCGCGGGTAAATCCGGCTTTTTCAAGCACGCGGATCGAACGCCGGTTGCCCGGGATGCAGGCCGCCTCCAGGCGATGCAGGCGCAGCGGACCGAAACAATATTGCGCCAGCAGCCCGACCGCTTCGCCCATCAGCCCCCGTCCCGCGTAGGGCTCTCCCATCCAGTACCCGATCTGCCCGCTCTGGGCGACACCCCGGCGGATGTTGCCCACCGAAATCCCGCCCGCGATCGAACCGCTCTCGTTGAGCACGATCAGGAACGGTATGCCCGTGCCGCGCGCATATTCGTCCCTGTAGCGGCGCACCCGCAGCCGCCAGGACGCCCGCTCCAGTTCGTCGCTCGCCCAGCGCGGCTCCCACTTCTCCAGGAAGTCGCGGCTGCGCCTGCGCAGGCTCGCCCATTCCTCGTAGTCCCCGGTCGCCGGAATGCGGAGCGTCACCCGCTGTCCCGCCAGCCGGAGGCGGTCCCTGCCGAAATAGGACAGGCCCAGCATGGCCCCGGTGCGAGCGTCAGCCCGCCATCTTGCGGACGTGCGGCTGCGGCGTCGCCAGCAGGCCGTGGATGTCCTCGAAGGGGGCGAGGGTTCCGACCGGGCCGACCGCGGCGATCGTCGGGCGGGTGGAGAACAGGCGCGTCGACAGGTCGGTCAGCCGCTCGATGGTGATCCCGGCGAGCCGGTCCATCAGCTCCTCCTTCGAGATCGGCCGCCCGAACAGCATGATCTGGCGGGCGATCTGCGAGGCGCGGCTCGCCGCGCTCTCGCTCGACATCATCAGGCCGGCCCGATACTGCGCCCGCGCCCGGTTCAGCTCCTCGATCTTGATGTGCTCGCCCGTCTTCTGGAGTTCCGACAGGAGCACCGGCACCAGCTCGGCGATGTCCTCGCGCCCGGTCGCCGCATGCACGCCGAACACGCCGGTGTCCGAGAAGCCCCAGTGGAAGGCGTAGACCGAGTAGCACAGCCCGCGCTTCTCCCGCACTTCCTGGAACAGGCGAGACGACATGCCGCCGCCGAGGATCATCGACAGGAGCTGCGAGGCGTAGAAGTCGCGCACGTGATAGGCCCGGCCCTCGAAGCCGAGCACGATCTGCGCGTCCATCAGGTCGCGGTCCTCGCGGAAGTCGCCGCCGACATAGTTGGCGCTCGCCGGCGGCAGGCCGGGCGCTTTCGGGCGGAACGAGCC
This sequence comes from Aquibium microcysteis, assembly GCF_014495845.1. Taxonomy (NCBI): domain Bacteria; kingdom Pseudomonadati; phylum Pseudomonadota; class Alphaproteobacteria; order Hyphomicrobiales; family Phyllobacteriaceae; genus Aquibium; species Aquibium microcysteis. Next base: position 5,611,176 of record NZ_CP061080.1, read on the forward strand.
GAGCCGCTTCTCGACCTCGCGCACGAACTCGTCATGCGCCACGGCACCCGCGGCCACCACCACCATGCGGTCGGCGCCGTACTGCCGCGCCATGAAGTCGTGGATCTGCTGCGCCGAGAACGATTTCACCGTCTCGGCGGTGCCCAGGATCGAGCGTCCGATCGTCTGGTGGCGGAAGGCGGTTTCGGTGAACCGGTCGAAGACGATGTCGTCGGGCGTGTCGTGCGCGGCACCGATCTCCTGCATGATCACGTGCTGCTCGCGCTCGAGCTCCTCCGCGTCGAACTTCGAATCCGTCAGGATGTCGGAGAGCAGGTCGATCGCCAGAGGCATGTCGTCGCGCAGCACGCGGGCATAGAACGACGTCGTCTCCACGCTCGTCGCCGCGTTGATCTCGCCGCCCACGTCCTCGATCTGCGAGGCGATGTCCCAGGCCGAGCGGCTGCCCGTGCCCTTGAACGCCATGTGCTCGAGCAGATGGGCGATGCCGTGCTCGTCCTCGCGCTCGTTGCGCGATCCGGACTTGACCCAGACTCCGATGGCGACGGTCTCGATGTGGGGAAGGGTTTCGGTCGCAACCGTCAGGCCGTTCGACAGACGGCTCACCTCGACACCCATGGACGGCGAACTCCTCGAACTCGCTAGCCGGTCACCCTGGCATGCCGGCCGATGTGATCTTCCACCATTTTGACGTCGGATGGAAGCACGCTGTACGTCTCGCGACGTTCCATAAGCCCCGACAGCCATGAAGGCAAGTTCGGCCGGATTCCGACCGCCGCCTCGACCGAATCCGGGAACTTGGCCGGATGCGCCGTCGCCAGCACGATCATCGGCGCGCCGCCCGCCGGCTGCGCCCGGGCGACCTGCAGGCCGGTCGCCGTGTGCGGATCGGCGAGATAGCCGCTGGCCGCGAGCGTGGCGGCGATGGCCGCCGCCGTCTCCTCCATCGTCGAGCGGCCGGCGGCGAACTCGGCGCGGATCGCCTCGAGCGTGCCGCCCGCCACCGTGAACGCGCCCGACTGTTTCAGGCTCTCCATCGAGGCCAGGGTGGCCGCCGCGTCGCGGCCGGAGGCCTCGAACAGCAGCCGCTCGAAGTTGGACGACACCTGGATGTCCATCGACGGCGAGGTCGTCGCCACGACGCCGCGCGTCTCGTAGCGCCCGCTCGACAGCGTGCGCGCCAGGATGTCGTTGTCGTTGGTGGCGATCACCAGCCGCTCGACCGGCAGTCCCATCCGCTTGGCGGCGTAGCCCGCGAAGATGTCGCCGAAATTGCCGGTCGGCACGGTGAAGGAGACGGGGCGGTCCGGCGCGCCCAGGCTGATCGCCGAGGAGAAGTAATAGACGATCTGGGCCATGATGCGGGCCCAGTTGATCGAGTTGACGCCCGACAGCCGCACCCGGTCGCGGAAGCCGTGGTCGTTGAACAGCGCCTTCACGATCGACTGGCAGTCGTCGAAATTGCCCTTCAGCGCCAGCGCGTGCACGTTGGCCGCCGTGGAGGTCGTCATCTGGCGCTGCTGCACCGGCGACACCTTGCCCTCCGGGAACAGGATGAACATGTCGGTGCGGTCGCGCCCGGCGAAGGCGTCGATCGCCGCCCCGCCGGTGTCTCCCGACGTCGCGCCGACGATGGTCGCCCGCTCGCCGCGTTCGGCCAGCACATGGTCCATCAGCCGCGCCAGGAGCTGCATGGCCACGTCCTTGAAGGCGAGCGTGGGCCCGTGGAAGAGCTCCAGGATGAACTCGTTGGGCCCGCTCTGCACGATCGGGCAGGTCGCCGGGTGCCGGAACGTCGCATAGGCCTCGTGCACGATGCGCGCGAAGGTCGCCTCCTCGATCTCGCCGCCGACATAGGGCGTCAGGATGCGCACCGCGAGATCGGGATAGGACAGGCCGCGCATGGCGCGGATGTCGGCGGCCGAGAACTGCGGCCATGCCTCCGGCAGATAGAGCCCGCCGTCGCGGGCGAGCCCCGCCAGGAGGACGTCGCCGAAGCCGAGGATCGGGGCCGTGCCCCTGGTGCTGATGTAGCGCATGATGTCCCTGTAGCCCGCTTCCGGCGGAGCCGCCGTCGAAAAACCGCATTCGATCGGTCGCATTCCGGTTGCGGCGTTGGTATAGAACGTCCGCTTTGTGAAGGGGAAGTCCGGTCGATGGCGTTTGTTGCAGGGAAAATGCGGTTTGCCGCGCTCGCCGCTCTCATGGCGCTCGCCGGGTGCCAGTCCGGCGGCGCGCTCGATCTCGGCCTCGGCGGCTGGGGCACCAAGAAGGCCGAGCCCGCCGCGCCGCCGGCCGAGTCCATCACCGCCGACGAGCTGCGCGCTTATTGCCCGCGCGTCACCTTGCGCTCCGGCACCGCCTTCTACAGCACCTACGAGCGCGGCGGCGACGGCGACAGGAACCGGATCGTCTACCAGGCCTCCATCACCGACGTGACGCGCAGCTGCCGCTACGACGGCGGCATGCTCAACATGGAGGTCGCCGCCGCCGGCCGCGTCGTTCCCGGCCCCGTGGCGAAGGACGGCACCATCACCATGCCGATCCGCATCGCCGTCGTGCGCGGCGAGGAGGTGCTCTATTCCAGGCTGCACCAGCACCAGACGGCGATCGCCGCGCTCTCGCCGGCCACCCAGTTCGTCTTCAAGGACCCGGCCGTCTCGATCCCGGTCCCGACCGCCCGCAACATCGAGATCTATGTCGGCTTCGACGAGACGCCGCAGAAGAAGCGCTGACGAAACGCCCTGCGGGCCAGGCGGCGCGGGTCAGCCTCGCCGTCAGGCGTCCGACCACTCCGACAGCGCCGCCACCACGGGCGAAAAATCCGACCAGCGGCTGATCACCGTCTCGGCGCCGGCTTCGGTCAGCGCGTCGGCATGGCCGGGCCAGCTGTGGCTTGCCCCGGTGAAGCCGATCACCCGCATCCCGGCCGCCCGCGCGCCGACGATGCCGTGCACGGAATCCTCCACCACGAAGCACTTCGCCGGATCGGCCGACAGCTGCGCCGACGCATGCAGGAAGACGTCGGGCGCCGGCTTGGTGCGGCCCGACGGGATCGCCCGCGCCGAATAGATCCGGTTCCGGTCGAACAGGCCGGCCATGCCGGCGCGGTCGAGCATCGCCTCGATCCGCTCCTGCGGCGAGTTGGAGCAGATGCAGTACGGGATCGTGGTGGCCCGCACGGCCGCCGCCGCCCCGTCCACCGGCCGGACGTCCCGCGACAGCCGCTTGTCCAGCTCCCCCTTGATCCGGTCGATCAGGCTCGCCTGGAACGGCACCTCCGACACGGTTTCGAGCCTGAGCAGGATGTCGCGCGTCGTCAGGCCCGCGAAGCGCTCCATCATCTCCTCGGCCGAGATCGGGAAGCCGGCCTCGCTGATCATCTCGGCCTCCACCCGCGCCGCGATGATCTCGGAATCGACCAGCACGCCGTCGCAGTCGAAGATGATGAGGTCGGGTCGCATGGCAGGCTCCGGGGGAGGGACGATGAAGGCGCTCCGATAGCGCAGCCGTGCCTGCGAGGCAAACGGCGCGGCTTCACCGAATGTTTACGCTGATGGGTAACCATAACGGCGTGTAAACAGTGTCCAGCGTGCCAGGTGTAGCCGATGTCCGCCATCCGTCTCGTCGAAGACCTCACTCCGTCCTCCGGCAGGGACGGGTGGCTGGACACCATCATCAAGGGAGACTGCGTCGCCGCGCTCGACCGGCTTCCGGAACGATCCGTCGACGTCGTCTTCGCCGACCCGCCCTACAATCTGCAGCTCGAGGGCGATCTGCACCGCCCCGACCAGTCGAAGGTCGACGCCGTCGACGACGCCTGGGACCGGTTCGACAGCTTCGCCGCCTACGACGCCTTCACCCGCGCCTGGCTGCTCGCCGTGCGCCGCGTGCTCAAGCCCAACGGCACCATCTGGGTGATCGGCTCCTACCACAACATCTTCCGCGTCGGCGCCATCATGCAGGATCTCGGCTTCTGGATCCTCAACGACGTCGTCTGGCGCAAGACCAACCCGATGCCCAATTTCCGCGGCCGCCGCTTCCAGAACGCGCACGAGACGCTGATCTGGGCCTCGCGCGACCAGGCGGCCAAGGGCTACACCTTCAACTACGACGCCCTGAAGGCCTCCAACGACGACCTGCAGATGCGCACCGACTGGCTGTTCCCGATCTGCACCGGCGCCGAGCGCCTGAAGACGGAGGACGGCGGCAAGGTCCACCCGACCCAGAAGCCCGAGGCGCTGCTCGCCCGCGTCATGATGGCCTCCACCCGGCCGGGCGACGTCGTCCTCGATCCCTTCTTCGGCTCCGGGACCACCGGCGCTGTAGCGAAGCGCCTCGGCCGCCGGTTCGTCGGCTGCGAGCGCGAGCAGGACTACATCGACGCCGCCACCGCCCGCATCGCCGCCGTCGAGCCGCTCGGCGACGCCGAGATCGCGCTGATGACCGGCAAGCGCGCCGAACCCCGCGTCGCCTTCGTCAGCCTGGTGGAAGCCGGCCTCGTCGTCCCCGGCACGCTGCTCACCGACGCCCGCAAGCGCTGGACGGCCATCGTGCGCGCCGACGGCACCCTCGCCATCGGCTCGGAAGCCGGCTCCATCCACCGCATGGGCGCCCGCGTCCAGGGCCTCGACGCCTGCAACGGCTGGACCTTCTGGCACGTCGAGGAGGAAGGCGCCCTGAAACCCATCGACGACCTGCGCAGCCTCGTCCGCCAGGGCATGCGCACGGCGGGGGCGTGAGGAGAGGCGATCCCACCGCCGCCCGCAGCCAGGGCCGCACGCAAGCGCCAACCCACCCCGGCCGCACCGGCGAATCCGGCCGTCATCCTCGGGCCTGTCCCGAGGATCTGCCGCCCGCCGCCGTGCAAGCGTTTCGGCGCCATGAGCGATGGCGCGGCCGTCACGTTTCGCGACGCTGGCAGATCCTCGGGACAGGCCCGAGGATGACGGCGCCGGAGGTTGCACGAAGCGTCCCGAACGGACGTCCCGTCGCCGGAAAGATCAACGCCGGGCACGCAAGGCCCGCGTCCCGGCCCGCGTTCCCGCTTCGGCGTGGTGTCTGCCTTCCGCCCGGCGACCGTCCTGCCGCCACGCGGGCAGGGGGATGAGAAGACCCGGTCGAACCGACGCCCCAGCCAGGGCCGGCCGCAAGCGCCAACCCACCCCGGTCGCACCGGCGAATCCGGTCGTCATCCTCGGGCCTGTCCCGAGGATCTGCCGCCCCCTGCAAAAGAGGCATTTCGGCGCCATGCGCGATGGCGCGACCGTCACGTTTCGCGACGCTGGCAGATCCTCGGGACAAGCCCGAGGATGACGGCGCCGGTGGTTGCGCGAAACGTTCCGAACGGACGTCCCGTCGCCGGAAAGATCAACGCCGGCACCGCAAAGCCCGTGTCCCGGCCCGCGTTCCCGCTTCGGCGTGGTGTCTGCCTTCCGCCCGGCGAGCGTCCTGCCGCCACGCGGGCAGGGGGATGAGAAGACCCGGTCGAACCAACGCCCGCAGCCAAGGCCGGCCGCAAGCGCCAACCCACCCCGGTCGCACCGGCGAATCCGGTCGTCATCCTCGGGCCTGTCCCCATACGCGCTAACATAGCTGCCGATGTGCAATTGCGCGCCGTCGTCGCGGTGGCTCGCGCAGTCGGTGGAGCAGACGGTCGATGGGGATCCGTCTGGTTGGTCCCTGCAAGACCGCCAGGGAGATGTTGGCGAGCGCCATGGCTGCGAGACGCCAGATCGGCAGGGCGGCCCGGTTCAGGCGGCCAGGGGGAGAGAGTCCGGCGCCTCGGGACCGAGGGCCGGCAGGTCGTCTTCGGTCAGCAGGGCGGCCAGAAGGGCGGTGTTGATCCACAGGCGCGCCAGGTTGGGATCTTTTGCGCGGAGGTCTTCCAGGCCCACCAGCGACTTCATCCGTTTGAACGCCAGCTCGACCTGCCATCGCAGCCGATAGGTCGAGGCGAGCCGTTCGGGCGGCCAGCCGTCCGACGGGAGCGACGTCAGCAGCACCAGACAACCGGCCATCTCGATGCCGGCCTCGCTGGGCTCGTACCCCGCCTTGGCGGCCAGACGGCGCGCCGCGCGCCTGGCCTTCGCCGCCGCCTCGGGCGGCAGGGGCAGGATCACCACCCGGGCGGCCACCTCGACCTTCGACTTGCGGTCCTGGACCCTCACCGGCCGATCGAGCACGCCCTTCTCGCCCGCCTCGCGGCACAGCGCCAGACGATCCAGCAGCCGACCCTCCCCATCCAGCAGGCGCGGATGGGTCGAAGGGGCGCGAACCAGGAACGCGCCGCCAGCCTCGACCACCCGAGCCAGATCGTCCGCCCTGGCGTGGGCGCGATCGGCGATCCGCAATTCGCCGGCCTGGACGACGCCGCGCGACAACCGCTCGGCATCATGCCGATCGGTCACGTCCACCGAACACAGCCTGAGCCTCGAGAGGTCGAACACCGTATGCACCATCCAATAGGCCCGCTTGGGTCCGGGCGGCGCCACCACCGTGGCGTCGACCGCCATCATCCGCAGTCCGCCGCTCGAACCGGCCAGGGCTTCGGGGCAGCGCTCGGCGAGCAGGTCCGAGACCAGGTCGCCCACCCAGTCGGCACTGGCCTTCAGCCGCCTGAGCATCGCCACGTCGGACATCGACGCCAGGCCTCGCTGCTCGGCCCAGGCCGCCAGCGTGCGAAGCGAAAACCGCCCCAGCACATAGGCGAAACACAACCGCAACAGAATTGTGGCGCTGGACACCTGCCGCTTTCGAAGCAGCGCACCCGCCTCCCGCGCGCTCCTCGTCAACTCCTCCTCCGAGCCCAGTCGCGCGACCAGCTCGTCCCAATTCATGGCGTGCAGCGAATCATTCATGCGCCAAACGAATCACGCGCCGAATGCACCGTCAACGCTATGTTAGCGCGTATGGGGCTTGTCCCGAGGATCTGCCGTCCCCCGAAGGGTGGCCCTCCCGGCGCCTTGCGCGATATCGCTACTTCCAGATGCGCGCCGGGGGCGGAGTCTCGGGACAAGCGCAGGCATGACGACGCGGAAGGTCGCGCGAACATTCCGGATGAAATCGTCGCGTCCGGCCGGCAGCCCGGCATCGGCCGAGAGCCGATGCAGATCGCGCGCCCCAGGCGACGCTTGAGCAATCGTTCCTCACGGATCGATCGGTTCTCGCCCGACGCCCGCGCCGCACGATGGCCGAGGAAGCCGATCTGGCATCGCGCTTCGCGAAGGCCGATGGCCCCGCGCCGGAGCGGCTGCGCGGTCTCGTCCTCGCGCTCCACCGCCGCAAGCGCGCCAGGCTCGGCGACGATCCCGAGTTCCATGGCCACTATCGCCGCATCCTGTCCGAACGCCGGGATCTCGTCGCCGCCCATGCGCGGGCCATGATCGGCCTCGTGCGTCAGGTGCTGGCGGACGGGACCGCCCGCGGCGATTTCCGCATCCCCGACCTCGCCGCCGCCGCCGGCGTCGCCTGCGTGCGGTCACCGTCTTCGTCCACCCCGCCCAAATGGAGCAGGCGGCCGTCGCCGGCCTCGACATGGAGCCGAGACTCCACGCCCTGCTCGACACCCTGCTCACGGCCGTCGAACGGCGCTGAGGGGGACGCGATACCGCGGTCGATCGAAGCACGTCCGATCGCCTGATCTGCGGAACGCGACGGCCGGCCCCGAGGGCCGCGATGTTGGGGTTGGGTGTCTGTTAGGGGGTGGAAAGGCGGAATGGCGGCTTCTGGCTGGCTGGGCACAAAAAGCGCTCGTTCAGGTGCCGAAGGTTTTCGGCGGCAACGTGCGCCCTACCCAGATCATCACTTCACCGAAGCGATTTGCGCGACCTGGCCTTGGAGGCCGAGCAATTGCTCTCGGAGCTTCTTTTCCGCATCGGGTGAGATTTGCGCCCTTAGCGACTGTCGCGCCTGGTGGACTTTCTTTAGCTGACGGTTGGGTACGAGCAGGCGATCGCCATCGACTATGACACCGGTGATTTCGGCTGGTCTGTCAACGAAGTGTTTTTCTTTATGATAGCGCAAGCCAGATCTATGGATTTCGCGCTTTATCCGCCAAATAACTTGCGGCGAGAGCGACCTGCCGGAAATCGTAACGTCGTCGATGTAAACTGTTAGGCGGTATCCGTACTTTTTACAGATGCCGGCGATAGCCTCCCAAACATCGTAGTGAGCGAAATACGCCATGATTGGGCTAAGGGGGCTGCCCGTAGGCAGGTGACCCTGGTAGCACGCAAGTCGCGCTAGGACCGCAGCGATGTCGATTTCGCAGCGCATGACTGTCCGAAAAAACCAGAAAACGCGGCGCGATGACGTGCTAGGGAAATACTTACGCACGTCGAGACAACGGACGACGCGCTGTCCTCGATGCTGCGCAGCGTTCGTGACATAGCATCTCCCTTTCACCGGGCAGAAAAGGTAATCCGGGGGAGCAATGCGCCCAAGTAAGCGAGCGATATTTGCTTGCGCCATCTTAAGCTGCCGACGCGGGTTTTCGACGCCACGCACGCCCCCGGTTTTCTTCGGAACGTCGAACTCGGAATAGAGGGAGTCGGTCTGTTCGCAGAGTGCGCGTAACTCTGCCGGAGACACGCCCAAGAGCTCGGCCAGCCGCCTGCGGTTTCTCAATTTATAGAACGGTGATTGATCGAGTGCGTAGCGCTTGCGATCAGTCGGCATGCGCCCTCTCCGCCTTATCCTCTAAAAACGTCATCAAGCTGATGATTTTAGAGGCAACGAAAGTCCTAGCTCTCTCTCTCACGTGCGATTTTCCCATATTCTCTGAAAAGAACATGATTGATGATGCAGGTATGTCGAACGTGTTTTCGTATTTCCTTATCAGTTCAAGTGAAGGTTCTTTATGACCCTTCTCAATCTCCGACAGGTACGATTTCGAGATGCCGAGCTTCTCCGCCGCTTCGTTCTGCTTCATGTCATGATAAACACGTATCAGACGAAGAGCTTCATTCAACATTGCAGCGTCCTTTCTAAAATACAAAGCAGGGCGACGGACTACTCCCTATACTTACCGATGATCAGGTAGATCAGCCACAACACGTAAGCCGCGATCTTTCCTATTGAAACCAGTAATGTTACCGTTTGCGGACGAAGCAGGATTTGAGCCCACTTCTTCCGTTTAGGTTTGGTCCGTCGCCGTTCTCGATCGACATTTTTCGATGTTTCCATCGCATTCTCCTTTCCAACACCACCCCAGCAGGATCGCTGGGGCGCCATCGCGGTTTGGAAAGAGGGGCGAGAACGGTAAACCCTGCCTGTACGGGCGTGCCCCGCCATCGGGGCACGCCCGCGCCGCCATGCACGCCGTAACGCGCACCTGCCGGCCGGAGTTTAGAAGGCTATCGACCTTCCACGAGGCCTCTCTCAAGGCCCCAGCGAGTGATGACTATCCCCTTCAGCTATCGATAACCCAAAATAGCTTGGAACACGCGAGGGTGCAAGAAAAAAGTTCGCTATCAGCGAACTTTTTTGGCTTGGCGTTAGCGTTCTTGGTGCGCCTATGGCGCCTGTCACTGCCGATCCGCACTCACAATAGTACTGCCAGAGCGGCATCTTCCGCTTGCGTTCCCGAGGGAAGTCATTCCGAACGGATACCGCTTAATGAAACTAATGTCGGATTTTGGTAGAAATTCAGCGACTTGGCGGACGTCCGCAACGCGGTCATGCGCGATCCGCGCCGCCTGACTCATCCTACCCCCCCCACCCCCATCCCCCGCAAATCCGCCCGCAATTTCCCCGCCCCCTCGAACAGCACCGCCTGCCAGCCCGCCGCCCGGGCGCTGTCCACGTTCTTGGCGCTGTCGTCGATGAACAGGCTCGCCGCCGGGTCGAGGCCGAAATCGCGCGCGTGGCGGTCGTAGATCGCCCTGTCCGGCTTGATCAGGCCGATCTCGCCCGACACCGTCACGCCGCGCGGGCGGTTGAGGAAGTCGAAGCGCTGGCGGGCCTCGGCGAAGGTGTCGGCGGCGAAGTTGGTGAGCATGGTCACGTCGTGCCCGGCGTCGATCAGCCCGGTCATGATCGCCACCGTGTCGTCATAGGCGTGCGGCACCATCTCGTGCCAGGATTTCCGGAAGGCGCGGATGTTGTCTTCCTCGTGCGGGTGGCTGGCGATCAGCAGCGCTTCGGCCTCGGCCCAGCTGCGGCCGCGGTCCTGCTCCAGGTTCCAGTCATGCGTGCAGACCGTCTCGAAGAACCGGCGCCGGCGCGCCGCGTCGGGGATGATGCGCTTGAACGGCAGGTCCGGATCGTAGTGGATCAGCACCTTGCCGATGTCGAAGACGATGTGGCGGATCGCGGTCATGCTTCACTCCTCGTGGGACGCCGGGCGGCCGGCTTGCCGGTCGCGCCCGGTATGGCGGTCTCGATGGCCTTCTTCATGACGGTCGGCAGCGCCTCGCCGGGCAGTTCCGCGCGCGCCGACCACCAGGCGCCGGCGGGCGCGGCGCGGTCGGTGCGGGCGTGGTAGACGGAAAGCCTGAGCTCGAAATGGGTGAAGACGTGCGTCACCGTGCCCGCCGGCCGCCAGTCGGCCGAAAAGGGCGCCGCACCGGTCCCGGCCGCGCCGTCCACCCGCGCCGTCCAGGCGCTGGTCGGCGGCTCGCTCATGCCGCCGAGAAGGCCCTTGTCCGGCCGCCGGCGCAGCAGCACCGCGCCGCGGCTGTTCTCCGCCACGAAGGCCGCGCCCTGCCGCACCGGCTTTTCCGCCTTCGGCGCCTTGACCGGAAACTGCTCCTGCGTGCCCGCGCGAAACGCCGCGCAGCCGTCGTTGATCGGGCAGAGCGGGCAGGCCGGCCGCTTCGGCGTGCAGATCGTGGCGCCGAGATCCATCGTCGCCTGCGCGAAGTCGCCCGGCCGGTCGGGGGGCAGAAGCTCCTGCACCAGCGCCTTGATCTGCGGCTTGGCGGCCGGCAGCGGGGTGGCGATGGCGGCGAGCCGCGTCATCACCCGCTCGACATTGCCGTCCACCACCGCCGCCGGCCGGGAGAACGCGATCGCGGCGATGGCGGCGGCCGTGTAGTCGCCGATGCCGGGCAGCGCCTTCAGCCCGTCCAGATCGTCCGGAAACCGCCCGCCATGCCGCTCCGCCACCATTTCGGCGCATGTCTTCAGGTTGCGTGCACGCGAGTAATAGCCGAGCCCGGCCCAGGCCTTCAGGATGTCCTCGGCGGGGGCCGCCGCCAGCGCCGCCACCGTCGGCCAGCGCCGGGTGAAGGTCTCGAAATAGGGTTTTACCGCCTGCACCGTCGTCTGCTGCAGCATGATCTCCGATAGCCACACCCGGTAGGGGTCGGGGCGTGCGCCCGCGCGGGCCTCGGCCGGGCCGATGCGCCAGGGCAGCCGCCGGTGATGCCGGTCGTACCAGTCGAGCAGCGCGGCGGCGATCGCCGGCCCGTCGTCCTTCGTCCTTATCGTGCGGGCATTCATGCGCTATCATGCGCTCCTGGCGGCGGCTCGTCCCCGGCCATAGCAGACCCGTCGGCCATGAGGAAACGCCACAGATGACAGCAAAGCCCGGCCGGGCCGGCGCCGTGCACGTCAGCGACCTCGCCACCGCGCTGCTCGATCCCGTCCTGCGCAAGCGCGCCGGCATGACGGTCGGCCTCGTCCAGTCCTGGGAGGAGATCGTCGGCACGCGGCTCGCCGGCGCCACCCGTCCCGAGCGCATCGCCTGGCCGCGCCGCATGACCGAGGACGATCCCTTCGAGCCGGCCACGCTGATCATCGCCTGCGAGGGCGCCATGGCGCTGCGTCTCCAGCACGAGACCGGCGAGATCATCGCCCGCGTCAACGCCTTCCTCGGCTTCCAGGCCATCGGCCGCATCAGGATCGTCCAGAAGCCGGTGACGGTCCCGCAGGCCAACGTGCCCCGCCCGCCGCGGCCGCTGCGCCCCGAGGAAGCGACGCAGCTCGCCGGCACGGTGGGAAAGATCGAGGACGACGGCCTGCGGGCCGCGCTCGAACGGCTGGGCCGCTCCGTCATCGGCTCCAGGCGCTGAGCCCGACGCGCCCGGTCGTCGCGCCTTCGTGATCCCGGCGTGAAAAAGGGGGCTGTGATCGACGCCGCGTCTGCCATAAATAGCGCGCACTGTCGTCCTTCACTGGCCGTCGTCACATTGTCCTGATCGCACTGGGTGATTCGAATGATACACAAGGTTTCGCGTCGTCAGATCGTCGGATCGCTGGCGCTCCTGCCTGCGGCCGCTCTGCTGGCCTCCTGCAGCGACGCGGCCGGGCCGGCGCAGGCGCAGTCCGACAGCACCACGACCGGCGCCACGGAGGCCGCGCCCGATTCACGCGGGACGGTCGACATGGAAAAGCTGCTGGCCCCGGGTCCGCTGCCCGAGAAGGTCTACGGCGAGGCCGGTGCGCCCGTCACCATCGTCGAATATGCCTCGATGACCTGCGGCCACTGCGCCGCCTTCCACACCACCACCTTCCCGGAGCTGAAGTCGAAATACATCGACACCGGCAAGGTGAAGCTCATCATGCGCGAGTTCCCCTTCGATCCGCGCGCGGAGGCCGGCTTCATGCTGGCCCGCTGCTCGCAGGACAAGTATTTCGCCATGGTCGACGTGCTGTTCCGGCAGCAGGAATCCTGGGTCCGCGTCCAGGACGCGCGCGCCGCGCTGCTGCAGATCGCCCGTCTGGCCGGTTTTTCACAGGAGTCCTTCGAGGCCTGCTTGACCGACCAGAAGCTTCTGATGGATGTCAGGGCGGTGAAGGATCGCGGCGAGAAGGAATTCGGCGTCGACGCGACACCGACCTTCTTCATCGGCGGAAAGAAATATGCGGGGGCCATGTCGATTGGCGAGTTCTCGGCCATCATTGACCCTCTGCTCTGATCCTGCCCCGACCGGCCGGCGCGGCATCGCCGTGCCGCCCGTCCTGCGGGGAGCGTCCTGATGCGCTTCTCGCGCCTGCGCCTCCTCGGCTTCAAGTCCTTCGTCGAGCCGGCCGACTTCGTCATCGAGGGCGGGCTCACCGGCGTCGTCGGCCCGAACGGCTGCGGCAAGTCCAACCTCGTCGAGGCCCTGCGCTGGGTCATGGGCGAGAACTCCTACAAGAACATGCGCGCGTCCGGCATGGACGACGTCATCTTCTCCGGCTCCGGCACCAGGCCCGCCCGCAACACCGCCGAGGTCACGCTCTTCCTCGACAATTCCGGCCGCACCGCGCCGCCCGGCTGGAACGATGCCGACGAGCTGCAGGTGTCGCGCCGCATCGAGCGCGAGGCGGGCTCCGTCTACCGCATCAACGGCCGTGAGGCCCGGGCGCGCGACGTCCAGCTGCTCTTCGCCGACCAGTCGACCGGTGCCCGCTCGCCCTCGATGGTCGGGCAGGGCCGCATCGGCGAGCTGATCCAGGCCAGGCCCCAGGCCCGCCGCGCGCTGCTGGAGGAGGCGGCGGGCATTTCCGGCCTCCACACCCGCCGCCACGAGGCGGAGCTGCGCCTGCGCGCCGCCGAACAGAACCTCGAACGGCTGGACGACGTCACCGGCGAACTCGAGAGCAGGATCGAGAGCCTGAAGCGCCAGGCCCGCCAGGCCACGCGCTTCCGCGCGCTCTCGGCCGACATCCGCCAGGCGGAGGCCACGCTGCTGCATCTGCGCTGGACGCAGGCGAAGGCGCAGGAGGCGGAGGCCGGGCAGGCGCTCACCGCCGCCACAGCCGTCGTCGCCGCGCAGGCGCAGGCGCAGATGGCCGCCGCCAGGGACCAGGGCGTCGGCGCCATGAAGCTGCCCGAGCTGCGCGAGGCGGCGGCGGCGGCGGCGGCCGTGCTGCAGCGCCTGGGCATCGCCCGCACCCAGCTCGACGAGGAGGCGCAGCGCCTGCGCGCCCGGGCCGACGAACTGGAGAAGCGCCTCGTCCAGCTTGACGCCGACATCGCCCGCGAGGAGCAGATGGTGCGCGACGATGCCGAGGCGCTGGCGCGCCTCGATGCCGAGGGGGCGGCGCTGGCGCGCGCCGACGCCGGTTCCGGCGAGCGCGAGGCGGCCGCGGGCCGGGCCCTCGAGGCGGCGACCGTCCGGCTCGCCGAAAGCGAGGCCGCGCTGGCGGAGGTCACCGCCGGGCGGGCCGAGGCCGCCGCCGAGCGAATGCAGCTCGAACGGTCGATGCGCGAGCATGCCGACCGCAAGGGCAGGCTCGACCGCCAGCTGGCCGACGCCGCGCGCGAGGCCGAGCAGATCGTGGCGCGCCTCGCCGCGCTGCCGGATCCGGCCGACCGGAAGCGGCTCGCCGACGAGGCCGCCGCGCGCGCCGCCGCCGCCGAGGCCGCCGCCGTCGCCGCCGAGAAGGCGGTGGCCGCCGCGCGCGCCCGCGAGGCGTCGCTGCGCCCGGCCGTGCAGGAGGCGCGTGCCGCCCTGCAGCGCGTCGACACCGAGGCCCGCACGCTGGCGAGGGTGCTCGGCGCCGGCGGCCCGGGCCGCTTTCCGGCCGCGCTGGAAGCGATCAGGGTCGCGCGCGGCTACGAGACGGCGCTGGGTGCCGCCATCGGCGAGGATCTCGACGCGCCGCTCGATCGCCAGGCTCCGGCCCACTGGGGCGGGGCGCAGGCAGGGCCCGCCGATCCGGCCCTGCCCGAGGGCGCCGAACCGCTCGCCGCGCATGTCGAGGCGCCGCAGGCGCTCGCCCGCCGGCTGTCGCAGATCGGCATCGTCGAAAAGGCCGACGGTCCCCGCCTGCAGCCGCTGCTTGCGCCCGGCCAGCGTCTCGTCAGCCGCGACGGCGCGGTCTGGCGCTGGGACGGCTTCGTGGCCGGCGCCGACGCGCCCACCGCCGCCGCGCAGCGGCTCGCGCAGAAGAACCGGCTCGCCGAGCTGGAGGGGGAGGCCGTCGCCGCGGCCGGCCGCCTGCGCCAGGCCGAGACCGGGCTGGCCGAGGCGGAGGCGTCGCTGCGCGCCGCGGTCGAGGCCGAGAAGGCCGCGCGCGAGGCCTGGCGGACGAGCCAGCGTGGCCTCGGCGAGGCGCGCGAGGAGCTTGCCCGTGCCGAACGCGCGGCCGGCGAGATCGCTGCCCGCCGCGCCGCGCTCGCCGAGGCGCTCGCCCGCGTCAGCGAGGGCCGCGACGAGGCCGCCCGCCTTCTGGCGCAGGCCGAGGCTGCCTTCGCCGCCGCGCCCGATCCGCGCGCGCTGCAGTCCGTCTTCGAGGCGCGGTCCGGCGCCGTGGCCCGCGATCGCGCCGCCGTCGCCGACGCCCGCGCGGCGCTCGACGGATCGCGGCGCGAGGCCGAGGCGCGCCGCGCACGGCTGGCGGCCATCGCCGCCGAGCGCGAGCGCTGGACCGCCCGTGCCTCCAATGCCGACCGCCAGATCGCCGCGCTGGCCGGCCGCCGGGCCGAGGCGGCGGCGGAGCGCGCGGCCATGGCCGAGGCGCCGGACGACCTCGCCGACCGCCGCCGCGCGCTTCTGGCCGAACTGTCGGCCGCCGAGAAGAAGCGCCGGGAGGCGGCCGACCGGCTGGCCGCGGCCGAGGCCGCGCAGGCCGCGCTCGACAAGGCCGCCACCGCCGCGATCCAGGCCCTGTCCTCGGCGCGCGAGGCCCGCGCCCGCGCCGAGGAGCGTCTGGCGGCCGCCGACGACCGCCGCCGCGAGGCCGAGGGGCGCATCGCCGAGACGCTCGGCGTCGCGCCGAACCTCGTCATCCGCCAGACCGGCCTGCAGCCCGGCGATCCCGCGCCCGACCTGGCCGAGGTCGAGCGCCGCGTCGACCGTCTGCGCATCGAGCGCGAGCGGCTCGGCGCCGTCAACCTGCGCGCCGAGGAGGAGCAGCGCGAGCTCTCCGGCCGGCTCGACCTGATCGTGTCGGAGCGCGGCGACGTCGTCGAGGCCATCCGGACGCTGCGCCAGGCGATCCAGAGCCTCAACCGCGAGGGCCGCGAGCGGCTGCTGGCCGCCTTCGACGTCGTCGACGGCCAGTTCCGGCGCCTCTTCACCCATCTCTTCGGCGGCGGCAGGGCCGAGCTCCAGCTCGTCGAATCCGACGATCCGCTCGAGGCCGGCCTCGAGATCCTCGCCCGGCCGCCGGGCAAGAAGCCGCAGACCATGACGCTGCTCTCCGGCGGCGAGCAGGCGCTCACCGCCATGGCGCTGATCTTCGCCGTCTTCCTCACCAATCCGGCACCGATCTGCGTGCTCGACGAGGTCGACGCGCCGCTCGACGACCACAATGTCGAGCGCTTCTGCAACCTCATGGACGAGATGGCTCGCACGACGCAGACCCGCTTCGTCATCATCACCCACAACCCGATCACCATGGCCCGCATGGACCGCCTCTTCGGCGTCACCATGGCCGAACAGGGCGTCAGCCAGCTCGTCTCCGTCGACCTCCAGACCGCCGAGCGCATCCGCGAAGCCGTCTGAACCCGGCCCCCGCCGCCAGCACCGCCGCCCATCCTCCAACCCCACGCAGTGGGGGGGACTCCCCACCGTCTAGCAAGGGGTTTTCTGGGTCGCCCGGGATGGGTCGAAGGTGGTTCCGGCCTTCAGCATGGCGCAGGCGACGTTGAGGAGGCGGTCGGCGACGGAGCGCAGGGCGCGTCCGTGGCTGTGACCTCGGCTTCGAAGGGCGGTATACTTCGAACGGCTGTTGAGGTCGTGCTGGATGGCGACGCGCGCCCAGTGGTACACGGCATTGGCGAGCCGGTCGTGGCAGGCTTGTCGTCGGATGACGATGCAACTCTTGCCCGACCGCTTGGTGACCGGCGCCACTCCTGTCAGACTGCGCAAGGCGGCGTAGTCGCGTCGCTGCAGGGCATCGAAGGCTTCTGCAAGCAGCGTGGCGAGGACGATCCTTCCCACTCCCGGCAAGGATGCGAGGATCTCCACGTCATGCTGCTTCACCTGCCCCGGCTCGGTCTCCTCGGCGGGGATGAGGCGGGCGGTCAGGGCATCGAGCTGATGGTGGGCCTGCCTGAGCTGCCGGTTCACCAGGCGGATGCGCGCAACGAGCATGTCGATGTGGGCGCTGGCGGCCTCGGTCGTCCCGGCGGCGACCGCGAGGGGCGGCTTGCGCAGCGCGGCGAGCACATGGGCGGCATCGAAGCGGCGGATGCGATGGC
This sequence comes from Aquibium microcysteis, assembly GCF_014495845.1. Taxonomy (NCBI): domain Bacteria; kingdom Pseudomonadati; phylum Pseudomonadota; class Alphaproteobacteria; order Hyphomicrobiales; family Phyllobacteriaceae; genus Aquibium; species Aquibium microcysteis. Next base: position 5,628,256 of record NZ_CP061080.1, read on the forward strand.
GCTTGAGAAGCCCGGCGATCGTCGCCTCGCGGATGCGCGCGGCCTTGGCCGGCGTCGGCGCGGTCTCCCACAGATCGAGCAGCCACGCGGCGCCGAGATCGTCTTCGAGCTCGAGCAGCGCCGGAAAGTAGCGCCAGAGCTGCTCGCGCATGCGGTTCGTCAGCCGGCTGCGCTCGGCACCGAGACCCTCGGCCATGCGCGACCACTCGCGCAGTTCGACGACGACGGGATCGGCGGCCGCGAGCGGCCGGAAGCACCGGGCATCGGTTCGCAGGGCCGAGGCCATCACTTCCGCGTCGCGGCTGTCGTCCTTGGCGCCGGCGAGGGTGAAGCGGTCGCGGAAGCGATCCATCTGCTTGGGATTGATGGCGTGCACCGCGAAGCCGCGCTCGACCAGCGTTTCGACCACGGGGCCATGCGGCACCTCGATCGCGACCCGGATCCGGCCCGCCTCGGGCGCACCGCTGGTCGACGTCAGCCAGGCCGCCATCTCGGCGAGGCCTTCGCCGCCGTGCCTGAAGACCCTTTCGCCGATTCTCCGGCCATCACCGTCCGTGAGGAACACATGATGGCTCTGCGACGCCCAGTCGACGCCGGCATACCACTGTTTCTGATCGGTCATGTCCTTTCTCCCTTCGAGCATGCGAGCCACCGCGACCTTCGCCGATCCCTGTACTGGCGCTCGGACGATGATCCGAAGGTCCGGCGCGGACTCCCCACGGGGCGTCGATCACGGCCAATCCGTCGGGGCACGCGTCCCCCCCAGGTGGTCGGGCCACAGGAGGTGATTGGTCGCTCCCGACGGATCGGCTCGGTTCGGGAAAGCTACGCCGATTCGGGCCGTCGCCCGTGGGTCACGCTCCGTTCCGCTCCGCTTCACGTCGCGCGACCCACGGCGTGCATCCAGAAACCGCAGGAGAAAGGGTACAGGAGGTGCCGAGCGAAGCGAGGCGGAGGGGGGGACCCCGCTGCCCCGGGCCGGACCCGTCGCGGCCATGCCTGGCCATCCCTCACCCCGGGTCATCCCGGAACGGCGTCCAAGCGCAGCGCAGGCCGCCGTATCCGGGATCCATGCCTCGCCGCCCATCCCCGCGATCCGGTCCACGACGAGGCCCGCGCCGCCGACCGCCGGCGCCGTCCCTCCGCCAGCGCCGCTCCACGGTCGTGGCCGCCGTCACGATCGTCGCCGCATCCACCAGCGTCGCGCCCCCCCTCCGTCGTCGCTTCGCGACGCCACCTCCGCCCCCACTTCGTGGGGTGGAGGACGGACCGCCAGCACCGCCGCCCATCCTCCAACCCCACGCAGTGGGGGGGTGGTGCCGAGCGCAGCGAGGCGGAGGGGGAGCCCGCTGCCCCGGGCCGGACCCGTCGCGGCCATGCCTGGCCATCCCTCACCCCGGGTCATCCCGGAACGGCGTCCGAGCGCAGCGCAGGACGGCGTATCCGGGATCCATGCCTCGCCGTCCATGCCCGCGATCCGGTCCACGACGAGGTCCGCGCCGCCGACCGCCGGCGCCGTCCCTCCGCCAGCGCCGCTCCACGGTCGTGTCCGCCGTCACCATCGTCGCCGCATCCACCAGCGTCGCGCCCCCCCCTCCGTCGTCGCTTCGCGACGCCACCTCCGCCCCCACTGCGTGGGGTGGAGGACGAACCGCCAGTACCGCCGCCCATCCTCCAACCCCACGCAGTGGGGGGGAGGTGCCGAGCGCAGCGAGGCGGAGGGGGGGATCCCGCCGCCCCGAGCCGGACCCGTCGCGGCCGTGCCTCGCGCGTCCCCACCCCTTCACCTTCGTCATCCCGGAACGGCGTCCGAGCGCAGCGCAGGACGCCGTATCCGGGATCCATGCCTCGCCGTCCATGCCCCGCGATCCGGTCCACGACGAGGCCCGCGCCGCCGACCGCCGGCGCGGTCCCTCCGCCAGCGCCGCTCCACGGTCGTGGCCGCCGTCACGATCGTCGCCGCATCCACCAGCGTCGCACCCCCCCTCCGTCGCCGCTTCGCGACGCCACCTCCGCCCCCGCTGCGTGGGGTGGAGGACGGACCGCCAGCACCGCCGCCCATCCTCCAACCCCACGCAGTGGGGGGGTGGTGCCGAGCGCAGCGAGGCGGAGGGGGGAGCCCGCTGCCCCGGGCCGGACCCGTCGCGGCCATGCCTGGCCATCCCTCACCCCGGGTCATCCCGGAACGGCGTCCGAGCGCAGCGCAGGACGGCGTATCCGGGATCCATGCCTCGCCGTCCATGCCTCGCCGTCCATGCCTCGCCGTCCATGCCCGCGATCCGGTCCACGACGAGGTCCGCGCCGCCGACCGCCGGCGCCGTCCCGCCGCCAGCGCCGCTCCACGGTCGTGGCCGTCGTCACCATCGTCGCCGCATCCACCAGCGTCGCGCCCCCCTCCGTCGTCGCTTCGCGACGCCACCTCCGCCCCCGCTGCGTGGGGTGGAGGACGGACCGCCAGCACCGCCGCCCATCCTCCAACCCCACGCAGAGGGGGGTGGTGCCGAGCGCAGCGAGGCGGAGGGGGAGCCCGCTGCCCCGGGCCGGACCCGTCGCGGCCATGCCTGGCCATCCCTCACCCCGGGTCATCCCGGAACGGCGTCCGAGCGCAGCGCAGGACGGCGTATCCGGGATCCATGCCTCGCCGCGCATCCCCGCGATCCGGTGCACGACGAGGCCGCCGACAGCCGGCGCCGTCCCTCCGCCAGCGCCGATCCACGGTCGTGGCCGCCGTCACCATCGTCGCCGCATCCACCAGCGTCGTTCCCCCCCTCCGTCGTCGCTTCGCGACGCCACCTCCGCCCCCACTGCGTGGGGTGGAGGACGGACCGCCAATGCCGCCGCCCCACCGACGGCCACCGTCGAGGAATGGGTCCCGGATACGCACCGTCTCGCTGCGCTCGACGACGCGTTCCGGGATGACGAAGGGGAGGGGCGGATGCCGCCGCCGGCGCCGTCCCTGCTTTTCCGCTGCGCTGCAGGCCCGTCGCCTTCTTTACGGTGGTCGCCCAATCCTCCATCGTCGTCGACCACACGCTTGCCATCGGAGACCGCCATGACCGACGACCATTCCGCCCGCGCCGCCGAACTCTCGCTGGCGCTCCAGGCCTTCCACCGGGCGCTGCTGCAGGCCGAGATCGGCGGCGATCCGGCCTATGACAGCCCCTACACGCGGCTCTTCGCGCTCATCGGCGAGCCGCGCTTCGCCTGGATGAAGGCCGTGCCGGATCTCGTCGTCCGCATCGACCAGCACCGCGACGAAGGCACGATCGCCGCGCCGGGCATCTTCGACGGCCTGCGCGAGGAGGCGCGCGCGCTCCTCGGCGAAGGCAGCCTCAAGCCCGACGACGGCTTCCGCCTGCGCCACCTCACCGCGATCCAGAAGGAGCCCGACGTCGGCCTCGCCACCGGCCGCCTGCGCCGGGTTCTCGCCGGACGGTCCTGATCAGTTCCCCGCCGCCGGTCCCCGGACCGCCATCCTGCCGGGCGGAGCCGTGCCGAACCGCGCCGCCGTCATCCGCGAGCCGGTCCCCACACCGCCAGTTCGTTGCCGGCCGGGTCGGCGAAGTGGAAGCGCCGGCCGCCCGGGAAGTCGAAGATCTCGCGCAGGATCGTCCCGCCTGCGGCCTGCACCTGCACCAGCGTCTCCTCGATCGCGTCGGAATAGAGCACCGGCAGGGGCTTCGAAACGGCCGCCTGGTCGGCGTCGAAGCCGCCGTCGAGCCCCTCCGAAAAGGCCGAATAGGTCGGCCCGTAATCGGTGAAGGTCCAGCCGAAGGCCGCCGCATAGAAGGATTTCACGCCGTCCAGCGTGCCGCCCCGGGCGGGCATCTCGATGTAGTCGAGCTTGCCGGTGGTTCGCATGGTCGCCTCCATTCGTTCATGGTATGTTCTATACCATTCCCGGTTGTCGATCAACCCGCTTCGTCGCTTTCCGTTCGGGACCCTCACGCCCCGCGGCACTGCCGGCGCTCGATCGAGCCGTCCATCGCCTTGATCTCGCCGATCGCGCGGCTGCGGTCGCGCGTCCAGGGCGTGCGCATGTCCGGCACCATCGTGCCCGTGCCGGGCGGCGCATAGAAAGGCCGGCGGCCCGGAACCAGCGGGGTGGTGTCGCTGGGCAGCCCGTGCGAGGCCGCGAGCGCGTCGCGCCAGGCGACCAGGTCCGCGCAGGGCGTGCCGTCGAAATCCATCGACGACACCACCTCCTCGTCGAGCACCGGCGCGACGCCGGTGCAGCCGGCAAGCGCGAGGAGGGGCAGGACGATCAGGAGGCGTGGCGTCATGGCTGCGGGCTCGAAGGCGTGGGGTCTGGCGAGGTCGCGGCCGGGCGCGCGCCCTCGACCGCAAGCAGATAGCCCGCGGCGGCCGCGAAGGCTAGTCCGGCAACACCGCCACGTCCAGCAGCGCCGGCCGCTTCTGGAAGCGCACGACGTTCAGCGCGCCGGCGATGGCGCCTGGCAGGTCGGCCGGATCGGTCACCCGCCGGCTCCAGCAGCGGCTCGCCTCGGCCGTCCGCGTGAAGCTCGGCGAGGGCTTCAGCGCCGTCAGCGGCATCTCGTTGGCGCGCGAGGCGTAGCCGTTCGGATAGAGCCCGGCCACCGAGGCGCGCACCGCGCCCCATTCCTCGTTGTTGACGATGATCACCAGCACCGGCAGCGCCAGCGCCTCGGCGATCTGGTGGCAGGCGGTCGGGTTGGCGAACATGTAGGAGCCGTCGCCCATCACCGCCACGCAGACCCGGTCGGGGTCGGCGAGCTGCGCCCCCATGGCGCAGGGAAAGCTCCAGCCGAGCCCGCCCGAATGCGGCTCCTGGAACCAGGAATTGCGCTCCGTGCGGCTGATCACGCCGAGCTGCGCGCCGAGCTCGGAGAACACGCTGGAGCGGATGCCCTCCAGCGCCTGGCCGAGGCAGAGGCTCACATAGTGCTTGGTGATGCCGCGCGCCGTCTCCGCCGCCTTCTCGCGCAGCGCCCGCCGCGTGCGGCCCGACGTCTCCGTCAGCCGCGCCAGCCGCGCCGAAATCGCCGCCTCGTCGCGGGGCAGGGCCTCCATGGCGGCAAACAGCGCCGGCAGCGTCAGCGCGCTCTCGCCGGCGATCGTCACGTCGGAGCGGAAGTTGCGCACCGGAAACCGGCTGAACAGCGGGTCGGGGCCGATGTTGATCACCTTGGCGTCGTCGCGCAGTTCGTGGCGGTCCGGCCACCACGGCGCCAGGCTGTCCAGGATCACCACCACGTCGGCCTCGGCCAGCGCCGCGCCCGGGTCCCAGCCGACATGGCAGGGATGCTCGGTCGAGATGGCGAGATGCGTCGCCCACCAGGACGACACGGCGATCCCCCAGCGCTCCGCCCAGGCGCCGAAGGCGGCAAAGCTCGCCGCGTCGCCGGCGCCGCGCTGGGCGATCACCAGCGGCCGCTCGGCCTTCGCCAGCAGCGCCGCGGCCATGGCCACCGCGGCCGGGTTCGGCGCGCCGGCCACCGGCGCCATCGAGCGCGGCGCCTCGATCGCGCTCGCCGGCAGCGTCTCGCACAGCGTCTCGCGCGGCAGCGACAGGTAGACCGGGCCCTTCGGCGTCGATTCGGCGATCGCCGCGGCCCGGTCGAGCAGCTCCACGATCTGCTCGGGAAAGCGCAGCTCGTAGTCCCACTTGCAGGCCTCGCGCACCAGCGCGGTCTGGTCGCGCATCTCCTGGCCCCAGCCGATCGGCACGGTGCGCGCGCCGAAGCGGTCCTTCTCGGTGATCGGCGTGCGGCCCGACATGATCAGCATCGGCACGTGCTCGCAGGCGGCGTTGATCGCCCCGGTCGCGCCGTTCGACAGCCCCACATTGGTGTGCAGCATCACCGCCTGCGGCCGGCCGGAGATCAGATAATAGCCATGCGCCATGCCCATCGCGGCGTGCTCGTGCGGGATCACCAGCGCCTGCGGCAGGTCGATCCCTCTCGCCTTCGCCTCCGCCAGTCCCTCGATGATCGGCGGGAAATCCGTGCCCGAATTGGCGAACACGTAGTCGACGCCCAGCACCTTCAGCCGCGTGAAGATCGCGCCGCCCGCCGTCATCTGGTTCTGTTCGAGCATGCCGACCTCCCTGCACTGCACGCCCCCGTGTTACGACGGCTGCAACCCGGAGTGAAGCCCCGAGGTGGCACCGCAGCTCCGCCGGCCCCGGCTCCGCCGGCAAGCTCCGGCGGCAAGCCCCTCGTCCTCGGCGTCCGTCCCGATGCGGCCGGCCCGCGTGACACGTCATTCCGGGGCCGCGCAGCGGAACCCGGAATCCAGAGCGCCGGCGCCCGGACGGGGGCACGAACGCCGGACATTTCCGCCTCGGTCACCACTCTGGATTCCGGGTTCCGCTGCGTCGGCAAGCTCCGGCGGCAAGCCCCTCAACCTCGGCGTCCGTCCCGATGCGGCCGGCCCGCGTGACACGTCATTCCGGGGCCGCGCAGCGGAACCCGGAATCCAGAGCGCCGGCGCCCGGACGGGGGCACGAACGCCGCGCATTTCCGCCTCGGTCACCACTCTGGATTCCGGGTTCCGCTGCGCGGCCCCGGAATGACGCTGGCGAGGGAGGCCGCGCGGGCGGTCTTCGATGCCCGCCTGCAGATGCTCGGGTGCAGCAGAGTTGATGACGAAGGCGGAAGGGAAGCCGCGACGCCCGTCCTCTCCCCCGGGCAGGGGGAGAGGTGGCTCGGGCGAAGCCCGAGACGGTGAGGGGGTGCTGCCTCGCGCCGCGCAGCGGTGCGAGGATGCGGCGGTGGGCTCTGCGGAAAGGGGAGAACTGTAACCCATGTATCCGGTTCAGAATGTCACCCCTCTATCGGCTGGACACCCGCAGGGCCGGAGAGGGGGTGCTGCCTCGCGCCGCGCAGCTGTGTGAGGATGCGGTGCGACGGCTTGCGTATTGCCGGGCTCATCCGATGACTCTGGCCGAGAACGCAGCACCGGAAGCACCCCCTCACCGTCTCGGGCTTCGCCCGATCCACCTCTCCCCCTGCCCGGGGGAGAGGAAAGGCGCCGTCCCAGGAGCCTCCTCCCGACTGCCGACTGCCGACTGCCTTGCGTCAGCCCCGCAGATCCTCCGGCAACAGCGCGTCGGGCATGTTCTGATACGCCACCGGCCGCAGGAAGCGGCGGATGGCGAGCGTGCCGACGGAGGTCGTCGAGACGTTGGTGCTGGCCGGGTAAGGCCCGCCATGCATCATCGAGTCCACCACCTCCACACCCGTCGGGAAGCCGTTGGCGAGCAGCCGGCCGGCCTTGCGCTCCAGCACCGGCACGAGCCTCGAAGCCAGCGCCGTGTCGGCCGGGTCGAGCTGCAGCGAGCAGGTGAGCTGGCCGTCGAGCCCCTGCGCCACCGCCATCATCTCGGCCTCGTCGCGCACCTTCACCAGAACGCCGAGCGGCCCGAACACCTCTTCGGCCAGCGCCGGGTTGGCGCGGAAGGTCTCGCCCGGGACGGCGTAGAGCCACGGCCCGACATTGCGGCCTTCGACGCTCGACGCCACCAGTTCGCGCACGCCGTCGGTGTCGCGGATGCGGCACTGGCCGGCCTGGAAGGCACTGGCGATGCCCTCCGACAACATGGTCTGCGCCGCGACCTTGCCCATCGCCTCGGCTGCCGCCGCCTCGAAGGCGTCGGCGTCCGGCCCGTCGATCACCACGCCGAGCCCGGGATTGGTGCAGAACTGGCCCACCCCCATCGTCAGCGACCCGGCCCAGCCGGCGGCGATCTCGGCGCCGCGCGCCTTCACCGCATGCGGCATCAGGAACATCGGGTTGACCGAGCCGAGCTCGCCGAAGAAGGGGATCGGCTCGGGCCGTGCGCAGGCGAGGTCGAACAGCGCCCGCCCGCCCTTCAGCGAGCCGGTGAAGCCGATCGCCTTGATCAGCGGATGCTGCACCAGCGCCTCGCCGGCCTCGCGGCTGTTCGACTGCACCAGCGAGAACACGCCCGGATGCACGCCGCATTTTTCGATCGCCTCGAGGATCGCCTCGGCGATGATCTCGGCCGTGCCCGGATGGCCGGGATGGCCCTTCACGACGACGGGGCAGCCGGCCGCCAGCGCCGAGGCCGTGTCGCCGCCCGCCGTCGAGAAGGCGAGCGGGAAGTTCGAGGCGCCGAACACGCCGACGGGGCCGAGCGCGCGCTGCACCAGGCGGATGTCGGGCCGCGCCGCCGGCTTGCGGTCGGGCAGGGCGGCGTCGTGGCGGCGGTCGAGATAGTCGCCCTTCTCGATGTGGCCGGCGAAGAGCCGCAGCTGGCCCGCCGTGCGGCCGCGCTCGCCCTCCAGCCGTGCGGCCGGCAGCCCGGTCTCGGCCGAACCGATCTGCGTGATCTGCGGCCCGCGCGCCTCGATCGCGTCGGCAATCGCGTTGAGGAAGGCGGCGCGCTCGGCGCGCGAGGCATAGCCGTAGCTCCAGAACGCCTCTTCCGCGGCCTTCGCCGCGCGGTCGACATGCGCGGCGGTGCCGGCGGCGAAGCGATGCGGCGCGCCGCTGGCCGGCTGCGACGAGAACGTCGCGTCGCCCGCCACCCATTCGCCCGCAATGAGGTGCTTTCCGCTCGGCTGATAGCTGTCGGTCATGGTCGTCCTTTCCGTCTGTATCTGGCTGGCCGGGGAGGCTAGTCGTGGAACGGATCCGTCACGATGCGCCGGCCCAGCATGAAGGCATCCGCGACATGGACCAGGGGGGAGGCGTCCACGTCGCTCGCTCCCGCCGCGAGAAGCTGCGCGAAACGGGCATAGATGCCGTCATACTCGGCTTCCGCCGGCTGGTCGACCGCCTGCCCGTCGATTTCGAGCTTCGCCCCGCCGGCTGACAGCTTCAGCGATCCGCCATCGGTATCGACGGCGATGTCCCAGGTCTGCGGCCCGGTCTGGCGCCAGTCGAAATCGGCCGTCACGGTGGCTCCCGCCGCATCCGCGAAGGAAAGCCGCGCGGCGATCGGCGTGTCGCGGTTCTCCGGGAACTCCAGTTCGGCCGACGTCAGGTGCACCGGCGTCGGCATGATCTCGGTCAGGATCGACAGCGCGTTGATGCCGGGGTCGAACACGCCCATGCCGCCCGCGTCCCAGATCCAGGCCTGGCCCGGATGCCATTGGCGCACGTCCTCGCGCCAGACGATCGCCGCCCCGGTCACGCGCCGCCCGGCGAGCCAGGCCTTCGCCTGCGCCACGCCCGGCGCGAAGCGCGAGTGCCAGGTGGCGAACAGCGTCCGGCCCTTCGCCCGGGCGAGCTCGGCCAGCGCCTGCACCTCGGCCACCGTCGCCCCCGGCGGCTTCTCCAGAAGCACGTCGCGGCCGGCCGAAAGCGCTGCCCAGGCCATGCCGAAGCGCACCTGCGGCGGCACGCACAGCGCCACCGCCGTCACGTCCGGCCGCGCCTCGAGCATGGCGTCGAGCCGCGTGAAATGGTCGAAGCCGGGCAGACCCGCCCCGCGCGTCACGATCGCCGACAGCGAGAATCCCGGATGCCGGCCGATCGAGGGGATGTGCTGGTCCTGCGCGATCTTGCCCAGGCCGACGATCGCGATCTTCGTGGCTTCAGTGGCTTTCACGGGGCACCTCGTGGCCGCGCGCGCCGATCAGGAAGTCGAAATCCGCCCCGGTGTCGGCGCCGCCGACATGCAGGTGGAACAGCCGCGCAAAGCCGCTGCCGGGCTCCTTCACCGTCGGCGCCCAGGCGGCCAGCCGCGCACGGATCGTTTCTTCCGGCACGTCGAGATGGATGCGCCGCGCCGCCACGTCCACCTCGATCATGTCGCCGTCCTGCACGATCGCCAGCGGCCCGCCGACCGCCGCCTCGGGCGAGGTGTGCAGGATCACGGTCCCGTAGGCCGTGCCCGACATGCGCGCGTCGGAGATCCGCACCATGTCGGTGATGCCCTTCTTCAGCACCTTCGGCGGCAGGCCCATGTTGCCGACCTCGGCCATGCCGGGATAGCCGCGCGGGCCGCAGTTCTTCAGCACCATCACGCAGGTCTCGTCGATGTCCAGGCTCTCGTCCTCGATGCGCGCCTTGTAGTGGTCGATGTCCTCGAACACCACCGCCCGCCCGCGATGCTGCATCAGGTGCGGGCTCGCCGCCGAGGGCTTGAGCACCGCGCCGTTCGGCGCCAGGTTGCCGCGCAGCACGGCGATGCCGCCCTGTTGCGTCAGCGCGCGTGCCACCGGGCGGATCACCTCCTCGTTCCAGTTGCGCACCTCGGCGATCTCCTGCGCCATCGTCTGGCCCGAGACCGTCAGCGCGTCGCCGTGCAGCTTGCCGCCGTCGAGCAGCATCTTCAGCACCACCGGCAGCCCGCCGGCATAGAAGAACTCCTCCATCAGGAACCGCCCCGACGGCATCAGGTCGACGATGGTCGGGATGTCGCGGCCGCAGCGGTCCCAGTCGTCGAGCGTCAGGTCGACGCCGACGCGGCCGGCGATGGCCAGAAGGTGGATCACCGCATTGGTCGAGCCGCCGATCGCGCCGTTCGCCCGGATCGCGTTCTCGAAGGCCTGGCGCGTCAGGATGTCCGACGGCTTCAGGTCGTCCTTCACCATCTCGACGATGCGCCGCCCGGTCAGGTGGGCCATCACCCGCCGCCGCGAATCCACCGCCGGGATCGCCGCATTGCCCGACAGCGCCATGCCCAGCGCCTCGGCCATCGAGGCCATCGTCGAGGCGGTGCCCATCGTGTTGCAGGAGCCCGGCGAGCGCGACATCGACTGCTCGGCCTCCAGGAAGTCGGCGCGGCTCATCTTGCCGGCCTTGATGTCCTCCGACATCTGCCACAGCGCCGTGCCCGAGCCGACCCGCTCGCCGCGGAACCAGCCGTTCAGCATCGGCCCGCCCGAGACCAGGATCGCCGGGATGTCGACGCTGGCCGCCCCCATCAGCAGCGCCGGCGTGGTCTTGTCGCAGCCGGCCAGCAGCACCACGCCGTCGAGCGGATTGGCGCGCAGCGCCTCCTCCACGTCCATGGCGCAGAGGTTGCGGTACATCATCGCCGTCGGCCGCAGCGACGGCTCGCCCGGCGAGAACACCGGAAACTCCACCGGCAGCCCGCCCGCCTCGTAGATGCCGTGCTTCACCCGCTCGGCGAGGTCGCGCAGATGCGCGTTGCACGGCGTCAGCTCCGACCAGGTGTTGCAGATGCCCACCACCGGCCGCCCGTCGAACAGGTCGGCCGGCAGGCCCTGGTTCTTCATCCAGGAGCGGTGGTAGATCGCGTCGCGGCTCTCGCCGCCATACCATTCCTGCGAGCGCAGTCGGCGCGGCCAGGGTGCCTTCCGGAAACTCATCGGTCGATCCAATCCTTAGAGGGCGCTCACGCGCACGAACTCGTCCCGGCCCGGCTTCGGCGTCACCGCCCAGGCATTGCGCAGCGGCAGGCCGAAGGGCGCCGCCTCGATCTCGAAGACGTCGCCCGGCTCGGTGCGGATGCCGTCGGCAAACGACAGCGTCGCCGTGCCGAACATGTGCACGTGCACGTCGCCCGGCTGGCGGAACACGCCGTACTTGAAGTGGTGGTGCTCCAGATTGGCGATGGTGTGCGACATGTTCGCCTCGCCCGACAGGAACGGCTTCTCGAAGATGACCCTGCCGTCGCGGCGGATGCGCGAGGTGCCGCGCACGTCCTGCGGCAGCTCGCCCACCAGGATCTCCGGGCCGAAGGAGGCGGGCCGGAGCTTCGAATGGGCGAGGTAGAGATAGTTCACCCGCTCCATCACATGGTCGGAAAACTCGTTGGCGAGCGCAAAGCCCACCCGGAACGGCTGCCCGTCGGCGCCGATCACGTAGATGCCCGCGATCTCCGGCTCCTCGCCGCCGTCGTCGGCGAAGGCGGGGGAGGCGAGGGCCGCGCCCGGCGCGGCCAGCATCGTGCCGTTGCCCTTGTAGAACCATTCCGGCTGCACGCCGGGCCTGCCGTTCGCCGGCTTGCCGCCCTCGACGCCCATGCGGAACATCCGCATCGAATCCGTCAGCGTCGCCTCGTCGGCCTTCATGGTCTTCTGGTGCATCGCGTCGCGGGTCGCCGCCGAGCCCAGATGCGTCAGCCCGGTTCCCGTCAGGTGCAGATGCGCGGGGTCGGGATGCAGGATCGGCGACGTGAGCCGCCCCTCCTCGTAGGCCTTGGCGAGGTCGACTGCCGGGCCGAAGCCCAGCCGGCCGATGCGGTCGGCGATCGTCTCGCCGTCGCGGGCGCAGTCGAGCGCCAGCGCCAGCACGCTCGCCGCTTCGCGCACCTCGAAGGCCTCGGTGCCCTCGCGGGCGATCACCCTGAGGTCGCCCGCCGGAGTCCTGATCTGGGAAAGCAGCATGGCCGTCAGCCCTTGTTCTTGTTGTAGACGTCGAAGATGACCGCGGCCAGCAGCACCAGGCCCTTGATCATCTGCTGGTAGTCGATGCCGATGCCCATGATCGACATGCCGTTGTTCAGAACGCCCATCAGGAAGGCGCCGACGACGGCGCCGATGATCGTGCCCACCCCGCCCGACATCGACGCGCCGCCGATGAAGACCGCCGCGATCACGTCGAGCTCCAGCGCGAAGCCCGCCTTCGGCGTCGCCGTGTTCAGCCGCGCGGCGAAGACCAGGCCCGCGGCCGCAGCCAGCACGCCCATGTTGGTGAAGGCGAAGAAGGACAGGCGCTCGGTGTTGATGCCCGACAGCTTGGCGGCCTTCTGGTTGCCGCCGAGGGCGTAGACCCGCCGGCCGATCACCGTGTTCGCCGTGACGAAGGCGTAGATGATGGTCAGCACGCCCATCGTGATCAGCACGTTGGGCAGGCCGCGGAAGGTCGCGAGCTTGAAGGTGATGAAGACCAGCGCCGCCGCCACGATGGCGTTGCGCACCGCGAAGAAGGCCATCGGCTCGTCCTCGATGCCGTAGGCGCGGTTGCGCGCCCGCTGCGTCATGCCCATCCACACCACGGCCGCGGCCGTCACCACGCCCGCCGCCAGTGCCAGCACGTTCACCTGCCGCACGTCGAACAGGCCGGCCAGCGCCGCGCCGAAGCCGGCGGGGAAGAGGTCGGGCACGAAGCCGTTGGCGATCACCTGGAACTCGCGCGGGAACGGCCCGACCGACTGGCCCTCCAGCAGCCACAGCGACAGGCCTCGGAAGACCAGCATGCCGGCCAGCGTCACGATGAAGGAGGGGATCTTCCAGTAGGCCACCCAGTAGCCCTGCGCCGCGCCGATCAGCCCGCCGACGACCAGGCACACGACGATGGTCACCGGCATGGAATAGCCGTGGTTGACCATCATCACCGCCGCCAGCGCGCCGATGAAGCCCATCACCGAGCCCACCGACAGGTCGATGTGCCCGGCCACGATGACGATCAGCATGCCGAGCGCCATGATGACGATGTAGCTGTTCTGCAAGAGCAGGTTGGTCACGTTGACGGCGCGCAGCAGCGTCCCGTCGGTCACGATCTGGAAGAAGATCATGACGACGATCAACGCCAGCAGCAGCCCGTATTCGCGCAGGTGCGAGGCGAGGTAGGCGCCGATCCCCCTGGCGGAGCCCGTCTCGCCCGTCTTGTTGACGCCTTCGGCCAGAGCCATCCTCTTCTCCCTAGTCGTTGACGATGAGCGACATGATGCGCTCCTGGCTGGCGTCCGCCGCCGCCAGTTCGCCCACCAGCGCGCCCTCGCTCATCACGTAGATGCGGTCGCACATGCCGAGCAGTTCCGGCATTTCCGACGAGATCATCACCACGCCCTTGCCCTGTTCTGCGAGCTGGTTGATGATTCCGTAGATCTCGTACTTGGCGCCGACGTCGATGCCGCGCGTCGGCTCGTCGAGGATCAGCACCTCGGGCGCCGTGAACAGCCACTTGGCCAGCACCACCTTCTGCTGGTTGCCGCCCGACAGGTTGACCACCTTCTGGAACACCGTCGGCGTGCGCGTGTTCAGCGCCGCGCGGTAGCGTTCCGCCACCCGCGTCTCCTCGTTGCGCTTCAGGACCCCGCGCGTCGACACGCCCTCCAGATTGGCGAGCGTCGTGTTGAAGCGGATTGGCTCGTCCAGGATCAGGCCGAGCGACTTGCGGTCCTCGGTGACGTAGGCGATGCCCGCCTCGATCGCCCGCCCGACCGTGGAGACGTCGACCGGCTTTCCCTTCAGCGTCACCGTGCCGGAGACGTCGCGGCCCCAGGAGCGGCCGAAGATCGACATGGCCAGTTCGGTGCGGCCCGAGCCCATCAGGCCCGCGATGCCCACCACCTCGCCGGCCCGCACCGTGAAGCTCGCGCCCTTGATCACCTTGCGGTCGGCGCGCTCGGGATGCCAGACCGTCCAGTCCTTCACCTCCATCAGCACGTCGCCGGGCCGGCGCCGGTGCTCCGGGAAGCGGTGCGTCATGTCGCGGCCAACCATGTCGCGCACGATGTCGTTCTCCGACAGGCCCGCGCCGGCGTCGAGCGTCGACACCGTGGTGCCGTCGCGGATGACGGTGACGCGGTCGGCCACCTGCCGCACCTCGCCGAGCTTGTGCGAGATCAGGATGCTGGTCACGCCCTGCGCCTTCAGCTCCAGCAGCAGGTCGAGCAGCTTGCGGCTGTCGGTCTCCTGCAGTGCCGCCGTCGGCTCGTCGAGGATCAAAAGCTTGACGTCCTTCGACAGCGCCTTGGCGATCTCCACCAGCTGCTGCTTGCCCACGCCCAGCCGGTCGACCAGCGTCGTCGGCGGCTCCTTCAGCCCCACCTTGGCGAGCAGGGCCTCGGTGCGCCGGTTGGTCTCGCGCCAGTCGACCACGCCGCGCCGGGCGCGTTCGTTGCCGAGGAAGATGTTCTCGGCGATCGACAGCTGCGCCACCAGCGCCAGTTCCTGGTGGATGATGATGATGCCGCGATGCTCGCTGTCGGCGATGTCGCGGAACTGCGCGGGCTTTCCGTCGAAGACGATCTCGCCCTCGAAGCTGCCGGCCGGATAGACGCCCGACAGCACCTTCATCAGCGTCGACTTGCCGGCGCCGTTCTCGCCGCAGATCGCGTGGATCTCGCCGCGCCGGACCTTGAGATCGACCCGGTCGAGCGCCTTCACGCCCGGAAACGCCTTGGTGATCTGGCGCATGTCGAGAAGGATGTCGGCGGTCATCTGTGCTGCCCTGAGAGTAGCGGAAGGCGAGGCCCGCCTTCCGCCGATGTCGGTCCCGGTCGCCTTACTGCACCTGGTCCTTGGTGTAGTAGCCGCTGCCGATCAGGATCTCCTCCCAGTTGCTCGCGTCCACCGAGACCGGCTCGAGCAGGTAGGACGGGACGACCTTGACGCCGTTGTCGTAGGTCTTGGTGTCGTTGATCTCCGGCTCGCCGCCGCCCAGCACCGCATTGACCATGCCCACGGTGACGCGGGCGAGTTCGCGCGTGTCCTTGAACACGGTCGAATACTGCTCGCCGGCCAGGATCGACTTCACCGACGGCACCTCGGCGTCCTGGCCGGTGACGATCGGCATCTTCAGGTCGCCGGAGCCGTAGCCGACGCCCTTCAGCGCCGACAGGATGCCGATCGACAGGCCGTCATAGGGCGACAGCACGCCGTGCACCTGCTTGTCGGTGTAGTTGGCCGAGAGCAGGTTCTCCATGCGCGCCTGCGCCACCGCGCCGTCCCAGCGCAGCGTGCCGACCTTGTCCATGCCGGTCTGGCCGGACACGATCACGACCTTGCCGGAATCGATCAGCGGCTGCAGCACGCTCATGGCGCCGTTGTAGAAGAAGAAGGCGTTGTTGTCGTCCGGCGAGCCGCCGAACAGCTCGACATTGTACGGGCCGTCGCCGAAGCGCTCGCCCAGTCCCTTCACCAGCGAGCTCGCCTGCTGCACGCCGACCTTGAAATTGTCGAAGGTGGCGTAATAGTCGACATTGCCGCTGTCGCGGATCAGGCGGTCGTAGGCGATGACCTTGATGCCGGCCGCCGCCGCGTTCTCCAGCGCGTTCGACAGCGTCGTGCCGTCGATGGCCGCGATCACCAGCACGTCGACGCCCTTGGTGATCATGTTCTCGATCTGGGCGAGCTGGTTGGGGATGTCGTCCTCGGCATATTGCAGATCGGTCTCGTAGCCGGCGGCCTTGAACTGCTCGACCATCGAGTTGCCGTCCGAGATCCAGCGGGCCGACGACTTGGTCGGCATGGCGATGCCGATGGTGCCCTTGTCCTGCGCGAAGGACGGCACGGCGAAGGCGGACGCGATCAGCGCGGTGGCCGCCAGCGCAACGTTGAGAAGTCTCATCTATCTTCCTCCCATGACGGAATGTGCCGGCGCATGGCTGCCGGAACGGTTCGATGCGGTGCACGGGGAGCCGGCGGCCATCCCTCGGATGGCCTCGCCCTTCCTCCCGTCGCCGAAGGTCCGGTTGCCCAGGAACCGGTTCCTCCCCTCGGTCGCGCGATTGCTATCATTCGAGCCATGCTCGTCAAATGCAATTCGGCGTGTTAGTCATACCGGAATTGGCATGACGACCCGGGAGGAGACCCTGGACGACCGTATCCGTGGCACGTCCGCCCTGCCGGGCCGCGACGATCTCGTCCGGCGCGGCCTGCGGCTCGCGCATCTACGGCTGATCTGCGCGCTGAAGGAGACCGGGCGGATGGGGGCGGCCGCCGCGCAGCTCGCCATCTCGCAGCCGGCCGCCTCGCGCATGGCCGCCGAGATGGAGGCGATCGTCGGCGTGCCGCTGCACGAACGCCACGCCCGCGGCATCGTGCTCACGCCCTTCGGCGAGCGCTTCGCGCTGCGCGCCGCCACGATGCTGCAGAATCTCGACGACACCGCCCGCGAGCTGGTCGAGATGGAGCGCGGCAGCCAGGGCACCGTGTCGATCGGCTCGGTCACCGGCCCGGCGCTCGATCTCGTCCTGCCCGTCATCCGCCGCGCCCGCGTCACCCATCCGGCGATCTCGATCACCGTCTCGGTCGACACCAGCGACCGGCTGGCCGAGGACCTGCTCGCCTCGCGCGTCGACTTCTTCATCGGCCGCCTGCTCGGCGACGTCGATCCGCGGATGTTCCGGCTGACCGAGATCGGCACGGAACCGCTCGGCGTCATCGCCCGCAGCGGCCATCCCCTGACCCGCAAGGCCCGCGTGACGCTCGCCGACTGCGTCGCCTACGACTGGGTTCTCCAGGCGAGCGGCAACCTGATGCGCCGCACCGTCGAGAACCACCTCCTGGCGCACGGCATCCCGCTGCCGGGCAAGGTGCTCTCCACCTCCTCGCTGCTGCTGACGCTGGCCTACATCAGCCAGACCAACGCCGTCTCGATGGTCGCCAGGGCCGTGGCCGACTTCTACAGCCGCGAGGACGGGCTCGACGGCCGCATCGTCGTCCTCCCCGTCGACGCCGCCATCAGCGTCCCCGCCTATTCGCTGATCACCCACGCCGAACGCAGCCTGTCGCCCGCCTCGCGCATCCTGTACGACATGGCCCGCGACGCCATCGACGGCGCGCGGATGGCGCGGCGGGATGCCGAAGCCCCGCCCGTCCCGTAGCTCCCTCCGCCGGACCGGGGCGGACCGATCCGAGACCGCAGACCCGAGACCACCAGACCCCTTTCCGGAGACGCCCGATGACCGGCCAGACCCCGACCCCGCCCTTCTGCGCCGCCATCGACTGGGGCACCACCAACCTGCGCGTCTGGCTGCTCGACGCGACTGGCGCCGTGCTCGGCGAACGCGCCAGCGGCGAGGGCATGCGCGCCTGCATGCCCGACCGCTTCGAGACCGTCATGGAATCCCATCTCGCAGCCCTCGGCGCGGCTTCCGACCTGCCCGTCATCGTCGCCGGCATGGCCGGCGCCCGCGGCGGCTGGCGCGAGGCGCCTTACCTCACGGCCCCCGTCGGCCTCGGCGCGCTGCACGCGGGCGCCGTCGCCGTCCCGCACGCCACCCGCGACGTGCGCATCCTGCCCGGGGTCTGCCAGCGCCTGCCCGGCCGCGAGGACGTCATGCGCGGCGAGGAGACGCAGCTTGCCGGCGCGGTGGCGGGCGGCCTCGGCGACGGCCTCGTCTGCCTGCCCGGCACCCATTCCAAATGGGCGGTCGTCGAGGCCGGCCGCCTCGTCGCCTTCACCACCTTCATGACCGGCGAACTCTTCGCCGTCATCGGCGGCCACAGCATCCTGAAGGACACGCTGGGCGAGGGCGCCGTCGATCCCGCCGGCCCCGCCTTCCGCGGCGGCGTCGAGGACATGCTGGCCGAAGGCGCGGCGCTCACCGGCCGGCTCTTCTCGCTGCGCGCCGCAAGCCTGCTCGGCGCCGCGCCCGATCCCCGCGCCCGCCTGTCCGGCCTCCTCATCGGCGCCGAGATCGCCGCCGCCCGCGCCGCCCACGGCACCGCAAGCGAGGTCGGCCTCGTCGCCGCGGGCCTCCAGGCCGACCTCTACGCCACCGCACTTCGCCTCGCCGGCTTCCGCGCGAGCCTCCTCGACGGCGGCACCCTCGTCCGCCGCGGCCTCCACGACGCCGCCCGTGCGCTCTGGCGGTGACCCGCCGCCACCGGCATCGGACCTCCGCGCGGCGCCAGCGCCGCCACCTTGCCGCTGCCATCGCGGCCACGCCCCTTCTCCCCGTTCCACGGGGAGAAGGTCCCGGCAGGGGGATGAGGGGCTGCGCCGAAATCCGACGAAAGCACCGCCCAAGTCGTTCGAATGCCACCGATCCGGTAAACCGCCGCGCAAGAGGTTGCGCCTAAAACCACGCGCATGAACGTCACCGGGCTTCCCTCATGATCGGCAACGCGGCCGGCATCGCGCTTTCGGGCATGCTCGCGGAGAGCACGCGCCTGAACGTCGCGGCAAGCAACATCGCCAACGCCCGCACCACCGGCGCGCTCGACCCGGCGGCCGGCGCGGCCGGCGCCTACCAGCCGCTTGCCGTCGAGCAGTCGGCTGCGCCCGGCGGCGGCACGGTCGCCATCGTCCGTCCGCTGATCCCCGCCTCGATGCCTGCCTACGAGCCGTCGGCCAGCTTCGCCGACCCGAACGGCTTCGTCGCCGCGCCCAACGTCGACCTCCTCGGCGAAGTCACCAGCGTGATGGAAGCCAGCCTCGGCCTGCGCGCCAGCCTCGCCGTCTACGAAACCGCCTCCGACATGATGCGCGCCCTCTACGACCTCGGCGACGAGGCGTAGCGCGGCAGGCCGTCGCAACGACGGTCCCCGCACCGGCCGCCGCGTCATTCCGGAAGTCGCACCGCGCGGAGCGCGGAGCGGCTGTCCGGAATCCATTCCGTGACGCCGATCGTGTCGAGCCCTCCCGCGGACGTCACGGAATGGATTCCGGATCCGGCCGCCTCCGCTGCGCTCGGCCTCCGGTCCGGAATGACGCGTCGCCGGTGCCGCCCTGGACGCAACCATCGCGGCAGTCCTCCTCCCGGGGCCGTCGATGACGCCCGCCCGCCGAGCGCCCTTCCTCTCCCCCATGACCATGGGGGAGAGGTGGCCCGGGCGCAGCCCGGGACGGTGAGGGGGAGGCCGGGCCGGCGTAAAGACAGTCCCCGCACCACTCCCGCGTCATTCCGGAAGTCGCGCCGCGCGACGCGCGGAGCGGCTGTCCGGAATCCATTCCGTGACGCCGATCGTGTCGAGCCCTCCCGCGGACGTCACGGCATGGATCCCGGATCCGGCCGCCTCCGCTGCGCTCGGCGTCCGCTCCGGAATGACGCGCGAAAGGGGATCGCTCGCGGGAAGGCAGGACCCCCGGGCGCGACGACGGCTCCCCGTCACACCTCCGGAATGTTCTCCTTCAGGATCAGATGCAGCCGTGGCGGGTGGCCTTCGTAGGGTACGCCCTGCACCGCGTGGGTGAGGATGTTCAGCGCCTCGCGCGCTTCCACCCGCGGGTTCTGGTCGATCACGGCGTCCATCGTCCCTTCAAGCAGCAGCCGCTTCGTCCCCTCCGTCAGTTCGTGGCCGATCAGGATCACCGCGCCGTCGCGGCCGCGTTCGCGCAGCGCCCGCGCGATGCCCTGGTTGCCGGCGCCGATGTTGTAGATGCCGGCGAGGTCGGGGTGGCGGTCGAGCAGGGCGACGGCTTCGCTGTAGGCGCGCTCGCGGTCGTCGAGCATCTCGCGCAGCTCCACGATCGACAGGGTGGGAAACTCCTCCGCCAGGATGTGGCGGAAGCCCATCTCGCGCTCCTGGTGGCCGCGATAGGAGAGCGAGCCCGCGAACATCGCCACCTTGCGCGGCGTCTGCCGGCCGAGCAGGCGCCCGAGCAGGTGTCCGGCCAGCCGCCCGGCCTGGCGGTTGTCGATGCCGACATAGGCCACCCGCGGCACGTGCAGCACGTCGGTCGCCAGCGTCACCACCTTGACGTCGCGGGCCGACAGCGCCCGGATCGCCTCGCGCACCGTCGGATGGTCGAGCGCGATCAGGCCGATGCCCATCGAGGTCCCGGCCAGCTCGTTCAGCATGGCTGCCAGCGTGTCGGGGTTGAAGCCCTCGATGGCATGGACCCGCACGTCGAGCTCCGGCCGTGCCGCGCCCTGCGTGCGCAGGTTCTCGTGCAGCATGCGGATGAAGCTGTTGGTGCCGACCGGCAGCACGAAGTCGAGCCGGATCGCGCCTTGCGCCGCCGATGGTGCCCCGGTCTCGCCGGCGCCGATGTAGCCCAGCCGCCGCGCCGTCTCCAGCACCACCTGGCGGGTCCGCTCGCGCACGCCCGGCCGGTCGTTCAGCACCCGGTCGACGGTCGCTGCCGATACGCCGGCCTCGCGGGCGATGTCGGTCACGGTGGAGCGCATGTCACGGGTTCCGGCTGGATTGGGTCATGATCGGCGGCGGCGGTCCTGACGGTCGGCAGGGCGAGTCTGATGGGAAATGATGTATTGCGGCGGCGGCAGGACGACAACTCCGCAAGGCGGTGACGCAGCGTCCGCGGCGCGGACGACGCGTCGTCCTGCAAGGAAAACCATCAGAAACCATCATTTCCTCTGAAGCTCTGCGCCTCGTCCGCATCCCGATCCCGTTGATTCCGCGAGCTTATCCATCGCCTCATCACGGAATGACGTTTTCTGATTTGATTTGATGTTGACATCATCAATTCGAGTCGTCAATCTTCATCATACGGGCTCGATCGAGGCCCGAGGGAGGAATGTCGATGACCGAACTGATGCGCATGTCGCGTCGCAGGCTGCTTGCGACCGGAGGAAAGGCAGCACTCACCGTCGGCGCGATCGGGATCGCGCCCAGGTTCATCCGGCCGGGCCGCGCCTATGCCGCCGACGCGCTGGCGCCGGGCATGGTCGGCGGCCCCACCGGCTTCGACGGCGCCGAACGCTACCAGTACGGCGCCGACACGCCGGAAGGCCGCGCCATCGAGGCGGCCAAGGCGCTGAAGGCCTCGGGCGTCGACCGCATCGTGCTCGGCCTGTCCGACGGCTCCATCGGCCAGCTCACCCAGCCCTTCCCGGCCGGCGCGCCGTCGATCAAGGATCTCTGGGAGAAGGAGACCGGCATCACGCTCGAGATCGTCGGCGTGCCGAACGGCCAGGAATTCACCAAGACCATGCAGGACATCTCCACCAAGGGTGGGGCCTACGACATCTACGCCGTGGAATGGAACCGCCTCGGCGACCTCGCCGAGACCGGCGGCATCATCAAGCTCGACGACTACGTCGCCAAACACCGGCCGGAATGGGACGATCCGCAGAACGGCTATGTCGGCGGCGCCAAGGGCGTCTCGCTGCTCAACCAGTATCGCGGCTCCACCTATGGCGTGTCGCTCGACGGCGATTTCCAGACCTGGGTCTACCGCACCGATCTCTTCGGCGATCCGGCCGAGCAGAAGGCCTTCAAGGACAAATACGGCTACGACCTCGCGCCGCCGAAGACCTGGAAGCAGCTCGACGAGATCGGCCTGTTCTTCCACCGGCCCGACAAGGGCCTGCTCGGCTCTACCGACATCCGCAACCAGGGCTGGGGCTACACCAACTGGTACCAGCGCTACGTCTCGATGGGCTCGCCCAACCAGTTCCTCTTCGCCGACGACGGCAAGCCGCTGATCAACTCGCCGGCCGGCATCGCCGCGACGCAGGAATATGTCGCTTCGCTCGCCTACAAGTCGCCGGACGCCATCTCCTGGGGCTGGCCCGAGCAGTACGGCAATTTCGCCAACGGCGGCGCGGCGATGACCTGCGCCTTCTCCAACCTGCCGAAGTTCCTCGACAATCCGGCCAACAAGGATTCCAGGGTCACCGGCAAGGTCGGCTCCATGCTGCCGCCCGGCCGCGAGGTCGACGGCGGGCTCGTCCGGCGCTCGGTGCTGTGGCTCAACCTCTCGGCCTCGGTGTCCTCGCAGGCGAAGAACCCGGAGGCCTGCTACGCCTTCCTGCAATGGGTCGGCTCGGCGCGCATCTATGCCTGGATGACGGCGAACCCGGGCGGCTATTTCGATCCCTTCCGCCTGTCCGACTTCGCCGACCCGCTGGTGCGCGGCACCTACCACGACTACCACATGGACGTGGTGCGCGAGACGGTCGCCCGCACGGTGCCCACCATCAACTACCCGGGTGCCACCGCCTTCCACAACGCCCTCGACGAGAACCTCGTCGCGGCGCTGACGAAGACCAAGACGGCCGAGCAGGCCATGGCCGACACCGAGCGCGAATGGCAGCGCATCGCGCGGCGCACCGGCGAGGACAAGCTGCTCGAGGCGATCCGCACCAACAAGGAAGCCTGGCCCACCATCGTCGATCCGATCGGCTGACCCTCCCGGACCGGCCGGACGGGGGAGGGGCGGTACGGCGCCCCTCCCGCACATTTCCAAGCGACACGAGCCTCCCTTTTCCATGAAGCGTTCCGTCCCATTCGAGCTGTTCCGCTACGCCGCCATCCTCGCGGCGCTGGCCGTCACGCTCGTTCCGATCCTGTGGATGGTGTCGATGGCCTTCAAGCCGGTCGGCGAATGGTCCGCCACCGGCGCCGACCTGACCTGGTGGCCGCAGGAGCCGACGCTGTCGAACTTCCGCTTCATCTTCGGCCAGTCCGATTCCAGCCTCATCGTCGCGCTCGACCGCACCGCCATGAAGCCGATCCTGTCGTCGCTGCTGTCGGCGAGCTTCGGCACGCTGATCGCCATGACCGCCGGCACCGCCGCCGCCTACGGCCTGTCGCGGTTCGGCTCCGGCCAGAACCTGCCGCTGGCGCTGACCCAGCTGCGCCTCTTCCCGCCGATGGCGGTGATGATCCCGGTCATGATCATGTGGGCCTTCCTCAATCTCACCGACACCTGGTGGGGCCTGGCGCTGGTCTACGGCATCGTCACGCTGCCCTTCGCTTTCTGGCTGATGAAGACCTTCTTCGACGACATGCCGCGCGAGATCGAGGAGGCGGGGCTGGTCGAAGGCTGCTCGCGCTGGCGCGTCTTCACCCGCATCACCCTGCCGATGATGCGCGCGCCGCTCGCTTCCGCCGCCCTCTTCGTCTTCATCCTCAACTGGTCCGACTATCTGATCGCGCTCCTGCTGACGACGCGCGAATGGGTCACGGTGCCGGTCTACATGGCCTCGCTGTCCTCCTCCATGACCGGCCAGCTCTACGGCGCCAAGGCGGCGCTCGGCCTCATCGCCGCCGTCCCGCCCGTCATCATGGGCATCGCCATCCAGCGCCACCTCGTCCGCGGCCTCACCTTCGGAGCCCTGAAGCAATGAGCGCCGTCACCGCCACCATCGCCGGCACCGCTGCCGCCCGCCGCGCCCTCCAGGCCCGAGCCGAAGACGGGCGCGACGCGTCGCGGTCCCCCTCCCCCCTGAGGGGAGGGGCAAGGGGTGGGGGTGCCTCGCGCGATCCTCGCCGGATCGGCGCGCACCCCGGTCCCGCGAGCCCGACACGCCGTTCCCCCCGCCGCGCCCTCCAGGCCCGAGCCGAAGACGGGCGCGACGCGTCGCGGTCCCCCTCCCCCCTGAGGGGAGGGGTAAGGGGTGGGGGTGCCTCGCGCGATCCTCGCCGGATCGGCGTGTGCCCCGGTCCCGCGAGCCCGACACGCCGTTCCGCCCGCCGCGCCCTCCAGGCCCGAGCCGAAGCGAGGCGCGATGCCTCCAGGTCCCCCTCCCCCCTGAGGGGAGGGGCAAGGGGTGGGGGTGCCTCGCGCGATCCTCGCCGGATCGGCGTGTGCCCCGGTCCCGCGAGCCCGACACGCCGTTCCGCCCGCCGCGCCCTCCAGGCACGAGCCGAAGCGAGGCGCGACGCGTCGCGGTCCCCCTCCCCCCTGAGGGGAGGGGCAAGGGGTGGGGGTGCCTCGCGCCATCCTCGCCGGATCGGCGTGTGCCCCGGTCCCGCGAGGCCGACGTCATGAGCGCGATCGTGACCTCCCGGGACGAGGAGACAATCCGCGTGGCAAATCCCGCAGGGCCCGGCGCTTCCGCCCACTCCGAATCCGCCCGCCTCGGCTTCCGGCTCACCTTGCCGGCGCAGATCCTCGTCTTGTTCATCGCGGTCTTCCCGCTCCTGATGCAGCTCTACATCAGCCTGACCGACTGGTCGCCGCTCTCCGGCCGCGACTGGTGGATGGCCTATGAGAGCTGGAACGACTTCTACAACTACGCCGACCTCGTGCAGGACAACCGCTTCTGGAGCGCGCTCTGGCGCACCGCCGTCGTCATGCTCGTCTGCGTGCCCGTCCAGTTCCTGCTCGGCCTCGGGCTCGCGACCCTGTTTGCGGACGAGTTTCCCGGCAAGCGGGTCTTCTATTCCATCCTCTTGATGCCGATGATGGTGGTTCCCGCCGTGGCGGGCTACATGTTCTTCATGTTGTTCCAGTCGGGGGGACCTGTGAACGACGTGCTGTCCACGCTTCTCGGCACGCGCATCTCCATCGCCTGGCTGTCGGATCCCACGCTCGCGCTCGTCGCGGTGATGATCGCCGACATCTGGCAGTGGACGCCGCTGATGTTCCTGATCCTGCTCGCCGGCATGGTCGGCGTGCCGCAGGACCAGATCCGCGCCGCCACCCTGCTCGGCGCCGGCCCCTGGCAGCGCTTCGTCACCATCGTGCTCCCCAAGATGAAGACCATCATCATCATCGCGCTCGCCATCCGCGCCATCGAGAACTTCAAGATCTTCGACACGCTCTACATCATGACCGGCGGCGGCCCCGGCGTCGCCACCGAGACGATCTCGGTCTACATCTACAAGGTCACCACGCAGGACCTGATCTGGGGATATGTCGCGGCCATCGCGCTCGCCATCCTGCTCGTCCTGTCCATCGTCACCGTCTTCGCCATGAAGCGCATGGCGGCAGTGCGCGCGGTGCCGGCATGAGCGCGATCCACCTCCAGGGCCTGGTCAAGAAATTCGGCGACTTCACTGCGCTGAAGACCATGGATCTCGCCATCGCCGACGGCGAGTTCATGGCGCTGCTCGGACCGTCCGGCTGCGGCAAGTCCACCACCATGAACATGATCGCCGGCATGGAGGATCCGACCGAGGGCCGCATCCTGTTCGGGGACCGCGACATGGCGGGCGTGCCGATGGGCCGGCGCGGCGTCGGCTTCGTGTTCCAGAACTACGCGATCTTCACCCACATGACGGTGCGCCAGAACCTCGCCTACGGGCCGCGCATGCACGGCCGGCCAAGGAGCGAGATCGACCGGCGCGTCGCCTCCATCGCCGAGCTGCTGCAGCTGGCGCCGCTGCTCGACCGGCCGGCCGCCGGCCTCTCCGTCAACATCCTGCAGCGCGTCGCCATCGGCCGCTCGGCCATCCTCGAGCCCGCGATCTTCCTGCTCGACGAGCCGCTCTCCAACGTCGACGCCGCCTTCCGCGCGGTCATGCGCACCGAGCTGAAGCACCTGCAGCGCCAGTTCCGCCAGACGATGGTCTACGTCACGCACGACCAGCTCGAGGCCATGACCATGGCCGACCGCATCGCCGTCATGGATCATGGCGTGCTGCAGCAGGTCGGCACGCCGATCGAGGTCTACAACGATCCGGCCAACGTCTTCGTCGCCCGCTTCATCGGCGCGCCCGGCATGAACCTCCTGCCCGGCCGGCCGGCCGAGAGCGACCGCGGCCTCGTCGTCGATCTGGGCCCGCTCGGCGCCACCGCGCCGCTGCCCGCCCCGCTGGCGCAGGCCCTGCGCGGCCATCCGGGCGACGTGCTGTTCGGCTTCCGCCCGGAGCAGGCGACCCTCGAGCGCGCCGGCCCCGGCATCGCCGCGCCGGTCACGGTCGTCGAGCGCATCGGCGCGCGAACCATCGTCCATCTCGGCGAGGGCGAGACGGCGATGAAGCTCGTCGCCGGCAACGACGTCGCGGCCGACGTCGGCGCCTCCGTCGTCGTGGCCCCGGCGATGGACGCGGTGCGCGTCTTCGACCGCGCCACCGGCATGGCGATCGGAGGCATCCATGGCTGAGATCGCCTTCCGCAACGTCACCAAGCGCTACGGCAGGACCGTCGCCGTCGACGACGCCAGCTTCACCGTCGAGGACAACGAGTTCTTCTGCTTCTTCGGCCCGCCGCTGTCGGGCAAGTCGACCATCCTGCGGCTGATCCTCGGCCTGGAGACCCCCGACGAGGGCGAGATCCTGATCGGCGGGCGCCCGGTCACGCATGTCTCGCCGGCGGAGCGCAACGTCGCCATGGTGTTCCAGAACCTCGCGCTCTTCCCGCACATGAGTGCCGCCGACAACATCCGCTTCCCGCTGGTCGAGCGCCGCATGCCGCAGGTGCAGATCGCGCGCCGGCTGGCCGACGTCGCCGCCAAGCTGCACATCGCCCACATCCTGCACAAGCCGCCGGCGCAGCTGTCGGGCGGCGAGCGCCAGCGCGTCGCCATCGCCCGCGCGCTGGTGCGCGATCCGGCCGCCTACCTGATGGACGACCCGATCTCGGCGCTCGACGCCCGCCTGCGCGAGGAGACCCGCGTCGAGCTGAAGCGCATCCAGCGCGAGCTCGGCAAGACGCTCGTCTACGTCACCCACGACCAGGAGGAGGCCATGTCGGTCGCCGACCGCATGGCGATCCTCCACCACGGCGTCATCCGCCAGCTCGGCACCCCGGTCGAGATCTACGACCGCCCGGCCAGCACCTATGTCGCGCGCCTGCTCGGCTCGCCGATGATCAACATCCTGCCGACGCAGGCGCGCGCCGGCGCCATCCTCATCGCCGACGGCGCCATCGCCGCGCCTGGCCTCGAAGGCGACGCCGCGACGGCCGAGGTCGGGCTGCGGCCGGAGGACATCCGCGTCGCGCCCTGGACCGAGGCCGCGGGACCCCCGTCGCGGGTCTACGAGGTCGAGCCGCTCGGCGGCTACACCGTCGTCACCGTCGACGCCGGCGGGGCGCGCGTGCGGGCGCTGCTGCGCGGCCAGCCCGACATCCGCCCCGAGGCGCTGGTCTCGCTCACCTGCGAGGCGGGCAGGGTGCACCGCTTCGGGCGCGACGGAGCCGCGATGCCGCGATGAGCCAGTCAGTGGAAGAAACGAGGGAGGATCGAATGGGTGCTGCGTTGGGCTTCGAGCCGGACGTCACGGTGCGGACGAAAAGCCACAGGATCGGCTGCATCGGCGCCGGCATGATCATGGCCGAGTGCCACCTGGCGGCCTATAAGGAAGCCGGCTTCCCGGTCGCGGCCATCGCCTCGCGCACCGAGGCCAACGCCCGCAAGGTCGCCGACCGCTGGGGCATCCCGACCGTCCACGCCACGCCCGAAGCGCTGATCGAGGACGCGACCGTCGAGATCATCGACCTCGCCTTCCCGCCGGACCAGCAGCCGGCCCTGATCCGCCACGCGCTGCGGCAGCCCCACGTCAAGGCGATCCTCGCCCAGAAGCCGCTGGCGCTTTCGCTCGACGAGGCGCGCAAGCTGCGCGACGAGGCGAAGGCAGCCGGCAAGATCCTCTCGGTCAACCAGAACATGCGCTACGACCAGTCGATGCGCGTGCTGAAGCAGATCATCGACAGCGGTGCGCTCGGCGAAATCGTCTTCGCCCAGATCGACATGCACGCCATCCCGCACTGGCAGGGCTTCCTCGAGGATTACGACCGGCTGACGCTCGCCAACATGAGCGTCCACCATCTCGACGTGCTGCGCTTCCTGTTCGGCGATCCCGACGAGATCACCACGCTGACCCGCAAGGACCCCCGCACGAGTTTCGCCCATTCCGACGGCATCACCGTCTCGACGCTGCGCTTCCCGTCCGGCGTGCTCGCGCTGTCGCTGGAGGACGTCTGGTCCGGCCCGCGCCGGGAGGGCTACAAGGACGACCAGCACATCGGCTGGCGCGTCGAGGGCACGGAGGGCACCGCCAGGGGCACCATCGGCTGGCCCACCGGCGCCGCCTCCACGCTGTCCTACGCCTCGGCGAAGACCACCGGCGGCGAATGGGTCACCCCGACCTGGGAGACCATGTGGTTCCCGCACGCCTTCATCGGCGTCATGGAGCAGCTCCAGCACGCCGTCGCCACCGGCACCGAACCCGCGCTTTCCGTCGCCGACAACGTCCGGACGATGGCGCTGGTCGAGGCCGGCTACAGATCCATCGCGGAGGGCCGCACCGTGCGGCTCTCCGAGATCCCCCTTCACTGATCCAGACATCGAAGCAACTCGGGAGGAGTTCCAACGCCATGATGCAAGCCGGCATATTCACGGGGTATTTCCCCTATTCGCTCGAGGAGACCGCGAGGAAGATCCGCGCCCTCGACTTCAACACCGTCCAGCTCGATCTGCACTTCAAGGACATCGACCTGTCGGCAGGGCAGATCACGAAGGAGAAGGCGAAGACCGTCCGCGACACCTTCCGCGACCACAACCTGCCGATCTGCTGCATCTCGGGCTACACGAACATCATCCATCCCGACAAGGCCGAGCGGGAGCGCCGCGTCGGCTATCTCAAGGAGATCATCCGCAACGCGCGCCACTTCGGCACGCCCTACGTCATCTCCGAGACCGGCACCTACAACACCGAATCCGACTGGGTGCACCACCCGAAGAACAAGACCGAGGAAGGCTTCGAGGAGTGCCGCAAGGTCATCGCCGACCTCGCCCAGACCGCCTACGACCACGGCGCGGTGTTCCTGCTCGAGACCTACGTCAACAACGTCGTCGGCTCCGTCGAGGAGACGGTGAGGATGTTCGCGCAGGTCGACCATCCCGGCCTCGGCCTGCTGATGGATCCGACCAACTATTTCGAGACCCACAACATCGACCGGATGGACCAGATCCTCAACCAGGTCTTCGACACGCTGACGCAGCACATCCGCATCGCCCATGCCAAGGACGTCAAGCGCTCCGGCGACGACAAGTCCGAGAAGCATGCCGACATCGGCGACGACGACGCGCTGGAGAGCCACACCTTCCGCGGCGTCGGCGAGATCGAGCTGCCGGCCCCCGGCCTCGGCTCGCTCAACTACGACCTCTATCTGCAGCGGCTCGCCGAGAAGCATCCCAACATCGAGGTCATCATCGAGCACCTGTCGGAAGACGACGTGCCGCGGGCGAAGAAATTCCTCGACGGCAGGTTCCGCGCCAACGGGCTCTGATCCAGGAAACCCGGGAGGCGCCCCGCGCCTCCCAGGGAGGCGCCCCCGCGCCTCCCCCACTCCCTCCGCGAAGGCGAACATGGTCGAACTCTACGGACAGACGCTGACCCGCCGGCAGGTTGCCGAGCGCTCCGGCATGCTGTCGCAGTTTGCCGGCGTGCGCCTGATGACGCTCGGCGACGGCGTCGAGCGCGGCATCCGCATGCTGGAGTTCCGCACCGGCAGCGGCCTGCGCTTCACCGCGCTCGTCGACCGGGCGCTGGACATCGCCGACTGCGACTATCGCGGCCAGGCGATCGGCTGGCACTCGCCGGCGGGTTTCCGCCATCCCGGCCTGCACGACGACGAGGGCGAGGCGGGCCTCGCCTGGGCGCGCTCCTTCTCCGGCCTGCTCGTCACCTGCGGCCTCGACCACATCCTCGGTCCCGAGGAGGTCTCCGCCGAGAGCTACCACTATCCCGGCAAGAAGACCGTGCGGCACACCCTGCACGGCCGCGTCTCGACCATCCCCGCCCGCCTGACCGGCTATGGCGAGGCCTGGGAGGGCGACCGCTGCGTGCTCTTTGCGGAAGGCGTCGTCCAGCAGTCCGCCGTCTTCGGCGAGGACCTCCACCTCCTGCGCCGCATCGAGGCCGATGTCGGCGGCTCGGAGATCCGCGTCCGCGACCGGGTGGTCAACCACGGCTTCCTGCGCACGCCGCACATGTATTTCTACCACGTCAACGTCAGCCACCCGCTGGTCGACGAGGGCTCGCGCTACGTCGCGCCCGTCCGCGACGTGGTCTGGGCCGCCCATGCCGGCGAGGCCTACCGCGCGCAGGACGTCGGCTACCGCCGCCTGCCCGGGCCGCGGCTGAATTTCCGCGAGCAGGTCTGGCAGCACGATCTCGCCGCCGACGCTTCGGGCGAGGTGCCCGTCGCCGTCGTCAACGAGCGCATCGGCCTCGGCTTCGAACTCGTCACCCGCAAGCGCCAGCTGCCCTGCATGTACCAGTGGCAGAATTTCCAGGCCGGGCAGTACGCCATGGGCATCGAACCCTCGACCCATCACGTGCTCGGCGACAATGCGGCGCGCCAGCGCGGCGAGATGATCTGGCTCGAACATGGCGAGGAGCGCGCCTACGAGGCGACGTTCCGCGTGCTCGACGGTGCGGACGCCATCGCCGCCGCCGAGACGCGCATCGCCGCCATCGCCCGCCAGCCGGACGAGGATTTCCCAGCGCCGTCGGGTCGCTTCCCGGCGCTGTCGGGAGGATCGGCATCATGAAGCGACGCGACGAACGGCCGATGGCCGGCCGGGCCGGCGAAGGGAGGAGCCTGCGCCCGGGCCGGAGCGGCAGGTGGAGAACATCATGAGCAGCAGCGACAAGACCAGGCGCGACTACAGCCTCGTCGGCGAGAGCACGAGGCGCGCCATCGAGACCGGACTGGCCTCGGCCGAGTGGTATCACACCGAGGTGCCGCGCAAGGTCATGAAGGAGCTGATGCAGCGCCGCGACGGCCCCGCCATCCGCGACACCCTCCTGTGGTTCGCGCTGCTGATCGGCTCCGCCGCCGGCGCGATCTGGTTCTGGGGCACCTGGTGGTGCGTCCCCTTCTTCTTCGTCTACGGCGTCATCTACGGCTCGTCGAGCGACTCGCGCTGGCACGAATGCGGCCACGGCACCGCCTTCCGCACCCGCTGGATGAACGACGTCGTCTACCAGATCGCCTCCTTCATGCTGATGCGCAATCCGGTGCAGTGGCGCTGGAGCCATGCCCGCCACCACACCGACACCATCATCGTCGGCCGCGACGCCGAGATCGCCGTGATGCGGCCGCCGGACCTCCTTAAGGCCGCGCTGATGTTCACCGGCCTGCTCGATTTCCGCTATGCGCTGCCCGGCCTCTTCCGCCAGGCCTTCGCCGGCCTCAACGCCGAGGAGGAGAGCTACATCCCGGAGATGGAGCGGCACCGGGCCGTCGTCGCCGCGCGCTGGCACGTCGCCATCTACCTCGCCACCGTCGCCGGCGCGCTCTATACGTGGTCCTTCCTGCCGCTGATGCTCGTCGGCCTGCCGCGCCTCTACGGCAGCTGGCACATGGTGCTGACCGGCCTGCTCCAGCACATCGCCCTCGCCGACGACGTCGTCGACCACCGGCTCAACACCCGCACCGTGCTCATGAACCCGGTCAGCCGCTGGATCTACTGGAACATGAACTACCACGTCGAGCACCACATGTTCCCCATGGTGCCCTATCACGCGCTGCCGCGGCTGCACGAACTGATCCGCCACGACCTGCCGGCGCCCAACCCGTCCATGTGGCACGCCTACCGCGAGGCCTGGCCGGTGCTGCTGCGCCAGCTGAAATACGAGGACTTCTACCTCCGCAGGGACCTGCCGCCGTCGGCGAGACCCTATCGCGAGGAGTTCCACGCGCTGGCCACACCCACCGCCGCGGAATAGCGGCGGCGGCACTCCGTCACCAACGCCCCGCCGCGCCTGCGCGCGGCGGCCCGACACATGCATGCCGAAAGGAACCCGAATGGCACACTGGATCGAAGCCTGTGCGGTCGACGACGTGGACGAGGAGGACGTGATCCGCTTCGACCACGGCGGGCGCACCTTCGCGATCTTCCACGCCCCCGACGGCCGCTTCTACGCCACCGACGGGCTGTGCACCCACGAGAAGGTCCACCTCGCCGACGGGCTGGTGATGGACCACGTCATCGAATGCCCCAAGCACAACGGCCGCTTCGACTACCGCACCGGCGCGGCCAAGGGCGCGCCGGTCTGCGTCAACCTCGCCACCTATCCCGTGAAGGTGGAGGCCGGCACGGTCTTCATCGGCCTGGACTGAGCCGATGGCCGAACCGGGCATGGTCATCGTCGGCGCCGGGGAATGCGGCGCGCGCGCGGCCTTCGCGCTGCGCGAGGAAGCCTATGCCGGCCCGATCACGCTGCTCGGCGCCGAGACGCATCTCCCCTACGAGCGCCCGCCGCTGTCCAAGCAGGGTCTTGCGGCCGACCGGCCGGGCATGGCCGAGATCGCCGCCGCGCACCGCTACGACGAGGCCGGCATCCGGCTCCTGCGCGGCGTCGCGGCCGTCTCCATCGACCGCGCCGGCCGGTCCATCCGCCTCGCCGACGGCAGCACCGTTCCCTACCACCGCCTGCTCCTCGCCACCGGCGCCCGCCCGCGCCGCCTGCCGGCCGCCGAGGGCGTACCGGGCTGCGTCCATCTGCGCACCCATGACGACGCCGTGGCGATCGCCGCGCGGCTCGTGCCCGGCGCCCGCATCCTGATCGTCGGCGGCGGCTTCATCGGCCTCGAACTCGCCGCAGCCTGCATCGCCCGCGGCAGCCGCGTCACCGTCCTGGAGGCCGAGCCGCGCCTGCTCGCCCGCGCCGTCCCGGCCGCGATCGCCGCCGAGGTCGAGCGCCTGCACCGCGACCGCGGCGCAGACATCCGCTGCGGTGCCGCCCTCGCCGCCCTGGCGCAGGAAGGCGAGGGGGTCCGCGCCGCGCTGTCCGACGGCACCGTCCTCGACGCCGATCTCGCCGTCGTCGGCATCGGCGCCGTCCCCGCCGTCGAGCTGGCGGCCGAGGCCGGGCTGGCGGTCGAGAACGGCATCCGCGTCGACGCGACGCTTGCCACCTCCGACCCTTCGATCTTCGCCGCCGGCGACTGCTGTTCCTTCCCGCTCGGCCTCTACGACGGCCGCCGCGTCCGCCTCGAAGCCTGGCGCAACGCGCAGGAGCAGGGCGCGCTCGCCGCCCGCAACATGCTCGGCCGGGCCGAAGCCCACGCCGCCGTGCCGTGGTTCTGGTCGGATCAGTTCGACGTCACGCTGCAGATCGCCGGCCTCTGCGACGAGGGCGCCGCCACCGTGCGCCGCGACCTCGGCGGCGGCGCCTTCCTGCTGTTCCACCTCGCCCATGACGGCCGCCTCGTCGCGGCGAGCGGCATCGGCCCCGGCAACGCGGTCGCCCGCGACGTCAGGCTCGCCGAAACGCTGATCGCCCGCCGCGCCGCGCCCGATCCGGCGCGGCTTTCCGCACCCGAAACCAGGCTGAAATCCCTGCTCGCCGCCTGAGCGACAGGAAGAGGGGAGACCAAGATGGCCAGAACGAGACCCACGGTGCACGACCTGCGCGCGATCAAGGGAAAGCGCCAGCTCACCATGCTGCGCGTCATGACGCTGGAGGAGGCCGAGGCCGCCGAGCGCGCCGGCATCGACATCGTCTCGATCCCGCCGGACCTTTTGCTCGACCCGCGCTACCGCGACGCCGCGCCGTCGCTGTTTTCCATGCCCGGCGAGAACTTCTTCGAGATCGGCACCGCCGACGATTTCGTCCGCTGGGCCTTCCGCATGGTCAAGGCCGGCGCCGACGCCGTCTATTGCAGCGCGAGCTATGCCACCGTCAAGCGCATGGCCGACGAGGCGGTCCCCGTCATCGGCCATGTCGGCCTCATCCCCTCGCGCCGCACCTGGACGGGCGGCTGGCGCGCCGTCGGCAAGACCGCCGAGAGCGCGCTGGAGATCCTGCGCGCCGTGCGCCAGCTCGAGGCCGCGGGCGCCTTCGGGGCCGAGATCGAGGTGGTGCCGGTGGAGGTCGCCGAGGCGATCTCGGCCCGCACGTCGCTGTTCATGATCTCGATGGGTGCGGGCAGCGGCTGCGACGCGCAGTATCTCTTCGCCGAGGACGTGCTCGGCGCCAATCGCGGCCACATGCCGCGCCATTCCAAGGTCTACCGCAACTTCGCCGCCGAATACGACCGCCTGCAGCAGGAACGCATCTCAGCCTTCCGCGAATTCGCCGCCGACGTCGAAACCCACGCCTTCCCCGAACACCGCCACATCGTCCGCATGCCGCCCGCGGAGCTGGCGAAGTTCATGGCGGAGGTGGATCGGGAGTAGGGTGAGGAGGGAGCAGGCAGCCTGCAGTCGTGAGGAGGCAGTGGGCAGTCGGCAGTCGGCAGTCGTGAGTAGAGAGTAGTGTCCATCGATTCTCGGAGACTATGACGTGTCGCGGTCTCCTGTCGGATTATCACCTATCCCGGCCCACCCCAATCACCGCTACTACTCCCTACTCCCTACTCCCTACTCACCATCCCCGACTGCCGACTGCCAACTGCCGACTGCCGACTGCCCCCCTACATCTGCTCCTTCTGCGCCGCCGAATCCGGCCGTGCCTTGCCGAGCGACGGCACCTGGCCCAGCGGCTCCGGCTTGTCCCTGACCGAGAATTCCGCGCGTCCGTCGAGCGACGGTCCGGAGCTCCAGCGGCCCTGCGGCGCCGGCTTGTCCAGCGAGGTGTTGAGGAAGTAGTAGGAGTGCTCCAGCGCCTCGTGGCTCTCCGGCGTCGAGTTCGGGATCGGCAGCGATGCCGTGAGCCCGCCGAGTTCCTCGATCACAGCCAGCCACTGCTGCTGGTGCATGGTGTCGCGCGCGATCAGGAAGGACAGCATGTCCCTCATGCCGGCATCGTCGGTCATCGTGTAGAGCCGCGAGGCGAGCACCCGGCCCGAGCCTTCCGCCATGGCATTCGCCATCATGTCGGCCGCCAGGTTGCCGGTCGCGTAGATGTGGCTCATGTCGAAGGGCACGCCATTGGCGTTCACCGGCATGGCCGACAGCCCCGACGACAGGATGTGGCGCGGGTTCATGCCGCCGAGGATCGCGTTGACGATCGGATCCTTCGCCGCCTCCTCCTGCATCGAGACGGGGGCGTTCTCCAGGTTCAGCGCCACGGCGTGGCCGAGGAACTCGATATGCGACAGTTCCTCCGTCGCGGTCATCATCAGGAGGTCGCGGTACTTGTCGTCGCCGCGCGCACCCATGGCCTGGAAGAAATACTGCATGGCGACACGGATCTCTCCCTCCACCCCGCCGATCGCCTGCTGCAGCATCTTGGCGAAGAGCGGGTTCGGCTTGTCGCAGCGGACTTCGTATTGAAGCTTCGAGGAGTGGTGAAACATTTTTGGTCCCTTCGGGTCAGGTTTACGCCCTGCGAACCGGCCCCCGGGGCAAATGTTCCTGCGATTGTTCGCCGACGGATCGCCGCGACCGGGCGTCAACTGGAGGCTGCGGGCGCCGGTACCGCTCCGACGCGCAGTATCTCTTCGCCGAGGACTTGCATCGCCCGCATGCCACCTGTGGAACTCGAAAGGTTCAGAGCCGGGCTTGAGAGTCTCTGATCGACCGACGTGGCGAGGGCACGAGAGCCGAGTAGATCAGGTCCCGCTCTCGCGCCGGTCATGCCAGTCTTGAATTTTGTCGCATAGAAATTTCATGAATGGGTCACCGATCAGGGGTTGGGTCGCGCCATCCGGTGTGAATTCGTAGAACGCGTCGGATTCGTCAGTGCCCCACGTTCCGAGATACTCGCCGTCCTGCGTGACCACCGTGCCGTCGTCGAGCAGGTTGATCGGCCATCGAAGCTTCATTTTGCCCCCGGGGCTCGGCGAGCCGGATGGATCGCCATGCGGATCGACCACATGGCTGTCTGTCGTTGGACGACTCCGGGTCACCTTGAACGTGGTGCCGTAGTCGGGAAATAGGAAGTGGCTGGGGCGCCTGGACACTAATCCAGTTTTCCGCAAGCGCCTGAAATCAAATAAGCTATTGCGAATGCGTGCCTTTTCGTCCTAAGACTGTTCCGGTTTGGTGTTCCGGAACGGTGCTACGGAAGGGCGGGAAATGGCAAGGCTGACCTACCTCGAAAGGCGCGGCGCGACCTACTATGCGCGCATCGATATACCGCTCGATCTTGTCGACCATTATCGCACCACCACGCGCAAGAAGTCGCTGCGCACCAAGGACGAGGCGACGGCGAAGAACCGCCTGTGGCCGGTCATTGCGACGTGGCGAGCCGAGTTCGAAGACACGCGGGCGCGTCGCGTCGTGACGCCCGGCGACAAGGCGGATGCAACGTGGCAGCACTACACAGCGACGCTTGAGCGCGATGATCAGGAACGCCAGCACATGCCGACCGCCGCTGATATCGAGGCTGCAAAGGAGGCTGCGATCGAACGTGCGCAGCGCGAGAACATCAATATCAGCGACCCGGCCGAAGTCCTTCACGCGACCCTCGACTTGATAACGCTCAGGGACCGTCGCGCTTCCTACGCCAATGCTCGGCGCGTCAAACTCGAATGGCTGCGCAAGCATCTCGCCGAAGGCGAGACGGCGCTGATCGACGATGAAGTCGACGCCTACATTGAGCAAAACAAGCTCCTGATCGACCCTTTATCGCCTGAACGTGGCGAACTCGCCTCCCGAATGATGCGTGCCGAGATCGAAGCTTTGGAGCGCACCGTCGAGCGCGACAGGGGCGACTACAGCGGCGCGCCCAAAGATCCCATCGTGAAGCCCGCAACCGGCACGTCGCGGGAGCAGGCCAAGCCGGGCGAGGCGATCATGGAGCTTTTCGAGGTGTATGCCGCCGAGAACCCGAAGAGCATCTCGGTCGACACGATCGCGCAAGCGAGGCGCGACGTCGGCACCTTCGTTGACTACGTGGGCCGCACTTGCCCGGTAGGCCGGATCGACAAGAAGGCCGTGCGCGAGTGGAAAGCGCTATTGCTGCGCTACCCGGTGAAGGCGACGGAGACGAAGGATTTCGCCGGCATGAAGATTGCGCAGATCGTGCGCCACAATGAGAAGATTGAGAAGCCGCTCATCTCATCTCGAACTGTCAATCGCTACCTAGCCGGCCTTAGTGCCTTTTGCTCATGGCTGGTAAATCACGGATATATTGAACACAATCCGGTTGACGGAATGTTCCTGAAGAAGTCTAGCGCTTCAAAGACGGTGCCTTTTACGGTCGAGCAGATGAATACGTTGTTCAAGTCCTCTCTGTTCACCGGATGCCGGAGCGCGGATGAATGGCGCAACGTTGCTAAACCCGGAAATGTGCTTATCAGAGATTATCGCTACTGGGTGCCGCTCATCATGCTCTTCTCTGGTGCCCGTCCTGCCGAGATTTCCCAACTTGCAGTCTCGGACATGCGGCAGGAACACGGCCATTGGATCATGCACATCACGACCGAGGGAGAAGGTGAGAAGAGCGTCAAGTCGGACGGCAGCATGCGCGTTGTGCCGGTGCATCCTGAATTGGTGAAGCTCGGCTTCATCGCCTATCGTGACGGCATGGAGAAGGCTGGACACCAACGGCTTTTCCCTGAAGCTCAACGCAATAGTCGCGGTCAGATGATCGCCGAATACTCAAAGTGGTTCGGCCCGTTTCTTACCAAGCTCGGCATCAAAGACGGTCGGGGGTTGTCGCTCTACAGCTTCAGACATGGCGCGGCCGACGCACTTCGTCGTGCCGGCTATCTCGACGACCAGTTCGGTTTCATGCTCGGTCACACCAAGTCAACCATGACCGGCCGCTATGGGATAATGCCGCAAGGCATGCTTCAGCAACGTGTCGACCTCATCAACTCGATAACCTATCCCGGCCTCTCTCTTGATCATCTGAAATAGCCTGTTGACGTGGCTCACGGTCTCGTCGTGACCTTGATCGTCGTGCAGGTAGGCAGAAGTTCTTCAAGAAAAACGCGCTCAACACGATTTTCCGGATTCACAAGCGATTCGGCATATGGGACAATATTCCTAGTTCGAAACTAGGTATGTGTCGCGTTGCGTTTCCTGAGTTCTGTAAAGCGTATGTTTGGGGGCGACATGGATGCGAAGTCCATGTCGCTCACCGACCCGTCGGCCTTCGAGTTGTTCGGCGTGCTGCCGACCATCGGCGGGCCTGCCATCACGCCGGCTTCGGCGCTTCGCGTGCCGGCCGTCTATTCGGCCGTCAGCCTGATTGCCGGTGCTATCGGCGCACTTCCTGCGAAGGTCTTCGCCTCGACCGACGGCAGCAAGAGCGCTGCCAAGGATCACCCCGGCTATCGCCTTGTCCATGATGAGGCGAACGACTGGACCAGCGCCGGCAAGCTTCGCGCGCAACTGACAACCGACGCGCTTCTCACCGGTCACGGCTTCGCCTTCGCCAACCGTGTCGGCGATCGCGTCGTCGAGTTCATCCGTCTCGACCCGACGTCCGTCACGATCAAGCAGGACAGCGTCACCGGCGAGCCGGTCTATGTCGTCGGCGGACACGCCGGGCAGCGCGTCTATGCCTATCGCGACATCCTCCATATCAGCGCGCCGCTCGACGTCTCGCCGATCGCGGCCGGCCGCGAAGCGATCGGCCTTGCCGCCATCCTTGAGCGCCATGCCGCGCAACTCTTCGCCAGCGGCGCCCGGCCCTCGGCGCTCTTCTACAACGACAACAGGAAGGGCGGCTCGGACGGCAGCAGCGGCGCCAGCATCATCAAGGGCATCAAGGCTGCATATCGCGCCGCGACCGGCTCCGGCAGCTTCACCGAGCCGATGGTGCTCGACGACGGATGGAAATATGCGCAAATCGCGCTGACGTCGGCCGACGCTCAGTTCGCCGAGATGCGCACCGAGCAAGTCGTCGAGATCGCCCGGCTCTTCCGCGTCCCGCCGCATCTGCTCTTCGAGCTTTCGCGCGCGACCTGGTCGAACGCCGAAGAGATGTTCCAATCGTTCCTGACCCTGACGCTCCGGTCTTGGATGGATGATTGGGAATGGGCCTATGCGCGCGTCCTGCTTGCGCCTGACGAGCGCGCGGCCGGCTTCTATGTCGAGTTCGTGGTCGACGATCTCTTGACCGCCAACGCCGCCACGCGCGCGACGACCTATCAGCAGTATCGCGCCATGGGTGCGATGACGGCCAACGAAGTCCGCTCCGGCCTCAACCTCTCGCCCATGGATGGCGGCGACACGCTGGCCAATCCGAACATCACGCCCGGCAAAAACGAAACCGTTTCGGATTCGGCCAACGACAATGCCACGCCCCGGAAGGAAGCCGCATGACGCACGTTGCATTCTTCGGCGACGGCGAGCACGTCTTCGCCCTGCCGCCTGAGTTGATCATGGAGCTTGAGCGCAAGACGGGAGCCGGCATCGGCCTTCTGTGTCGCCGCGTGTTCGATCGCAGCTTCGCGCTCGCCGATCTCACCGAGACGATCCGGCTCGCCCTCATCGGCGGTGGCGCAAGCCCCAAAGAAGCGGCTGCCCTGGTCGCAACCTACGCCGCCGGCCGGCCGATCTCGGAAACCTTCCCTCTCGCCGCTGCCATCCTCGAAACCGTGTTCTTCGGCAGCGCGACCAAGCTGGACGCCGCCCATGGATAAGCTCGAATTCAAGGCCGCGATCACGGTCGACGAGACCGGCGCGATTACCGGCCTCGCGTGGCCGTTCGGTTCGGCCGACCGTGTCGGCGACATCATCGAAAAGGGTGCGTTCCGCTCGCCGGCCCATCTGCCGATGCTCTTCGCCCATGATCAGGCTCAAGCGGTCGGCATCTGGGATTCGATCGCCGAGACGCCCGAAGGGCTTCAGGTGAAAGGCCGGCTTCTGGTCGACGACGTGGCGCGCGCCCGTGAAGTGCGCGCCCTGGTCCGTGAGAAGGCCGTCACCGGCCTTTCGATTGGCTTCGTCACCAAGACCGCCAAGGCACGCCCCGGCGGCGGGCGCACGATCTCCGCCCTCGACCTCCACGAAATCAGCATCGTCGCCGTCCCCTGCCATCCCGGCGCGACCATAACGACCATCAAAGCCGCCACGGATGGCACGGCACATTCGCTCAAGGAAAGCACCATGGATCCCGAACTGAAGAACGACCCGGCGACCGATCCCGTCGTCGACAAGAAGGACTTCGACGCGCTCAAGGCGCGCCTCGACAAGCTCGAAGCGAAGAGCAATCGCCCGATCGCGGCGAACAACAACCACCCGGCCGCCGACAACGACAACGGCGAGGCCAAGGCGTTCAGCCTCTACACCCGGCGCGGCGTCGAGCAGATGAGCGCCGAAGAGCGCAAGTCTCTCACGGTCGGCGTCTCGGCGTCTGCCGGCTATCTCGCGCCGGAGACCTTCGCGGCCGAACTGATCAAGCTGCTCAAGGAGTTCAGCCCCATTCGCCAGTATGCGCGCGTGGTGACGATCGGCGCCCCGGAGACGAAGTATCCGCGCCGCGT
This sequence comes from Aquibium microcysteis, assembly GCF_014495845.1. Taxonomy (NCBI): domain Bacteria; kingdom Pseudomonadati; phylum Pseudomonadota; class Alphaproteobacteria; order Hyphomicrobiales; family Phyllobacteriaceae; genus Aquibium; species Aquibium microcysteis. Next base: position 5,668,771 of record NZ_CP061080.1, read on the forward strand.
CGGCTCGCCGTCGGCCTACTGGGTCGGCGAGACGGCCAATCGCACGGCGTCGCAGGGCAGCTATGAGCAGCTTTCGATCAAGCCGCACGAACTGGCGACGTTCACCGACGTGTCGGCCCAGCTTCTCGAAGACAACGCCTACAACCTCGAAGGCGAGCTTCAGCAGGAGTTCGCCGAGGCCTTCGCCACGGCCGAAGGTCGCGCCTTCGTGCTCGGCACCGGCGACAACGACAACCAGCCGACCGGCTTGCTCGTCAATGGCGACATCGCCGAGATGATCACCGGCGCGGCGGCGAGCTTCCCGGCGACCAATCCGGCCGACGTCCTGATCACCATGTATCACAAGCTGCCGACGACGCATGCGCAGCGTGGCGTGTGGATGATGAACCGCAACACGCTGGCGACCATCCGCAAGTGGAAGGACAGCGACGGCCACTATCTGGTGATCGACCCGATCACGGCCGGCATGCCCATCACCATGCTCGGAAGGCCGATCGTCGAGTGTCTCGACATGCCCGATATCGCGGCCGGCTCGACGCCGATCGTGTTCGGCGACCTTCAGGGCTATCGGATCATCGATCGCATTCAGCTTCAGGTGCTCCGCGATCCGTTCGCACGCGCGACCAACGGCGAGGTTCGCTTTCATGCTCGCCGTCGCACCGGCGGCGACGTCACGCACCCCGATCGCTTCATCAAGCTCAAGGTGGCGGCTTCCTAAGCCGGCCTGAAGGACAAGACCATGCGGCTCGCATATCAACCCATCACGATCGCGATCGACGGCGCAACGGCGACCTTGCGCCCGTCGTTGCGAGCCGCATGCCTGCTTGAGCAGAAGCACGGTATCGCCGTCGTCATCAAGGCAGTCGACGAAGGCAATCTGGGCATCGTCGCTGATCTTGTGGCCTTCACCGGCGACAACGACACCTTGGCGAACCTCTTGCGCGAGATCGACCAAGCGGGCGTTGTCCGGCTCAACGTGATCAAGCCGGCGCTCTTCAACGTGCTGGCCGTCATGATCGGCTACGACGACTCCGACCAGAGCACGACCGGCACCGGCTCGCCTCTGTCGTTCGCCGAGTTCTTCGAGCAACTCTTCGAGATCGCGACCGGCTGGCTTGGCTGGACGCCGGCTCAAGCATGGGCGGCAACGCCTGCCGAGATCATGGCCGCTCAGCGCGGCTTGATCGCCAAGCTCAAGGCCATTCACGGCACGGCCGAAGCGCCTGCCAAGGAATACGACCCGAACGACCTGCCCACGCCGGAAGAGGTGCGCGCCGGTATCGAGGTTCTTCGCGCCCAGGCTCAGCGAGGCAAGCGATAATGCCCGGCCCGTCGCGCATCTGCCGTTGTCAGAAGATCATCGCCGCCGGCGAGCGCTGCCCTTGCCAGATCAGGGACGCTCGCGAGCGCAAGGCTCGTCACGACGCCCGGCGACCGTCGGCGCGCCAGCGCGGTTATACGGCCGAATGGCAGCACGCCGCCCGTGCCTTCCTCGCCGAGCCGCAGAACTCGCATTGCGCATGTGGCGCACCGGCGACTGTCGTCATGCACGTCATCAGCATCCGGAAGCGCCCCGACCTTCGCATGATGCGATCGAACTGGCGCGCCGGCTGCCAGCGCTGCAACGCACTCGACGCCGCCAAGGAGCGCCAGCAATGAGACCGACCAGCCCCGCCGGAAACGGCCCGGACAAGGAGCGCGTTCTTTGGGTGAACGTGGTCCTTCGCGCCATCCTCGACGGCACCGCCGACCAGACCGACAGCCGCACCGATCGCGACCGGCGCGAGGCTCGCGCATGGTTCCGCCTGAACAATCCCGACTTCGTCGAAGTCTGCAACCTCGCCGGGCTCGACCCCGCCGCGACGCTCAAGAAGGCAAGGTCCGTCTTCGAGCGCCACGACCAAGCTAAAGCCGAAGGCGTGCCCTTCAAGCTCGCGTCGCCGGCCAAGCCTGCAAAGGCACCGATCGCACCGACCATCTATTCGGCGCATGGCCTGACCATGCGGCTCTCGGAGTGGTCGCGTCATCTCGACATTGCGCCCGGCACTCTTGTCGGGCGCCTGAAGAACCATCCGCCGGAGATCGCTTTGAGCAAGGACTTCAAGCGCGCACCGCGTGTCAGTCGCCTTAAGCACAATCCCGCCGTCCGGGGGGCACGTTCGAACCTGAAGGCTTTCGAGGGGACCGGCGCGGGGAGCGCCGCGCAAGAGACTCCTGAATTAGATTTTTCTGAAATGGACCGGAAATGAGCGACGCAACGATCGAAGACGAACTCGCGCAACAAGCCGACTGGGAAGCGCAGGAAGCAATCCGCGTCGCCACGGCAGACCTTCGCGCGCACCTGAACGTCAACGACTGCGCAGGCGAGAACGCGCAGCTTCACCGTATGCAGCGCGCGGCCGAAAGCTGGATTGGCGCCTATCTCGGCACGCCGCTTGCCGATCTCGACCCGGTGCCGGACGCCGTGCGCATGGCCGTGCTCATGCTCGCCGGCCACTTCTACGAGAACCGTGAGGCGAGCCTGGTCGGCGTCACGGCTGCCGAACTGCCGTTCGGCGTGGTCGACCTCATTCGCCCCTTCCGCGTCTGGTCCATGTAGTCATGGCCACGTCGTCGCAAGTCGCGCGGCTGCAACGCCGCATCGAAGCGATTCCGCAGGAGGTGCGCAAGGCCGTCCTGCCGGCGCTCGCGAAGTCCGGCGAAGAGCTTGCCGACATGATGCACACGCTTGCGCCTGAAGACGAAGGCGACCTCAAGGCGTCGATCGCCGTCACCATGCCGGGCGCATCCACGCCGGCCTATTCGCAGCCCGGCGGCGCACGCGTGGCCGCCGAGCTTGAAGTGCTCGTCACGGCCGGCAACGACGCAGTGCGCTACCCGCACCTTCAGGAATACGGCACCGCGCGCCATGAGGCGCAGCCGTTCTTCTGGCCCGCCGTGCGCCTGCTTCAGAAGCGGCTCAAGAGCCGCACCAAACGCGCCGTTGCGAAGGCCGTGCGCGACCACTGGAACAAGTCATGATCGAACCGACCCTTGCCCTTCAGACGGCTATCCGCTCGCACCTGATCAACGCGCCGGGCGTGCTCGCGCATGTCGCGGCCGATCAGGTGCGCGCCGGCCCTACCAGACCCGACGACTTCCCTTCGATCATCATGGCCGGTGCGCAGACAGAGTATCTCGGTCGTGCGGCCGGTGGCCAGTTCGTCGCGCGTGTCTTCCTCGAAGTGCACGTGTGGGCAATCGAGGCCGGCGCCGACACGGCGAAGACGATCACCTTCGCCGTTCAGAACGCGTTGCTCACGTGGCCGGCGATGACCGATTGCGCCCTCGACGAATTCGCCATGACGCACGTGACCTTCCCGCGCGACCCCGATCCGCAGTTCGGCCATGGCGTGATGAAGGTCGAAGCCGTCATCCGGTGGAGCCTGTGATGCGCGCCGGCAAGCTCGACCGCCTGATCTACATCGAACGCAAATCGGCGACGGTCACCGGTTCGGGTGCGACCGTCACCGACTGGACGAACATCGGCGTTGTGCGCGCCGAGATCGTCGAGACGGCAACCGAAGAGTTCCTTGCCGGCTACGGCGAGGCCGACAGGACTGTCGCCGTCTTCCGCATCCGCTACCGGCCCGACATCACCACGGCCGACCGGATCATGCACGACGGCGTCGCCTACGACGTCAAGCGCGTGGTCGAGATCGGCCGTCGGCGCGGTCTTGAGCTTCGAGCGGTGGCCGTGTCGTGAAGCCCGTTGCGATCTTCCTCTATGAGTTGAGCGGCCACTCTGCCGAGCCTTTCGCGGCGGCCGGCTGGGACTGCTACTGCATCGATATCGCGCACCCGGCCGACCGAACCGAAGGGAGCATCCACTTCATTCGCGCCGACGCGCGCCGCTGGAAACCGTCGAAGGACATGGTGACGCGCTGCCGGTTCTTCGCGGCATTCCCGCCGTGCGACCATCTCGCCGTGTCCGGCGCGCGGTGGTTCCAAGGGAAAGGCTTGCACGCCTTGTCGTCGTCGGTGGAACTCTTCGCCGTCGCCGCCGAATGGGCAGAGTTCTTCGAGGTTCCCTATCTCATCGAGAACCCCGTCTCGACGATCTCGACCTATTGGCGCAAGCCCGATCACACCTTCGATCCGTGGCAGTTCACGGCTTGGCACGCAAACGACAACTACAGCAAGAAGACGTGTCTCTGGACTGGCGGCGGCTTCGTCATGCCCAGGCCGGACCCCGTTCCGGACCAGACGATCGACCGGCGGCGCATTCTTGACGCCAAGAAGAACGCCGACCGGGCGAACGTGCGCTCGGCATCGCCGGTCGGCTTCATGCGTGCAGTGTTCGCCGCCAACTTCGACAAGGAGGCGACCCCGTGCGCGGCGTGAAGCCTTCGACCATCGTTGCCGGCACCTCGCCGGTGACGAAGATACCGTCGCCGCCGGCCTACCTGTCCAAGGATGCGAAAGCCGAATGGCGCCGCGTCGCGCCCATCCTGATCCATGAGCGCAAGGTGCTGACGATCGCCGACCTTGCCGTGCTGGAAAACTTCGTCATCGCCACGGGCACGATGCGCGAGATGCACCGGCTTTTGCAGGCCGAAGGCTACGTTCTGGCGAACGGCAAGCGGCATTCGGCAGCCGGCATCCTCACGGCTGCCCAGCAGCAGCAACTGCGCTGCGCTGGCGAACTCGGCTTGACGCCGTCGGCACGCTCGCGCGCCGCGATGATGGACGCGGCCGACGATGACGACGACGACAACCCCTTGGCCGTGCGATGAAGGCGAGCACCTATCCGGCATGGATCTTCGACGGCAGCCCGATCGACGACCCGCTCGGCTATGGCGAGCGTGCCGTCGAGTTCCTTCGCCGCCTGAAGCACCCGGCGAGCACCGGGCCGAAGAGCGCATTCCAGCTTCATGAGTTTCAGGAGCGCATGGTGCGCCGCATCTATGGACCGAGGCACCCCGACGGCCGCCGCGTCGTCGAGACGGTCTTCTGGATGATCCCGCGCGGCAACCGGAAGACCAGCCTCGCCGCCGCGCTGGCGCTTCTGCACACGATCGGCCCCGAACGCGTGCGCGCCGGGCAGGTGATCTTCGCCGCCTCCGATCGCGAGCAAGCCGGGCTCGGCTTCCGGGAGGCAGCGAACATCGTGCGCATGGACAAGCGCCTTGTCGCCGCCACGCGCATCTATGACGCGCACAACAGCGTCAAGAAGATCGTCTTCAAAACCGACGACGTCTCCCTTCAGGCGATTTCGAGCGACGGCGCGGCCCAGCACGGCAAGACGCCGGCCTTCGTCCTGGTCGACGAAATCCACGTCTGGAAAGGCCGCGACCTTTGGGAGGCCCTGAAGTCCGGCCTCGTCAAAACGAGCAACACGCTCATGGTGATCGCCACCACGGCCGGCCGTGGCAATGAGAACATCGGCTTCGAGCTCTACGACTACGCCCGCAAGGTCGCGGCCGGCGAGATCGACAACCCGGCCTTCCTGCCGATCATCTTCGAGGCAGCGGCGAACGACGATTGGCAGGACGAAGCCGTCTGGCACCGCGTCAACCCCGGCCTGAAGCACGGCTTCCCGAATCTTCAGGCCATGCGCACCCTTGCCAAGGAAGCCGAGAACCGGCCGGCCGAACGGCACGCCTTCGAGCAATTCAACCTGAACATCTGGAAAGCGGCGTCGCGCGACCCGCTCTTCGATATGGCCGTCTACGACGCCGGGCACGATCCGCACTTCGATCTCGCCGACCTCGAAGCCCTGCCGTGCACGATCGGCGTCGACATGAGCGTGAACGGCGACCTCACGGCCGTGGTCGCGGCGTGGCGGCATGCCGACGGCCGGATCACCGTGCACCCTTGGTTCTTCGTTCCTGGTGACGATCTCGCCGGCCGCGCAACCCGCGACGGCGTGCCTTATCTCGTCTGGCGCGACGCCGGCCTGATCAACGTGATCGACGGCCCGGTGATCGAACCCGAGATCGTCGAAGCGCATATCCGCGAGTTGTGCGCGACGTTCACCGTCAACGAAATCCTCTTCGACCCTCACCTTGCGCGCATGACCATGCAGCGGCTCGCCGCCGACGGCCTGCCGGCAATCGAGTTCCGGCAGGGTCCGCTGACCCTTGGCCCGGCGATCGGCCACCTTGAGCGCACGGTAAACGGCCGGCGCATCCGCCATGCCGGGCACCCGGTGCTTCGCCACCACTTCGACAGCGTCGTCGCCTCGCGCGGCGATACCGGCCTCGTGCGCATGCACAAGGCGACCCGCTTCGACCGGATCGACGGTGCCGTCGCTGCCGCCATGGCCGTTGGCCGTGCCGTCGCGGCCAACGACAACAGCCGATCGATCTATGACACCGACGACCTCGACGACCTACTTGCAGCATAGGAGCCGCCATGTCTTCCGATGAAGAACGCCTTGTCGTTGCGCTTGAGGCGCGTATCCGCGACTTCGAGCGCAACATGCAGCGCGCAAGCCGCGTGTCGGGCGATGAGTTCGGCAAGATCGAACGCCGCGCCAAGGCGTCCGGCGATCGGCTGGAAAAGACCATGGGCGCGGCAGCGGCCCGAATGAGCACCACCATGAAGGCGGGCCTTGCCGGCCTCGCCGCCGGTGGCGTGCTCGGCGTCGCCGGGCGGCTCGCCGACGTCGCCAAAGGAATCGCCACGATCGGCGATGAAGCCAAGCGCGCCGGCTTGAGCGTGAAGGCGTTTCAGGAACTGAAGTTCGTCGCCGAGCAGAACCGGATTGACGTCGGCGCCATGATCGACGGCCTCAAGGAACTCAACCTTCGCGCCGACGAATGGATCATGACCGGCAGCGGCCCGGCCGCCGAGGCCTTCACCCGGCTCGGCTTCACGGCCGACGATCTCAAGCGCAAGCTGAAAGACCCGTCGGCGCTCTTCACCGAGATCATCGGCAAGCTTGAGAAGTTCGATCGCGCCGCACGCATCCGCATCGCCGACGAAGTCTTCGGCGGCACCGGCGGCGAGCGCTTCGTCGAGCTTGTCGATCGTGGCGAACGCGCGATCCGCGACCAGATCAAGGCGGCGAACGATCTCGGCATTGTGCTCGACGAAGACGTGATTGCGCGCGCCGACGAAGTCGACCGGAAATTCCAGCAGGTGGCGGCGACGGTCGGCACGGCGCTCAAGGGCGCGATCATCGAGGCGACGACGGCGCTCGGCGACTTCATCGCCGCCTTCAACGGCTTCGATGCGCAGCGCGACGTCGTCCTTCAGGAGAACCTCGCCAATCTCGGCAGGGAGCGCCTCGACGTCGAGCGCCAGATCATCGAGCTACGCGACCGGCAGCGGCGCGGCGAAGGTGCCGGCGACGGCATCATGGGCACGTCGATCGGCGAGTCGACGATCGGCGAGGCGCTCGCCGAGCATGAACGCCGCATGGAGGCGCTCACGGCCGAAGAAGGCATGATCATCTCGGTTCTCGACGCGCGCCAGAAGGCACGGCAGGCACCGGCCGCGGCCGCGACGGCCGATTGGGTGCCGCCGGTCATCAAGCCCGCCACCGGTGGCCGTGCGGCCGGTCGGTCGGCATCGGCAAGCAGCGCCGAGCGCGAGCGCCAAGCCGTGCGCGATCTCATCGTCGAGCTTGAGGAAGAGCTTCGCCTGGTCGGCGCGTCTGATCAGGAGCAGCGCGCGGCAGCGGCGGCACGGCGCGCCGGTTCAGCCGCTACCGATGAGCAGCGGCAGCGGATCATCGCGCTCAACGAAGCCATCTATCTGGAGAACGCCGCGCTCGACGCTCAGACCGGGCGCATGCAGACCGTGGCCGACGCAACCCGCGACTTCATCGGCGGCTTCCGGCAGGACATCATGAGCGGCGTGCCGCCGCTCGAAGCGCTCGGCAACGCGATCGGCCGACTGAGCGATCGGATCTTCGACCAGCTTCTCGACGCGATCTTCACCGTTCAGGACGTCGGCGCGGCCGGTGGCGGCGGCGGCATCATGGGTTGGCTCTTCAGCCTCTTCGGCTTCAGCACCGGCGGCATGGTCGACGCGGCGCGGCAACAGCCGAAGGTGATGCGCCTTGCCGGCGGCGGGCCCGTGCGCGGCCCCGGCGGGCCGACCGAAGACCGTATCCCGGCGATGCTCAGCGACGGCGAGTTCGTGGTGAACGCCGCCGCGACGGCACGGCACCGGGCGTTGCTCGAAGCCGTCAACGACAACCGCCTTCCCGCTTTCGCGGCCGGCGGCTACGTCGGCAGCGACGCGCCCGGCCGCGTGGCGCGGGAACTCCACGCCGGCAACGACAACGCCGCGGCCGGCCCGGTCGTCAACATCTCGGCGCCCGTCACCGTCAACGCCAGCGGCGGCACGCCGGAGCAGAACGCCGACCTCGCCAAGCAGGTGCGGCGCGAGATGACGGACGGCCTTCGAGGAATGGTCGCCGATGAGCTTCGCAGGCAAACCCGACCCGGCAACCTGCTCAACCGGCGCGGCGGGTGACGAGGCTGCCGAAAACGATATTTGCGATCTCGCCGCGCATCAGGCCAGCCCGCCGCTATAACTGACTCACAAAAAGAAGGCCGGCCATTCGCTCGCAACGAAGGCCGGCCAAGTGATCGGAGTTCACATGGACGGTTATAGCAGGTCGTCGGCCGATTGCACGGCCGACGAGGAAAAAATTCCTACGTCGGGCAGCGGCTCGACCAGCCGGAAAGTTGACAAAAAAGTAAAGCGGACGCACGCGAAATCTGTGGGTCGCGACGCCGCGTTCCGCCCGGTTTTCCAAGCCTTTGTGGCCCTTGACCAAGTTCGCGCGGCCGGGGGGACTTCAGTTACCTACCACACCCCCTCCTACTCCTACCCCTACCCCTTCCACTCCACCCTCAACCGACCAACCCACCGGACCGTCCGTCTCAACGCCTCTGTCGTCTCCCACGCCCCTCTGATCACCGAGACCCTCGACGACGAAGAGGAAGATCGCACGGCTCGCTTCTGGCACTCGCGTTCCTTCCAGACGGCCCGGACCTATCGCACCCCCGCCGAGTTTCGCGACCTGAGCGACGAGTTCGCCGTCGAGTGGTTTCACTACGGTCTTCAGACGCTCGGTCCGACGACAGACTTCACGCTCAACCTGTCGCCGGAGATCGAGGCCAAGGCCAAGCAGCGACCCGAATGGCTCCTCAGGCGCCTTCGTTACCATCTTCAGAAGGTGCTCGGCAGGAAGCCGGAATTCTGGTTCGCGCTCGAACTCTCCAAGACCGGCAGGCTCCACATGCACGGCGAGATTCAGGCAGCCCCGGACGAGCTTGAGGCTGTGCGCAAGGCTCTCCGGAAGGCAGGCGGCGAGTGGCCGACGGTTCGCCAGCACCAAGCGCAGACTCGCCCGAACCCGAGGCTGCCGTGGGCAAACTACAGCGTCAAGGATGCGAACCTCATCAGGCCGTTCAGAGACATCACCCGGCCGATCAACGGCGACTGGCTCTTCGCCTCCAATGGCGTGAAGCAGGCAGGCCGGGCGATCTATGAGCCGTATCGCGAGCGCGTGGTCGACTTCCTCGCCAGCCAAGACAAGCCCCGCGCGCCGGCCCGATCGAGGCTCATGCGCCGCATCTGCCCTCTTTGACTCACAAGAGGCTCAGGATTCGCGTTGGCCCTTCTCCGGCCCCTGAGCGCCCGGCGCACCTTGAGGCCATCAGGCGGGCTCTACAGGCCGTTTCTGACGATGCCCGGCGAACTCGCCGCGCCCGGCCGCTTCCATGACCGCGCCATGCATGATCTCAAGCCGCCGGCGAGCTTTGTGGAAGTATAAATTCAGTCAGTGCTGACCGATTACTTTCGGCTTCGAGCGATTGTTTGATTTTTTCTGTTGCAATCTCAGTCCTTATGATTCAAGAAGCTCCGGCAAATCAACAGGAGCACCTAATGCACTCTGCACTATACATGCCGGCCGAGCGCTATGCGTTCGCCGTCGGTTCCCTCACGGCCATCATGCGCATGCGCATCCGCGACGTCGAAGAGCGCCGCGACATGATCCACGCGTGCATGCGCACGGTCGGCATCGACACCGGCGCCTGGTTCATCGCGGACGGCCGGACGCACCCGGAGCACTACGGCGAGCTTCTCGAAGCCCTGCTTGCCGTCGAGCCGTCACCCTTCTCCGGCGAGATCGATCCTTGCGCGGTCAAGTTCGTGCTCGGCGAAGTCGGCGACGTGTGGCCGGATTGGCTCATGGCGGAGGATCACGACGGAAATCGGCCCCGGCTAAGTGCCTGAATCAACAGGCATTCTCATTTGCCTGAATTTGCCTGTTTTTTTCCTACGCGAAATGTGACCAATGGGCATTCCCGAACGACGCGCACCCTGACCCGGCCGGCTCAACCTAGCCGGCGCGGCTTTGCGCGTTGTCGGCCAACCGGAGAGGAGCACCGATGACCGACTACACCCCGAAGAACAATTTCGACCTCAGCAACGACGAAATCAAAGAACTCTTCGACGATCTTGAATTCGGCGACGACACGCCGGAAAACGATCTCGACCTCAGCGAAGACGACGTGAACGACACCCTTTGCGATCTGGACCTCGGCGACGTCGCGCCGGCCCCGACCGTCAAGCCGATCGTGGAGGCGGCCCCTGTTAAGGACCTGCCGGCGATCATCGCTGCACCCGTGGCAGCCGCAGACTTCGACCGCTTCGACTACAACGGCGTCGCGCCGGACGTCGCGAAGGCTGCCCGCGCGGCCGCTACGAAGATCAGGAGCCTGATTCAGGCGAGCATCATTAAGGCGGGCGGCGAGCTTCTGGCAATCAAGGCCAAGCTGGAACATGGCCAGTTCGGCCCTTGGCTCGACGCCGAATTCAGCATGACGGAGCGCACGGCGCAGAACTACATGAGTGCCTTCGAACTCGCCTCCAAATACGAATCGGTTTCGGTTCTGCCGCCCGCCACGCTCTACCGTCTGGCGGCCCCGAGCACGCCCGAGGACGTGAGGGTGGACATCGTCGCGGCCATCGCCCGCAACGAGATTCCGTCGGCTGATGAAGTGCGCTCGCTTATCGACAAAGGGAAGGCCGCGCGCGCGGCTGAAAGGAAGGCCGCTGCCGAGGCCAAGCGCGCTGCGAAGGAGACGCCGGAAGAAGCCGCACGTCGGGCCAAGTTGGCGCAACGCGAAGAGAAGAAGCGCCAGAAGAGGGAGGACGAGAAGGCGGCAAGGGAGGCGGCGGCTCAGAAGGCTGCAGATGATGCGGTGCAGCTTCTGGTCAGCCGGTTCACCGACGTCGAATTGCTGACCTTCTGCAACGCTCGACGTATCGCCGACTACCGGTTCGATGAAGCACTGAAGCTCGTTGAGATCGCCGCTGAAGCTCTGGTTGAGGTCGGCTAGCTGCCGCTCGACGCGATGACGTTCAGGAGTCCGCCGAGTCTACTCGGCGGGCCCGAACCACTGATAGCGGCGCAACTATCGATTGGCATGTCCGGAACTAAACAGTAGCATGGATGGGGGCGATTGCGGGGAGAACGCACTATGGCGCGTAAGGTTAAGATATCTGCTTCGGCTTTGAACGTTCGACTGCATCCACATTCACCAGATATCTACATGAAGTGGCTACGCTCCATATACTCGAATCGGCTAGTTTCGCAGGTGCATGGTGACAGATACGCGATGGTATCCAGTATCGATGGCACCGGAGCTTCAAACAATATATTAACTGGTGCGATAACTACTTTCGTCAAACTAGATGGTGACGGAAATTGGTTTAATGCGGCTCAGATGAGTGAAGCGACAGAAGAAGACATTTCTGAAATCAATATTCCGCGCAACCTATTTCCGAATGCGGCGGCATTTTATTTCTATATGGATGCTGAAGAGCATAAGATATACTTTCAGACATACTCTAAAGGAAAGTATCTTACAGCTAATTCGGCGTTGAGATTTTTTAACGGATTGGCGACGCAGGCGCCTATCGCCAGTGTGTTTGGGCAAGCAAAGATTAGCATTGTTCAAGATAAATCTTCGCTTGAATATATGTTTAGCATAAAGAAAATAAAAGAGATCAATATTCGTATATCAAAACCGAATACTGATATATTCGACGAGGATTTTGAAGCAAACATTGAGAAGCATCTGGATGGAACAAATAGCAGGGAGATAACTATTTCTTACCGAGCAGAGTCAAATAGTTCGATAAAGCCCGACGATGATATAAATAAAATAAGTAAAGTGGCTTTAGAAAATGGTTTTGTTGAGGTGAAAGGTCGTGATGATCAAGGGGCGGTCCGTCTTAATAGCGAGGACTATCCTAAGCAGCTGCAAGATCGCTACGACCCTGAAGAGCAGAGCGAAAGGGCTGCATTCTTCAGGTTGATCCCAGCTCGTAAGAAGGCGAACAACTGATCATGCTCGGTTGGTTCAAGCCATGGCGCACCCTCTTCATATGGCTGAACCGCTATCGACGCGCTTACGGCGGTATCCGAGGCATGCTCCAGTCGCCATTCTTTGGCTTGGCGATCTTGATTACCGCCGCTAGTTACTCGCTTTGGCTTGAGCCCAAATGGGTTGCGAAGGCCGAGAGCCTTATTCCCAGTCTTCTCGGCTTCAGCCTTGGAACGTATGCGATAATCTTCAGCATAATAAGTGGGCGCCTCAAGCAAGCGCTGCGTCAGGTAAAAGCTTCTCATGGCATCAATTATCTCGAAGCTATTAATGCGATATTTTTCCACTACATACTTGTTCAAGTATCATGTCTAGTATGGACAATATTATATCAGTCTAGCTTTATATACGATCTTTTTGTAAAAATATCAGTTTATTATAATGAAGCAATTGTCATATTTGTTTATGTAAAACTCGCTGGTTCTTTTATTGGATGTTTTCTACTGGTGTATTCAGTCATATTAATGATAGCGGCGGCGATGGCTGTTTATCGTTTGGCGATCATCGTCGACCCTTCCGAACAGAAAAATGGCTAAGCGCGCCTTCTGTTCATCAACCGACACGCCAGTTCACGGTCTTGCCAGCGCGTGGCAAAAGTCTCCGAGACCTCAAACCAACTGTTGTCTATACCCGCGCCATGATTCGCGCCCATGCAAGAGCACTGACACTCATGTCCAGTTGCTTCCATGCAGGCGCGTGCGCAGATCTCATGTTCTCGGTATGGCTGTATGACGTAGACGGCGCCGTGAGTCTCAAGTGATCGGTTGACGAGATCAGTGAACCAGGTTTTCGGCAATTCCCAGTAGTTCTTACCGTCACCACCGATCCATCGCGGCTTCGAACCGCGGCTCCTGATCTTCGACAACCACTCGCGATTGCCCTCTGAGAATGGCAGACGCATTCGGATTTTCTGACCCTTGCCGTCTCGACGCAAGACGACAGGAATAGCGTGTTGATTCCAGATTGCTCGTAGCCTTGGCTCGTAATCGATGGAGTAATTGTTGCTGGCCACGGCTCCTGTCTCCCATGGCGTGTTCAAATAGTAGATTGTCAGTTGTGATCGACTCAAGCAAGCGCGACAACCCGACAACCATCTCTAGATAAAGCTTGAGCGAGCCCAATAACAGAGGGATTCGCTCAATGTTTAACACATACCCGGAAAACTGGCCTGATCAGGCTGACTTGTTCGATGACTACCTTGCCGGTCTTGAAGCGGCCCTCGATGAGGTCGGAGGAATCGCGCGGTCAGGTGATGACAAAAGCGTGACACGGATGCGTGAGCCGGAAAAGTGTTCCGGTTGCCTCGACGTCAAAAATGCTAAGCCATTGTTTATAAACGGAAAATAGAAGCTGGCTGGGGCGCCTGGATTCGAACCAGGGAATGGCGGTACCAAAAACCGCTGCCTTACCGCTTGGCTACGCCCCATGACCGTGCCGCGATGCGGCGCGTTATATGGCTCCGCCCTGCCTTGCGCAATATCCCTGCGACGGTTGGTGGCACACCTCCGGCGGACCCGGGCCGGCGGCAAGCCGGCCGGAGTCGTGCCCGCGACCGGGGCGCGCCTGCCGCCGCAAAGTGGCGGCGTCTGTTCTTTTGCGATGGAAATGCGCCCGTCGAGCCTCTAACACGCGTCTTGTGCACTGCAATGGAGGACTGGCCATGGCGAAGTGGGTCTACGGATTCGGCGGCGGCAAGGCGGAAGGCGGCGCCGGCGACCGCGACCTGCTCGGCGGCAAGGGCGCCAACCTGGCCGAGATGAGCGGGCTCGGCCTGCCCGTGCCGCCCGGCTTCACCATCACCACCGAGCTCTGCACCTGGTACTACGCCAACGGCCGCAGCTATCCCGCCGATCTCGACGACCAGGTCGACGCCGCACTCGACGAGGTCGGCCGGCTCACCGGCAAGCGCTTCGGCGATCCGGCGCGCCTGCTCCTCGTCTCCGTCCGTTCCGGCGGCCGCGCCTCCATGCCCGGCATGATGGACACCGTGCTCAATCTCGGCCTCAACGACGAGACCGTCGAGGCGCTGGCGCGCGATGCCGGCGACCGCCGCTTCGCCTATGACAGCTACCGCCGCTTCATCCAGATGTATTGCGACGTCGTGCTCGGCCTCGACCACGAGGTCTTCGAGGAGATCCTGGAGGACCAGAAGGCCCGCCTCGGCGTCGACCTCGACACCGAGATCGGCGCCGACGACTGGGTGCGCATCGTCGAGCTCTACAAGGCCCGCGTCTTCGAGGAGCTGGAGCGGCCCTTCCCGCAGGATCCGCGCGAGCAGCTCTGGGGTGCCATCGGCGCCGTCTTCCAGTCCTGGATGAACCCGCGCGCCATCACCTACCGCCGCCTGCACGACATCCCCGAGAGCTGGGGCACCGCCGTCAACGTCCAGGCCATGGTGTTCGGCAACATGGGCGACACCTCCGCCACCGGCGTCGCCTTCACCCGCAATCCCTCCACCGGCGAGAACGCCCTCTACGGCGAGTTCCTGGTCAATGCGCAGGGCGAGGACGTCGTGGCCGGCATCCGCACGCCGCAGAACATCACCGAGGCCGCCCGCATCGCCGCCGGCTCCGACAAGCCCTCGCTCGAAAAGCTGATGCCGGCCGCCTTCCGCGACTTCGTGGCCATCGCCGGCACGCTGGAGCGCCACTACCGCGACATGCAGGATCTCGAATTCACCATCGAGCGCGGCAAGCTGTGGATGCTGCAGACCCGCGCGGGCAAGCGCACGGCGAGGGCCGCGCTGCGCATCGCCGTCGAGATGGCGGGCGAGGGGCTGATCACGCGCGAGGAGGCGGTGGCGCGCATCGACCCGGCCTCGCTCGACCAGCTGCTCCACCCCACCATCGATCCGCGCGCCGCACGCGACGTCGTCGCCATCGGCCTGCCCGCCTCGCCGGGCGCGGCCACCGGCGAGATCGTCTTCTCCTCCGACGATGCCGAGGAGGCGCGCGCGGCCGGCCGCAAGGTCATCCTGGTGCGCGTCGAGACCAGCCCCGAGGACATTCACGGCATGCACGCCGCCGAGGGCATTCTCACCACGCGCGGCGGCATGACCAGCCACGCCGCCGTGGTCGCGCGCGGCATGGGCAAGCCCTGCGTCTCGGGCGCCGGCGCGCTGCGCGTCGACTACCGCGCCCAGACCATGCTCGCCATGGGCCGCACCTTCCGCAAGGGCGACGTCGTCACCATCGACGGCGGCTCCGGCCAGGTGCTCGCCGGCCGCGTGCCGATGCTGCAGCCGGAACTGTCGGGCGATTTCGCCGCCATCATGCAATGGGCCGACGGCATCCGCCGCATGGCCGTGCGCGCCAATGCCGAGACCCCGGCCGATGCCCGCACCGCGCGCTCCTTCGGCGCCGAGGGCATCGGGCTCTGCCGCACCGAGCACATGTTCTTCGAGGGCGGCCGCATCACCGCCATGCGCGAGATGATCCTGGCCGACACCGAAAGCGGCCGCCGCGCCGCCCTCGACAAGCTCCTGCCCATGCAGCGCTCCGATTTCGTCGAGCTGTTCGAGATCATGGCCGGCCTGCCGGTCACCATCCGCCTGCTCGATCCGCCGCTGCACGAGTTCCTGCCCAAGACCGCGGAGGAGATCGACGAGGTCGCCGCCGCCCTCGGCGTCCCGCCCGAGAAGCTCGCCCGCCGCACCGAGGCGCTGCACGAGTTCAACCCGATGCTCGGCCACCGCGGCTGCCGTCTCGCCGTCTCCTATCCCGAGATCGCCGAGATGCAGGCCCGCGCCATCGTCGAGGCCGCCGTCGAGGCCGGCCGCCGCACCGGCCGTCCGGTCGAGCCCGAGATCATGGTGCCGCTGGTCGGCATCGTGAAGGAGCTCGATTTCGTCAAGGCGCGCATCGACGCCGTGGCGCAGGCGGTCATGGCCGAAACGGGCGTGACGATCGCCTATCTCGTCGGCACCATGATCGAGCTCCCCCGCGCCGCCATCCGCGCCCACGTCATCGCGCAATCCGCCGAGTTCTTCTCCTTCGGCACCAACGACCTGACCCAGACCACCTTCGGCATCTCCCGCGACGACGCGGCCCCCTTCCTCGAGACCTACCGCCAGAAGGGCATCGTCGACGCCGACCCCTTCGTCACCCTCGACGTCGACGGCGTCGGCGAACTCGTCCGCATGGCCGCCGACAAGGGCCGCGCCACCCGGCCGGACATCAAGCTCGGCATCTGCGGCGAACACGGCGGCGACCCCGCCTCGATCCGCTTCTGCGAAGACGTCGGCCTCGACTACGTCTCCTGCTCGCCGTTCCGGGTGCCCATCGCCAGGCTCGCGGCGGCGCAGGCGGCGGTGGGGAAGAGGGGGAGTAGCGAATAGGGAGTAGGGAGTAGGGAGTAGGGAGTAGGCGGCAGGCAGTCGGCAGTCGGCAGTCGGCAGTCGGAAACCGCCGCCGCCTCTTTCCTCTCCCCCCGGAACGGGGGGAGAGGTGGCCCGGGCGAAGCCCGGGACGGTGAGGGGGGCCTTGGGCCGCCCGCCTTGTCGTGAGGCCCGGGACGGAGTGGGGGCCTTGCAGCGCTTCAGCCCCATCGGAGCGGCGGACGAACGAGCGCCACCGGCGCCGCCGCCTGTCGGCTACGCCATGCTGCCGCGGACCTCGAGGGCACGGCCAAGCACCCCCTCACCGTCTCGGGCTTCGCCCGATCCACCTCTCCCCCTGCCCGGGGGAGAGGAACCGCAGCTCCGGCCTCGCGCCCGACATACGGGGCATGAGGGAGAACGACCACCGCCGCTTCTTTCCTCTCCCCCCGCAGGGGGGAGAGGTGGCCCGGGCGAAGCCCGGGACGGTGAGGGGGCCTTGCAGCGCTTCAGCCCCATCGGAGCGGCGGACGAACGAGCGCCACCGGCGCCGCCTCTTTCCTCTACCCCCGCAGGGGGGAGAGGTGGCCCGGGCGTAGCCCGGGACGGTGAGGGGGCCTTGCAGCGCTTCAGCCCCATCGGAGCGGCGGACGAACGAGCGCCACCATCGACCCGCCCGTCCTCCAACCCCATGCTGCCGCAGACCTCGAGGTCACGGCCAAGCACCCCCTCACCGTCTCGGGCTTCGCCCGATCCACCTCTCCCCCTGCCCGGGGGAGAGGAACCGCAGCTCCGCCGTCCCCCCCGCCTACGCCCCGCCGATGCTCCGCTCCACCAGCCGCGACAGGCGCTGCGAGAAGGCCTTCGCGTCGAGCGGCTTGTCGCCGTCGAGCACGCGCGCCTCGTCGTAGAGCAGATGCGCGACGTCCTCCCGAAGCGCGGGGTCGCCGTCGCCGAGCGCAGCCAGCGCGCGGATGCGGGCGCTGGCGGTGTTGATCTCGAGCACCGGCCGCGACGCGTGGTCGAGGCGGCCGGCCGCGCCGAGCAGCCGCTCGATCTGGCGGTCGGGGCCGCCCTCCGGCGCCACCAGGCACACCGCGCTCTCGGTCAGCCGGTCGGAGGCGCGCACGTCGGAGACGGCCTCGCCCAGCGTCGCCTTCACGAAGGCGATGAAGCCCGCCATCGCCGGCGGCGTCTCCGCGTCCGGCGTCTCCGCGTCGTCCGGCCGCGCGATGCCCGACAGGTCGGCCCCGCCCTGGGTGACCGACTTCAGCGGCTTGCCGTCGAAATTCTCGACCATCGTCACCCAGAAGCTGTCGACCGGATCGGTGAGGAGCAGCACCTCGACGCCCCGCGCGCGGAACCCTTCGAGCTGCGGCGAGGCTTCGAGACGGGCGCGGTCGTCGCCGGTCATGTAGTAGAGCGCCGTCTGGCCCTCCTTCATCGCCGCCACGCAGTCGGCGAGGCTGCGCCAGCCCTCGCCCGAGGCGGTCGAGCGGAAGCGGGCGAGCTTCAGCAGCTGCTCGCGGCGCTCGAAATCCTCGTAGAGCCCCTCCTTGAGCACGACGCCGAAATTCTCCCAGATCTTCGCATAGGCCTCCGCGTCGCTATCGGCGAGCTTGCCGAGGTCGGACAGGATGCGGTTCGTCACGCCCTTGCGGATCGCCGCCATCAGCGGGCTGTCCTGGATCATCTCGCGCGACAGGTTGAGCGGCAGGTCGGCCGAATCGACGAGGCCGCGCACGAAGCGCAGCCAGCGCGGCAGGAGGTCGGCCTCGTCGGTGATGAAGACGCGGCGCACGTAGAGCTTCATCCGCCCCTTGCGGTCCTGGTCGAACAGGTCGAACGGGCGCGAGCCGGGCACGAAGGCGAGCGCGCCGTATTCGTGCCGCCCCTCGGCGCGGAAATGGATGGTCGCCGCCGGCTCGTCATACTGGCCCGAGACGCCGCGGTAGAAGTCGGCATACTCCTCCGGCGTGATCGCGCTCTTCGGCTTCGTCCACAGCGCCGTGCCGTCGGCGACGTCGCGGGGCGCCGCGTCGGGCGTGTCGCGGAGCGCGATCGGCACCGGCACGTGGCCGGACTGCTCCTTGATCAGCTGCTCCAGCCGGTAGGCCCTGGTGTAGCCGTCGGCATCCTCCATCAGATGCAGCACCACGCGCGTGCCGCGCGCCGGCGCCTCGGCGGCGTCGGCCGGTGCGATCTCGTAGGAGCCCTTGCCGTCCGACGACCAGCGCCAGGCCTCCGCGCTGCCGGCCCGCCGCGTCAGCACGTCCACCTTGTCGGCCACCATGAAGGACGAGTAGAAGCCGACGCCGAACTGGCCGATCAGCTCCGCCCCCTCGCCGGATTTCGCCGCCGCGACGCGCTCCATGAAGGCGCGGGTGCCGGAGCGGGCGATGGTGCCCAGCGCCTCCACCAGCTCGTCGCGGCCCATGCCGATGCCGTTGTCCTCCACCACCAGCCGCCGCGCGTCGGCATCCGCCGTGATGGTGATCGAAGGCTTGGCGTCGTCGCCGAGCAGCCCGGGGTGCTGCGTCGCCTCGTAGCGCAGCTTCTCGCAGGCGTCGGCGGCGTTGGAGATCAGCTCGCGCAGGAACACGTCGCGGTCGGAATAGACCGAATGCACCATCATGTGCAGCAGGCGGGCGACGTCGGCCTCGAAGGATCGGGTTTCGGCTTCTTGGATGTCTGTGGTCATGGGAGAACACTCGATCTGCAGGGTGAGTCGGGAATGGGCAACAGATGGCCGCAACCGGCGCGGTCTTCAAGACGGCCGCCGCGCCGGATGCTTCAGTCCGTCCGGCCGGCGCCGCTCCCTTCTTTCGTCCGCTCTGTCCACGCCCCCTCCGGCCGGCGTTAGACTTCACCGATCCGGCGGGACCGTCCGGCCGGGAGAGGAGAGACGGGCATGGACTGGCATCTGGCGATCGAGCGGAACCGGGCGGCGCTGAAGCGCGTCCTCTGCGCGATCCTCGCCATGGCCGGCCCGGAAATCCGGGGACAGTTTACTTTCTTCCTCTCGCGCGGCACCGCGCGAGAGGAAGAAAGTAAACTGTCCCCGCATGTTCCCGCGCCCGCGCCCGCGCCGACGCTGCCGCGCCGCGTCCACCGCGCGGTGCTGCGGCTGCTGCGCCCGGCCGAAGCGGCCGTCCGCCGGCTGATCGTCGTCGCCGCACGGGATCTCGATCCGCCTGCGGAGCCCGGCGACTCCGGGGGCGGGCCGGAGGCCGCGGGTCCCGGAACCGTTCCGCAGCGCCGGCCTGCCGCGACGTCGCCCCTGCCCGAGCTGCACCGTCTCGGCATCGCCGCCGTCGTGCCGCCGGGCGTGTCGGTCCCGGCCCGCCCGGCGTCCCGGCCCGCCGCCGCCGTGCCGGCGCTGCCGCTCGCCGATCCGCCGCGGCGTCCGCTCGCGAAGCGCCGTCGCACCGTGCCGCCGCACGCCGCCCCGCGCGTGCTGTGCTTCGACGGGACCGCCCCGCACCGGCTGCCGCCCAAGCCCTCGCCGGACGATCCGCTCGACGCGGCGCGGCTCTGCCGAAGGCTCGCGGCGCTGGCCGGCGCGCTCGCCGACCTCGACGCGCAGGCGCGGCGCTTCCTCCGCTGGCAGGCGCGCCGCGCGCGCCGGGCCGCGCGGCAAGGCGCCGTCGCCCTCTCCGGGGCACTCTCCGCGGTTCCCTGGCGCCGGATCTCGCCGCTGCGCGGCGGGCGCCCGCCAGGCCGGCGTCTGCGCGGTCCTCAGGACGAGGCCCAGGAGGCCCTGCGCGAGACGCACTGGTTCGCCGTCCGGGCGCTCGCCTTCGACACGTCGTGACGCGGATCCGTCCCGCAGGACCCGGCCGCGTTCCCGTCTGCCCGGACATCGCTCCGGCGGCGGCCGCGGCCGTGCGCCCGCTGCGCGCTCAGTCCGTCTCGACGGTCACCCGGTCGGCATAGAAGGCGCCGTGGTCGCGGATCGCCGCCATCTCGTCGAAGGGCGTCTCGTAGGCCCACATGGCGTTCTCTCCGGCCGCTCCCGCCGCGGTCACGCTCCAGTAGGAGGCGTCGCCCTTGTAGGGGCAGTGCGTCGACCGCGCCGTCTTCACGAGGCCCGAGAAGTCGATGTCGGCGAAGGGGACGTAGAGGACCGGCGGGTAGGGCGCCTCGGTCAGCAGCAGCGCCCGGTCGGTTCGGGCCACCGTCGTGCCGCCGGCCTTCACCGTGACCGTCCCGGCATGCGGGGCGACCGCGATCGACTTGGCGGGGTTCCGCGCGAAACCGGGGGAGGGATTGGACATGGCGACGTCTCCTGCAGGGCACCGGCGCCTGCCGCCGGCATGGTCGGTCAGAACATGGCGCGCCCGAACCGCCGCGCCAAGCCCGCACGCGGCTGCGCGCGCGATCGTGACCGCGGTCCCGACCGGCCGCCGCCCGGCGGCGCGAGGCTCTCAGCCGGCGCGCAGGCCTTCCTTCGCCACCAGCGCCTCGGCGTCGGCCAGGCCCCTGTCCAGCCGGTCGAACAGTTCGTCGAGTTCGCCCTCGCCGATGATCATCGGCGGGCAGAGCGCCATCGTGTCGCCGATCGCCCGCAGGATCAGCCCGTGCCCCTCGAGGATCTTCGCCACCTGCGCGCCGACGCCCTTGCCCGCATCGAAGGGCCGCTTCGTCGCCTTGTCGGCCACCAGCTCGACGCCGCCGACGAGCCCGCAGTAGCGCACCTCGCCCACCAGCGGATGCGCCTTCAGCGCGTCGAGCCTTGCGGCGAAGACCGGCGCCAGCGACCGCACGTGGCCGAGGATGTCGCGCTTCTGGTAGATCTCGATCGCCTTGACGCCGAGCGCGCAGCCGAGCGGATGCCCGCCATAGGTGAAGCCATGGCCGAAGGTGCCGATCTGCCGCGAATGGTCGACATAGGCCTGGTAGATGTCCTCCGGCACCATCACGGCCCCCAGCGGCGCATAGGCCGCCGTCATCTGCTTGGCGGCCGAGATGGTCGTCGGCGTCATGCCCAGCGACTGGCAGCCCCACCATTCGCCGGTGCGGCAGAAGCCGTTGATCACCTCGTCGTCGATCAGGATGATGTCGTGCTCGTCGAGCACCGCCTTCACCGCCGGATAATAGCCGGCCGGCGGCACGATCACGCCGCCCGCGCCCATCACCGGCTCGGCGATCATCGCCGCGATCGTCTCCGGCCCCTCGCGCTCGATCAGGTCGCGCAGCGATTTCACGATGCGGGCGGTGAACTCCGCCTCGCTTTCGCCCTCGGCGCCGAAGCGGTAGTAGTGGGGACAATCCGTGTGCAGCACCCGGTCGACCGGCAGGTCCCAGCCCTTGTGGTTGTAGGGCAGGCCGGTCAGCGAGGCCGACATGATGGTCACGCCGTGATAGGCCTTCACCCGGCTGATGATCTTCTTCTTCTCCGGCCGGCCCATGGCGTTGTTCATGTACCAGGCGAGCTTCACCTGCGTGTCGTTGGCCTCCGAGCCCGACGAGGTGAAGAACACCTTGGAGATCGGCACCGGCGCGATCTCCTTCAGCTTCTCGGCCAGTTCGACGGCGGGCTCCATGCCCTTGGCGCCGAACAGGTGGTAGTAGGGCAGGGTGCGCATCTGCTCGGTCGCGGCGTCGATCAGCTCCTCGTCGCCGAAGCCGAGGCCGGCGCACCACAGGCCCGACATGCCCTCGATATATTCCTTGCCGCGCGTGTCGTAGACGAAGACGCCCTTGCCGCGCTCGATCATCAGCGGCCCGGTCTCGCGCAGCCGGTGGATCGGCGTGTAGGGATGCAGCAGCGCCTCGACGTCGCGGGCCTGGATGTTCGACAGCGGCGGATGGGTGTTCATGGGGGCGAGGCTCCGCGGGACGGGCGCCCGCCGGAAGCGGCGGGCCGGACAGATCGCCGCGACGCTAGCCGTTCCGCCGCCGCGGCGAAACCCGCCGGGGCCGCTGGCCCAGTCGAATGGCGCCAGCGGAACAATCGTGCGCCCGCCGCGCGGGCCGCGCCGGCCTCAGGCGGCCGCGCGGGGGGGCAGGCTCTTCAGATGCGCGAGCAGCCCGCCATAGGAGACCGCCATGCCGGCGAAGGGATTGTCGCTCGCCCGCGCGTCTTCCAGCCGGAACGACCGGCCGTCGCCGGCAAGCAGCACCAGCATCGTCGTCGGTGCCTCGTCGCCGGCCAGGTTCACCGCCGCCACGCGCTGGCAGTCGTGCACCGTATGCACGGGCATCTGGAACAGGAAGCGCCCGGCCGCCTGCGCGGCCGCCTTGCGCACCGCGGCCTCGAAGCCGGCGGCCGGAATGTCCTGCGCGCCCAGCGCCTCCTCGAAACGCGCGCCGGTCGCCTCCGCGCCCTCGGGCTGCGGCGCGACCATGATCGCTGCGGGCAGCACGATGTCGGTTCCGCCATCCTCCGCGGCGTCGGCCTCGGCGGCCGCACCGGCCTCGACCGCCGAAGCGCCGCTCCCGTCTCCGGTGGCCTCGGCGGCCGGCGCGACGTCGCTGGCCGGCGCCTCCGCGATCACCGGCAGCGCCGGCTCGACGTCTTCGGCCGGTCCAGCCCCGGCCTCCGGCGCCGCAGCGGCGGCGACCTCGACCGGCATCTCGTGTTCGGCATCGGCCGGCGCGGCCGCTTCCGCGACCGGCCCCAGGGGAGCGTCGAGCGGCGCGTCGAGGGACGCATCGAGGGGCTCCTCGGCGGGGGCCGCTTCGGCGACCGGGTCACCGGCTTCCGGATCGGCGGTCGCGACGCCGGCTGCGCTCTCGTCCCCGGCCTGCAGAACCTCGTCCCGAGCGACGGCGAGCGTCGCGGCTGCAACGACGACCGTCTCGCCGGAGCCCTCCGCGACGCCGCTCCAGGCTTCCGCGACGACCGTTCCGCTTTCCGCGGCGATCACCGGGGTTTCCGCGGCCTCGGCTTCCGGTGCGATCGTGCCGTCCGCGTCGTCGAGCGAAAGCTCCAGTTCGATCGTCTCGATCAGCCTGTCGGCCACGAACGCCTCGGCGCTCGCCGCCTCTCCATCCGCGTCCACACCGGCCTCGGCCGTTTCCGGCGGCAGGACGAAAGCGGGTTCGGCGGCGGGCAGGACGGCGATCGCCGGCGCAGCCGCGGCAGGCCCCGACTCCGGCCGGCCGGCCGCGTCGAATTCCTGCGCGTCCTGGCCGGTCGCCTCGGCACCGGGTGCGGCGCGCTCCGATGCCCCGGGCTCCACCGCGCCGGGCTCCGCCGCGACATCCAGGCGGTCGAGGTCCAGGCCGTCGAGGTCCGAGGCTTCGAGTTCCACGGTCTCGACGTCGATGGCTTCGAGGTCGGGGGTCAGCAAGCTTGCCAGTTCGAGTTCGAGATCGTCGATGGCGTCGTGGAGGTCGCCGCGTCCGGAGGCTTCGTCATGCGCGGGCTCCCCGGCGGCGGACACCGTCTCGGTTGCGGCAAAGGCTTCGTCGCGGACGGAACGCTCGGGCGGGAAAAAATCGTCGTGCGAACGCGAATCCATGGCGGGGTTCTCCGTCGTGTGTATCGCCGCCCCGACGAATCAAACTTCGACGGCGAGCATGGCCTTAGTATGGCAGGTGACGGCGGCTTGGCAATTTGCGGCCCCGGTCCGTTCGCGCTACTGGACAAGCGGGGAGCCCGACAGGCTATAGGTACGCATCCAAAAAGAACGACGGGAGGCACATTCATGCTCGGTCTCATGCAGCAATGGCCGCTGCTCAACCACAAGATCCTCGACAACGCCGCCAGGCAGCACGGCGCCCGGGAGATCGTCTCCCGCTCGGTCGAGGGCCCGATCGTCCGCACGACCTACGGGCAGGCGCGGACGCGCGCGCTCAAGGTCGCGCAGCGCCTTGCGCGCGACGGCTTCAAGCGCGGCGAGCGCATCGGCACGCTGGCCTGGAACTCGGCGCGCCACCTCGAGGCCTGGTACGGCATCATGGGCATGGGCGGCGTCTACCACACGCTGAACCCGCGGCTCTTCCCCGAGCAGATCGCCTGGATCATGAACCACGCCGAGGACCGGGCGCTCTTCGTCGACCTCACCTTCATGCCGCTGGTCGAGAAGATCGCGCCGCTGGTGAAGAGCCTGCAGAAGGTCATCGTGCTCACCGACGCCGCGCACATGCCCGAAAGCAGGCTGCCGAACGTCGTCGCCTACGAGGACTGGATCGCCGAGGCCGACGGCGATTTCGCCTGGCTGGCGATGGACGAGAACGAGGCGTGCGGCATGTGCTACACGTCCGGCACCACCGGCGATCCGAAGGGCGTGGTCTATTCGCACCGCTCCAACGTGCTGCACGCCATGATCGCCTGCATGCCCGACGCCATGGGCATCTCCTCGCGCGACGTCATCCTGCCGGTCGTGCCGATGTTCCACGCCAATGCCTGGGGCCTTGCCCAGTCCGCCCCGATGATCGGCGCCAAGATGGTCATGCCCGGCGGCAAGATGGACGGCGCCTCGATCTACGAACTGCTCGACACCGAGAAGGTCACCTTCTCGGCCGCGGTGCCCACCGTCTGGCTGATGCTCCTGCAGCATCTGGAGCAGAACGGCCTGTTGCTGCCGCATCTCAACAAGGTCGTCATCGGCGGCTCGGCCTGCCCGCGCGCCATCACCGAGAAGTTCGAGAAGAACTACGGCGTCCAGGTCATCCACGCCTGGGGCATGACCGAGATGAGCCCGCTCGGCTCGCTCGCCACCATCAAGCCCGAATATGCGGGTCTGGAGGGCGACGCGCTGTTCGACATCAAGCAGACGCAGGGCTACGCGCCCTTCGGCGTCGAGATGAAGGTGACGGACGACGAGAACAATGAGCGGCCGTGGGACGGCAAGACCTTCGGCCGGCTCAAGGTGCGCGGCCCGGCGGTCGCCTCCTCCTATTACGGCGGCGCGGGCGCCGAGCAGTTCGACGCCGAGGGCTGGTTCGACACGGGCGACGTCGCCCACATCAACCCGAACGGCTACATGCAGATCACCGACCGCGCCAAGGACGTCATCAAGTCGGGCGGCGAGTGGATCTCGACCATCGACCTCGAGAACCTGGCCGTCGGCCATCCCGAAGTCGCCGAGGCCGCCGTCATCGGCGTCGCCCATCCCAAGTGGGACGAGCGGCCGCTGCTGGTCATCGTCCGCAAGCCCGGCAAGGAGCCGAGCAAGGAGGCGATCCTCGGCTACATGGACGGCAAGATCGCCAAATGGTGGATGCCCGACGACGTCGTCTTCGTCGACGAGATCCCGCACACCGCCACCGGCAAGATCCAGAAGACGACGCTGCGCGACCAGTTCCGCGGCTACCGGCTGCCGACGGCCTGACACGATGGGCGCCGACCGCCTTCACGCGCCGGTGACCCGCGGGGCGGCGCTCGCCGCCCCGGCAGCGGCGCGGCCATGAAGAAGGCCAGGGCGGTCATCGAGCGGCGCGACTCGCGCGCCGCGCGCTGGGCGGCGCGGTTCGCCTGGTTCGACACGGTCCTGCTCCTCATGGCCGGCCTGTCGCACCGCTACGGCCTGCTGGAAACCGTGCCCTTCCTCGGCGTCCTGCTGATCGGCTGCCTCGTCGCGGCCACCGGCCTCGCCTTCGCCTTCGCGGGCTTCGCCGATCTCTGGGAGCGCGGCGACCGCGGCGGCCGGCGCGCACTCTTCGCCGCAATCGTCTGCTGCATCCTGCTTTCGCCCTTTGCGGTCAGCGCCTGGCGCGTGCTGGAGCATCCCCAGCTCAGCGACGTCGCCACCGACCTCGCCGATCCGCCGCAGTTCCGCACCCTCGCGGACGAACGCCCGCCGCTCGCCAACCGGGTCGGCCCGATCGACGCCGCCGCCGCGCGGATGATCCGCGAGGGCTATCCCGACCTCGTCGGCCGCCGCTACCCCGTCTCCCCCGATCAGGTCATGGCGCAGGTGATGCTGCTGATCGCCGATCGCGGCTGGACGGTCGCTGCCCGCCACGGGGTGGCCGAGGAACCCGCGCCGCCGGCCGCCGAAGACGAGGGCGGCGCGGCGCCGCCGGCCGAGGAAGCCCCCGCGCCGACCGCCGAGGACGCGCCGCCGCCGCCCTTGCCGGACGCGGCGGAGGACCAGCCGGCCGACGCGCTCGCTGACGGCGAGGCGAGCATCGAGGTGCGCGCCTTCTCGCATTGGCTGCGCTTTCCCTGCGACCTCGTCATCCGCCTGACCGACGAGGGCGAATCGACCTTCGTCGACCTGCGCTCGGCCTCTCATTTCGCCCGCCACGACCTCGGCGACAACGCCGCCCGCATCCGCAGCTTCCTCGCCGATCTCGACGCGCGGATGGATCCGGGCACCGAGGACTAGGCCGCCCGGACCGCACCCTCCCACCCTCCCACCGAAGGAAACCGCCATGGCTGGCGACGACGACTACGTCTACGACGAAACGACCGGCGACTGGCGCCCGGCCTCCGAGATGGCGGCCGCGGCCGCGGCTGCCGACATCGTCCGCGACGCGGCCGGCAACGTGCTCGCCGACGGCGATTCGGTGACCCTGATCAAGGACCTGAAGGTCAAGGGCGCCAACCAGACGCTGAAGCAGGGGACGGTGATCCGCTCGATCCGGCTGACCGGCAATCCCGACGAGATCGACTGCCGCCACGAGACCATCAAGGGCCTCGTGCTGCGCACCGAATTCGTGCGCAAGCGCTGAGGCTCGTTCAGGCCGGGCGGTAGGCGGCGTCGATCGACACCTCGCCGTCCACGGCCACGACCCCGCGCGCCACGAGATCCTCGAGGTGGGCGAGCACCGACAGCCCAGCCGCCCCGAAGAGCCGCGGGTCGGTGCTGGCATAGATCGCCCGCACCACGTCCGGGATCGTCCGGTCGCCGGCCTTCAGCCGCTCGACGATCGCCGCCTCGCGCATCCGCCGGTGGGTGCGCAGCGCCCGCACGAAGCCGGCGGGCTTCGCCACCGGCCCGCCGTGGCCGGGCAGATAGAGCCCGTCATCGCGCGCGGCCAGCCTGTCCAGCGAGGCCATGTAGTCGGCCATCGCGCCGTCCGGCGGGGCGACGATCGAGGTCGACCAGGCCATCACGTGGTCGGCCGAGAAGAGGATGCCGGTCCCCTCCAGCGCGAAGGCGGCGTGGTTGGCCGCGTGGCCGGGCGTCAGCACCGTGCCGATCGCCCAGCCGTCGCCCTGCACGATCTCGCCGTCGGCGAGCGCATGGTTCGGCGAAAAATCGGTATCGGCGCTGGCGTCGAGCGGATTGGTCTCGCCGATCCTGAGCCGCCGCGCCGGCCGGTGCGGTCCCTCCGCCAACACCCGCGCCCCGGTCGCCGCAGCCAGCCGGCGGGCGAGCGGCGAGTGGTCGCGATGGGTGTGGCTGACGAAGACGTGGCTGACCGGCCGCCCGCCGATCGCCGCAAGCAGCGCCTTCAGATGCGCCTCGTCCTCCGGCCCGGGATCGATGACGGCCAGCGTGTCGGTGCCGACGAGGTAGCTGTTGGTGCCGTGGAAGGTGAAGGGGCTCGGATTGTTTGCCGTCACCCGGCGCACGCCCGGCGCGACCTCGACCGCCTGCCCGTGGGCCGGCTCGAACCGGGTGTCGAATTCGATGGCCATGAAATGCGCTGCCTGTGGTGGAAGATGGGCCGGTGGAGATTGCCGCATAACACGGAAGTTTCTATAGGGAAACGCAACGGCCACTGGCGGCCGCCCGAACCCAACGGAGAGCCTCCCCCATGACTGCAGCGAGCGCAACCACTCCTCTCGCCATGCTGGCAATGCCCGAGAAGGGCGCCTCGCGCCTGGCCATGCAGGCCATGCTCGTCGTCGGCGGCACGCTGCTGCTCACGCTGTCGGCCAAGACCAAGGTCGTGCTCGGCCCGGTCGACCTGTCGTTGCAGACGCTGGCCATCCTTTTGATCGCCACCACCTTCGGCATGCGCCTCGCCGTCGCCACGCTCGCCCTCTACCTCGTCGAGGGCGCGATGGGCTTCCCGGTCTTCCAGTCGACGCCGGAAAAGGGCATCGGCCTCGCCTACATGATGGGCTCGACCGGCGGCTACCTGATCGGCTTCGTCGCCATGGCCGCCATCGCCGGCTGGGCCGCCGACCGCGGCTGGGACCGCTCCGCCTTCAAGCTCTTCGGCGCCATGCTGGTGGCGGAAGCGGCGATGATGGCCTGCGGCTTCGGCTGGCTCGCCGTGCTGATCGGTGCGGAGAAGGCCTGGACCTTCGGCGTCGTGCCCTTCATCGTCCCCGACCTCGTCAAGGTCGCGCTCGCCTCGGCGATCGTGCCGGCCGTCTGGGCGCTGATCCCGGGCAAGGCGCGCGGCTGACGCGCGATCCGCTCCGTCGAACGACGAAGGCGGCGGGCCTCGGCCTCGCCGCCTTTTTTCATGGCTGAAGCGAGAGAGAAGTCCGGTCAGGCGCCGCGGGCGATGAACCAGGGATTGGCGAAGTCGACGTCGTCGGCCTGGCCGCGCTTGCCGTAGACGAAGGTGCCGCCGTCGACGAGCGTGGTCGTTCCGCCGGCCGCGCGCAGCACGGCGTCGCCGGCCGCCGTGTCCCACTCCATCGTCCGGCCGAAGCGCGGGTAGAGATCGGCCTCGCCATCGGCGAGCAGGCAGAACTTCAGGGAGGAGCCGACCGAGACCGTCTCGGCGCCGGGATGCCGGTCGATGAAGGCGTCGGTCTCGGGCGTCCGGTGCGAGCGGCTGGCGACGATGCGCGGCGGGCTGGCCGGCTTGCGCGCCGCCATCGGCCGGCGGGCGAGGACGACGCCCTCCGGCGAGACCTCTGCGACCATGGCCGCGCCCGGCCGGCCGGAATAGAGCCTGTTGCGGGCCGGCGCGTAGACCGCGCCGATCGAGGGAGCACCCTCGCGCACCAGCGCGACGTTGACGGTGAAGTCGCCCTTGCGGCCGACGAATTCCTTCGTCCCGTCGAGCGGGTCGACGAGGATGAAGGCCGAGCCAAGGGCAGCCGGCACCTTCCCGTCCGCCACCTCTTCCTCGGCCACGCAGACGATGCCCGGCAGCGCCGCCCGCAGCCCGTCGAGGATGATCGCCTCGGCCTGCCGGTCCGCCACGGTGACGGGCGATTCGTCGGCCTTGGTCAGCGTGTCGAAATCGGTGGCATAGACGGCCATGATCGCGCGGCCGGCGGCGAGCGCGAGGTCCTCGAAGAGGGCGAGGATGTCTTCGTCGGAGGGCAGGGCAGGGGTCGTCATGCGATCCCCCGCGTGCGCAGCCAGCCCGCGACCTCCTCGACCAGGTCTTCCGGCGAACGGCCGACCGTGTCGAGCCGGATCTCCGGGTTCTCCGGCGGCTGGTAGGGCGAATCGACGCCGGTGAAGTTCTTGATCTCGCCGCGCAGCGCCTTGGCGTAGAGCCCCTTCGGGTCGCGCCGCGCGCATTCCTCGAAGGGCGTGTCGACGAAGACCTCGACGAACTCGCCCTCGGCCACCAGTTCGCGCGCCATGCGGCGCTCGGCCTGGAAGGGCGAGATGAAGGAGACGATGACGATCAGCCCGGCATCGACCATCAGCTTCGCCGTCTCGGCCACCCGGCGGATGTTCTCGACGCGGTCCTCCTCGGTGAAGCCGAGATCGCGGTTCAGCCCGTGGCGGACGTTGTCGCCGTCGAGGATGTAGGTGTGGCGGCCGTCGGTGTGGAGCCGCTTCTCCAGCAGGTTGGCGATGGTCGACTTGCCCGAACCCGACAGGCCGGTGAACCACAGCACCACCGGCTTCTGGTGCTTCATCTGCGCCCGCGCCGCCTTGTCGACGTCGAGCGACTGCCAGTGGATGTTGGAGGCGCGCCGCAGCGGGTGGCGGATGAGGCCGGCACCGACGGTGCGGTTGGTCATCCGGTCGATGAGGATGAAGGCGCCGGTGGCGCGGTTGTCGGCATAGGCGTCGAAGGCGATCGGCTGCTGCACCGAGAGGTTGCAGGAGCCGATCTCGTTCAGGTCGAGCGACTTCGCCGCCTCGTGCGCGAAGCTGTTGACGTCGATGCGGTACTTGAGTTCGGTGACCGAGGCCGGCGCCTGGTCGGTCTCGGTGCGCAGCAGATAGGTGCGGCCGGGCAGCATCGGCTGCTCGTCGAACCAGACGATGTCGGCGTTGAACTGGTCGGCCACCTCCGGCCGCGCCGACGGCGACACCAGCATGTTGCCGCGCGACACCTCGACCTCGTCGGCGAGCACCAGCGTCACCGCCTGGCCGGCCTCGGCCGTCTCGAGATCGCCGTCGGCGGTGACGATGCGCGCCACCGTCGAGGCCTTGCCCGACTTGGCCACCACAACCGCGTCGCCGGCAGAGACGGTGCCCGAGGCGATGGTGCCGGAGAAGCCGCGGAAATCGAGGTTCGGCCGGTTCACGTACTGGACCGGCAGGCGGAACGGCTTGCCGGCGTCGATGCGGTCGACCGGCACGGCCTCCAGATGCTCGAGCAGCGTCGGGCCGTCGTACCAGCCGGTGTTGGCCGACGCCGTGGTGACGTTGTCGCCGTAGCGCGCCGACATCGGGATCGGCGTGATCGTCTCGAAGCCGAGGTCGCGGGCGAAGGCGCGGTACTCCGCCGCGATCCTGTCGAAGACGGCCTTGTCATAGCCGACGAGATCGATCTTGTTGATGGCCACCACCACGTGGCGGATGCCGAGCAGCGAGGCGATGAAGGAATGCCGCCGCGTCTGGCGGATGATGCCGGCGCGCGCGTCGACGAGCACCACGGCGAGATCGGCCGTCGAGGCGCCGGTCGCCATGTTGCGGGTGTACTGCTCGTGGCCGGGCGTGTCGGCGACGATGAACTTGCGCTTCGGCGTGGCGAAGAAGCGGTAGGCGACGTCGATGGTGATGCCCTGCTCGCGCTCGGCCTCCAGCCCGTCGACCAGCAGCGCGAAATCGATGTCGTCGCCGGTGGTGCCGTGCTTCTTCGAGTCCTTCTCCAGCGCCGCCAGCTGGTCCTCGAAGATCAGCTTGGTGTCGTAGAGCAGCCGGCCGATCAGCGTCGACTTGCCGTCGTCGACCGAGCCGCAGGTGAGGAAGCGCAGCAGCGACTTCCGCTCCTGCTCGGCCAGATAGCCGCGCAGGTCGCGGGGCGTAGCAGTGTTCGCGACGGTGTCGTGCATCAGAAATAGCCCTCGCGCTTCTTCTTCTCCATCGAGCCGGCCTCGTCGCGGTCGATCAGCCGGCCCTGCCGCTCGGACGTGCGGGCGATCAGCATCTCCTCGACGATGTCCTCCAGCGTCTCGGCATCGGACTCGATCGCGCCCGTCAGCGGGTAGCAGCCGAGCGTGCGGAAGCGGACCTTGCGCTGCTGGACGGTCTCACCGGGGCGCAGCTTCATGCGGTCGTCGTCGACCATGATCAGCATGCCGTCGCGCTCGACGACGGGCCGCGTCCTGGCGAAATAGAGCGGGACGATCGGGATGGCCTCCAGCAGGATGTACTGCCAGATGTCGAGCTCGGTCCAGTTCGACAGCGGGAAGACGCGGATCGATTCGCCGGGCGCGACGCGCGTGTTGTAGATCTTCCACATTTCCGGCCGCTGGTTCTTCGGGTCCCAGCCGTGCTGGCCGTCGCGGAAGGAGAAGATGCGCTCCTTGGCGCGGCTCTTCTCCTCGTCGCGGCGCGCGCCGCCGAAGGCCGCGTCGAAGCCGTACCGGTCGAGCGCCTGGCGCAGGCCGACCGTCTTCATGACGTGGGTGTGGACGTTCGAGCCGTGGCTGAACGGGCCGACGCCGTCGCGCACCCCGTCCTCGTTGATGTGGACGAGGAGATCGAGTCCGAGTTCGCGCGCGGTCCGGTCGCGGAACGCGATCATCTCGCGGAACTTCCAGGTGGTGTCGACGTGCAGGAGCGGGAAGGGCGGCGTTCCGGGGTGGAAGGCCTTCATGGCGAGATGCAGCATCACGGCCGAATCCTTGCCGATCGAATAGAGCATCACCGGCTTGGCCATGGTCGCGGCGACCTCGCGGATGATGTGGATCGACTCGGCCTCGAGCCGTTTGAGATGGGACATCGGTGCGGACATGCCGTCGTTCAGCCTTCGCGGATTTTGGAATTGCACGCTCTGTCCCGGATTTCGCGCCGCGCGGCAAGCCAAGCCATGCCACGGGACGGGCGATCGGCGGTAAAAACATCCTGTCGACCGGAAAATCGGCACGAGACGCCCCGAATTCGCGACCGACCGCCGGTGGAAGCGGCGGCAGGCGGCGGCGCGGTCAGGCGCCGTAGTAGCCCCGGTACCAGGCCACGAAGCGGCGGATGCCCTCGTCGACCGAAACCTTCGGCGCGAAGCCGGTGGCGGCCGCCAGATCGCCGACGTCGGCGAAGGTGTTGGCGACGTCGCCGGGCTGCATGGGCAGCATGTTGAGCTTCGCCGTCCGGCCGGTCGCGGCCTCGATGGCGGCGATGAAATCCATCAGCGGCACCGGCGCGCTGTTGCCGATGTTGAAGACGCGGTAGGGCGCGGTCGGCGAGGTCGCCGGATCGGGCGCGACGGGCCCGTCGGGCGCTGCGGGAACGTGACCGAGCGCCCGCACCACGCCGTCGACGACGTCGTCGACATAGGTGAAGTCGCGCGAGAGATTGCCGCCGTTGTAGACGTCGATGGGCTCGCCGGCGAGGATGGCGCGCGCGAACTTGATCGGCGCCATGTCGGGCCTGCCCCAGGGGCCGTAGACGGTGAAGAAGCGCAGCCCGGTCACCGGCAGGCGGTAGAGATGCGCATAGCTGTGCGCCATCAGCTCGTTGGCCTTCTTGGTGGCGGCATAGAGGCTGACGGGATGGTCGACGTTGTCGTGCTCGGAGAAGGGGAGCTTGCGGTTGGCACCATAGACCGAACTGCTCGACGCATAGACCAGATGCCCGACCCCCGTGTGGCGGCAGCCTTCCAGGACGTGCAGGAAGCCGACGAGGTTGGAACCGGCATAGGCGTGCGGGTTTGCGATGGAATGGCGCACGCCGGCCTGGGCGGCGAGATGGACGACCCGCTCGAAACGGCCTTCGGAAAACAGCGTCTCCATCGCGGCGCGATCCTCGAGCCCGCCCTCGACCATGCGGAAGCCGGGATAGGGGGCGAGCAGCGCCAGCCGGTCGCGCTTCAGCTTCGGATCGTAATAGGGATTGACGTCGTCGAAGCCGGTGACCGCGTGGCCGGCCTCGAGCAGGGCCTTCGCCACGTGGTAGCCGATGAAGCCGGCCGCGCCGGTGACCAGTATCCGCACTCTCGTCTCTCCGCGCCTTCCTGCGCCCCGTCTCCCCGGCGCCATCTCCTACAGGCGAAGGGGCGAGGCGCCAAGCGCCAACCGCGTCGCGGTGGCGGGGGGAAGGCGGACCGGCGCGGGAACGGTGCGCGTCGTGTCAGGACAGTTCGTGGCGCCAGGGCGGATTGGCCCCGGCGCGGCCGACGGTGACGGAAGCGGCGAGCGCGGCGAATTCGAGGGTGGCGATCAGCTCCGCCTCGCCGAGCTGCGCGATGCCCTCCCGGGTCAGCCGCCCGGCCGCGTGCAGCGAAGCGAGAATCCCGGCATTGACGGTGTCGCCGGCACCCACCGTGTCGACGACCGGCACGCGCCGGGCCGGCACCGAGACCATGTGGTCGCGGTTGAAGGCGACAAGGCCGTCGCCGCCGCGCGTGACGACGACGAGCTTCGGCCCGAGCGCCAGCCAGCCGCGTGCGACCGCGCCGATGTCGCCGGGTTCGCCGAACCAGGCGAGATCCTCCTCCGACAGCTTGACGATGTCGGACAGGGCGAGCATCCGGCGCATCCGGGCGAGATGGCGGTCGCGGTCGGCAATGAAGCCCGGGCGGATGTTGGGGTCGAACATGACGACGCGGCGGCCGCATTCGCGCGCCATCAGCGCCTCGTAGGCGCTGCCGCAGGGCTCGGGGATCAGGCTGATCGCGCCGAAGAGCAGGGCGGTGACGTCGTCGCCGAGGGCGGGGAGATCGTCGGCCGAGATCATCCGCCCGGCGGTGCCCTCGTCGTAGAAGGTGTAGGAGGCGTGGCCGCCCTCGAGCCGCACGAAGGCGAGCGTGGTCGGCCGGTCGGAGCGCACGCAGTGGCGCGTGTCGACACCGGCGTCGGCCAGCGCCCGGTCGAGCTGGTGGCCGAGGAAATCGGTCGAGAGGCCGGAGAAGAAGCCGGCCGGCGCCCCCAGTCTGCCGAGCGCGACGGCGGTGTTGAACACCGCCCCGCCGGCATGCGGCGCGAAGGCGGGCTCGCCCTCGGCGGTGAGCCGCGGCAGCATGTCGATCAGCGCTTCTCCGCAGCACAGGATCATGGGTGGTCCTTGGTCAGCGCGGTCTGGGTTAAAAAGCGGTCGAACAGCGGCAGGCTCGCCCCGCCGATCGCCCGCGCATGGATGCCGACGCTGCCCGCGCGCAGCGCCGGAATCCGGATGCCTTCGGAATCGAACCCTTTCAGCGCCTCGTCGACCGCCGCGATCATCCGGTCGCGCACGACGCGCGGCATCCAGCCCTCGATGAAGACGGCCTCGAAATCGACGACGGAGGAGGCGGCGACGACGGCATAGGCGATGCCGCGCGCGGCACTTTCGATCCAGGCGCCGAGCGCCGGCTCGATGTCGCCCCAGTCCTCCGGCGAGGTCCACAGGAAGGTGGCGTCGCGCCCCGTCCGCGCGATCTCGCGTTCGAGCACGGCGATGGAGGCGATGTCGATGAGCTGGATCGGCCGGCCGTCCGGCCCCGGCACCGGCATCGAGCCGAGCGCGCCGGCATTGCCGGTTCGCCCGGTGTAGAGCGCGCCGTTGAGCACGATGCCGCCGCCGATGAAGGAGCCGACGTAGAAATAGAGGAAATCGCGCAGGTCGCTGGTGTCGCCGAAGACGAGCTCCGCCCCGCAGGCCGCCGTCGCGTCGTTCTGCAGGTAGACGGGGAAGGGGCAGTGCAGGGCGATGTCGGCGCGGATGTCGGCGCCGCGCCACTGGTCCATGACGGCGCGCGGCGCCCCCACCGTGTCGGCCCAGTTCCACAGCTCGAAGGGCATGGCGATGCCGAGCCCGGCGATGCGCTTGTCCTGCTCGGGGCTCAGCCCGGCGCGGAAGCGGGCGATGCCGGTGCGCACGAATTCGATGGTCTCCGAGGGCGTGGGGTAGGGATAGGAGCGGCTCTCGGTGGCGCGCACTCTGCCCAGGAAATCGATCAGCACGAGATTGGCGCTGCGCCGGCCGATCTTCAGCCCGAGGAACAGCGCCCCGTCCGGATCGAGCGACAGCGGCACCGAGGGCTGGCCGACCTTGCCGCGCACCGGCGCGCCGCGCAGCAGCAGCCGCTCGGCCTCCAGCTCCCGCATGATGACGGAGACGGTCTGCGCCGAGAGGCTGGTCATGCGGGCGATGTCGGTCTTGGCAAGGCTGCCGTGGCGACGCACCAGGGACAGCACGAGACGCTCGTTGGCGTCGCGCATGCCGCTCTGGTTGGTGCCGCGCTGGAACCAGTCCTGCCGGCCGTCCGCGTCCGGCCTGGTCACTCCGCTATCCACGCCTCTCCCCCGAATCCGGCTCTCTGGTTTCGACCGGTAGCACGAAGAATGCCGCGAGGCAGCCGATCCTGTCAATTACTAAATCAGAATGAATTATCTATTGACAGACCGTGCCGCCTCGTCTTTTTATGGGCGGGACAGCAGGCCGGCACCGGCCGGATTGTTGCGCGTCCGGCGGGAGGCCGGACCGGATGTTCAATCAACGGGAGGACTACCGTGACCAGGAAATTCGCACTCGAGCAGGCCGTCTTCGCCGGCGCCGCCGCCTGCATGATCGCTTTCGCCGCCCCGGCCTCGGCTGCCGGCGTGTCGGCCTGCCTGATCACCAAGACGGACACCAATCCGTTCTTCGTGAAGATGAAGGAAGGCGCCGAGGCCAAGGCCAAGGAACTCGGCATCGACCTCAAGTCCTATGCCGGCAAGGTCGACGGCGACAACGAGACCCAGGTCGCCGCGATCGAGACCTGCATCGCCGACGGCGCCAAGGGCATCCTGCTCACCGCCTCGTCCACCTCGGCGATCGTGCCCTCGGTGAAGAAGGCGCGGGACGCCGGCCTGCTGGTGATCGCGCTCGACACGCCGCTGGAGCCGATCGAGTCCGCCGACATGACGTTCGCCACCGACAATTTCCTCGCCGGCGAACTGATCGGCAAATGGGCCGCCGCGTCGCTCGGCGACAAGGCCGCCGACGCGAAGATCGCCATGCTCGACCTCGACGTGTCGCAGCCCTCGGTCGACGTGCTGCGCGACCAGGGCTTCCTGCAGGGCTTCGGAATCGAGCTCGGCGATCCCAACAAGTGGGGCGACGAGAAGGACCCGCGCATCGTCGGCAACGACGTGACGCAGGGCAACGAGGAAGGCGGCCGCAAGGCCATGGAAAACCTGCTCGCCCGCGATCCCGAGATCAACGTGGTCTACACGATCAACGAGCCGGCCGCCGCCGGCGCCTACGAGGCGCTGAAGGCGATCGGCCGCGAGAAGGACGTGCTGATCGTGTCGGTCGACGGCGGGTGCCCGGGCGTGGCCAACGTCGCCGACGGCGTGATCGGCGCGACCTCGCAGCAGTACCCGCTGCTGATGGCCTCCAAGGGCATCGAGGCGATCGCCGCCTGGGCCAAGGACGGCACCAAGCCGGCGGCGAGCGAGGGCAAGTCCTTCTTCGACACGGGCGTGGCGCTCGTCACCGACAAGCCCGTCGATGGGGTCAGCTCGATCTCCGTCGAAGAGGGCAAGAAGCTCTGCTGGGGCTGATCGACGCCCGGCCGGGCGGACGACCTCCGCCCGGCCGCCTTTACGCCGGCTGACAATCGCCGCACAGTGGGGCGCACGCCCGGAACGGGGCCGCCCGTTCCGGCCGGCGCGGCCGTGGGAGGGTTCGTGACGTGAGCAACGCCGACAATTTCGAGGACGTCGTCAAGGCGCGCCGCGACGACAAGGTCGCCGAGTTCGACCTGATCGAGAAGAATCTCTTCCACCGGCTGCACGGCCTGCTGCACCGGACGCCGGCGCTGGTGCCGCTGATCGTGCTGGTGGTCGCCTGCGTGGTGTTCGGCCTGATCAACGCCAATTTCTGGCGCATCAGCACGCTGAGCCTGATCTTCCAGCAGATCGGCATCGTCGGCATCCTGGGCATCGCCCAGTCGCTGGTGGTGCTGACGGCCGGCATCGACCTGTCGGTCGGCGCGATCGCCGTGCTGACCTCCGTCATCATGGGCCAGTTCACCTTCCGCTACGGCCTGCCGGCGGAACTCTCGATCGCCATCGGGCTCGCCGCCGGCACGCTGATGGGCGCCATCAACGGCGTGCTCGTGGCGCGCATGCGCATCCCGCCCTTCATCGTCACGCTGGGCACCTGGCAGGTGTTTCTGGCCACCAACTACATCTATTCGGCGAACGAGACGATCCGCAGCCAGGACATCGAGGCCAATGCGCCGTCGCTGCAGTTCTGGGGCAGCGCCTTCGACTTCGCCGGCGCCCGGGTGACGCTGGCGGTGGTGCTCCTGATCGTGCTGGTCGCCATCATGGCCTACGTGCTGCGCCACACCGCCTGGGGCCGGCACGTTTATGCCGTCGGCGACGACCCGGAAGCGGCCGAACTCGCCGGCGTGCCGCGCAAGCGCGTGCTGATCCAGGCCTATGCGCTGGCCGGCCTGTTCTGCGGCATCGCCGGCTGGGTGATGATCGGCCGCTTCGGCTCGGTCTCGCCCTCGGCCTCCACCGGCATCCTCGGCAACATCCAGGCGATCACGGCGGTGGTGATCGGCGGCATCTCGCTGTTCGGCGGCCGCGGCACGATCGTCGGCATGTTCCTCGGGGCGCTGATCGTCGGCGTCTTCGAGATGGGCCTGCGCATGGCCGGCGCCGACGCGCAGTGGACCTACCTGCTCATCGGCGTCCTCATCATCGCCGCGGTGGCGGTGGACCAGTGGATCAGAAAGGTATCCGCCTGATGGAACACGTCCTCAAGGCCCGCGGCCTCGTCAAGCGCTACGGCCGGGTGACCGCGCTCGACCGCTGCGACTTCGACCTGATGCCGGGCGAGATCCTGGCGGTGATCGGCGACAACGGCGCCGGCAAGTCGACCCTGATCAAGGCGCTGTCGGGCGCAGTGATCCCCGATGCCGGCACGATCTGGCTCGACGGCGCGCCGATCGGCTTCACCTCGCCCAACGACGCGCGCGCCAAGGGCATCGAGACGGTCTACCAGACGCTCGCCATGTCGCCGGCGCTGTCGATCGCCGACAACATGTTCATGGGCCGCGAACTGCGCCGGCCGGGCTTCATGGGCACCTGGCTGCGCAAGCTCGACCACCGGGCCATGGAAGACTTCGCGCGCAAGAAGCTCTCCGATCTCGGCCTGACGACCATCCAGAACATCAACCAGCCGGTCGAGACCCTGTCGGGCGGCCAGCGCCAGGGCGTGGCGGTGGCGCGCGCGGCGGCCTTCGGCTCCAGGGTGATCATCCTCGACGAGCCGACGGCGGCGCTGGGCGTCAAGGAATCGCGCCGCGTGCTGGAACTCATCCTCGACGTCCGCTCCCGCGGCATCCCGATCATCCTGATCTCGCACAACATGCCGCACGTCTTCGAAGTCGCCGACCGCATCCACATCCACCGGCTCGGCCGCCGGCTCTGCGTGATCGACCCGAAGGACTACACGATGTCGGATGCGGTGGCCTTCATGACCGGGGCGAAGGAACCGCCGGTGGAGGCGGTGGCGGCGTAGGGCGGGGTGGGGCGGAGAGCGGCACACGACAGCCGCCATCGGCGAACGCCTTCGGCAGGACCGGGATGCCCGAACGGCTTCTGAGGCACCAGACTGCCACCGTTGCGGTGCTGGATATGGCTCTGAGGAGCGCTCCTCGTCCATCTTGAGGAAGAGGAGGCAGGAAATCGCGCTGATGCGCGCCGATGCGAGGTGCATTGATCGCCCGGAGCCCGCGCGACAGTGCGCAATCCGGCGACGGTGGAACGAGCGTTCGCTTGCCGGCCGCTCACTGCCGCCGGAAGGCGGCCCGAAGCCTTTCGCGGGCGAGGTCGTCGATCAGCCTGAGATTGTACAGATGCTCGATCAGCGCCGTCTCGTTGACCTGCAGGCGGTTGGCGAAGGCCTCGAACGCGCCGCGACTCG
The DNA here is from genome assembly GCF_014495845.1 of Aquibium microcysteis. NCBI lineage: Bacteria > Pseudomonadati > Pseudomonadota > Alphaproteobacteria > Hyphomicrobiales > Phyllobacteriaceae > Aquibium > Aquibium microcysteis. The sequence goes on from NZ_CP061080.1 coordinate 5,708,553, forward strand.
TCACGAAGCTCGACCGCCAGCCCTGCGTCACGAGCACCCGCGGCATGAGCAGGTAAGCTGCGAAGGCATTCGCCCGACGCTCGATGCCCGGCGCGACCCACGGTCCGCTGACATGCGCCACGCGCCGCGCCCGCGAGCGGTCATGGAGAACGTGGCAGAGTTCATGCGCGAGCGTATACCGCCTGCCGAATTCGTTGAGGTTGAAAGGGCTCGTCGTGTTCAGAAGGACGGTCGGCGAGAAGCCCTGGCCAGCCAGTGCCACGCCGCGGATGGTGTCCGTTTCGAGCGCTTCCTCCAGCACCTCGATGCCGAGGTCGGACGCGATCCGCCGGACGTCGATGAACGCGTGGTCTCCCGGGAGCCCGAGCGTTTCCAGAAAATCGTCCGCGAGAGAGTAGCCATCCTCATGGGGCACCCCCAGCGGCGCGTTGCCCTTCGCCGAAACGAGGTCGCGCAGAGCAACGCCGTCGCCGCCGCCCGCCCGCGCCGCCAGAAGGCCGCAGAGACGATCGACGTCGCCGACGCCCAGTCGGGGGCTCACGCCTCCGAACATGGCAACCGCCGGCGACATCTCGCTCACATAGGGTTTGTGGGGCGTTACGCTCTCCTCGATCAGCTCGGCCCTGCCGATCCGCTCCAGCGACGCGCGCACCAGTTCGAGGATGCGCCCCTCGACATAGGCGCGATCGAGGGATTCCGAGCCCAAGGATGGAATGTGGTCGATCTTGTCTGCGAGAGCGTGCCATGAGGCACGATCGCCGTCGTCCAGAGCGGGAGGTTGGCTGGCGGCCCAGCCGAGCACTTCCCACAGCGGTCCGGCGACCTCGTCGACCGATAGCCGCGCCACGCCCGGTTGGGAGATGAACGTAAATCCGTCAGGCGCGAACAAGGGTGCCTCGGCGGACCAGGACAGCTCGATGTCGTCCAGCAGGCGGCGTATGAACAGGTCTGGAACCAGACCGCCTTCCGCAGCACTCCGCAATGCATGGCGATGGTACCATGCCTGCGTCGCCTTGTACTGTTCGCGGCCTTCGACGTCCTTCACGCCGATCGTCCGATCCAGCGCACGGTGACATGCGATCACCGCTGGCACGCCGCTGCGCTCCGGCCACGCGAAGTCCTCTTCGTGCAGCAGCGCAGCCCAGTTGGATGCAAGCCAGTCGAGCACGGGGGCGAGGTACCAGCCCACGTGTGTCTGGCTGTTCTTTCCGCGACGGCTTGCGGTCAGAACGTGGTTCGCGACGGTGATCCGCAGATCCCCCATCGACCATCCATAGGCCGCCGGACGTCCGGCACGCGGCTCCGCGTCGCTGGTCCATCGAACCGCGATCTCGAATCGCTCCGGGTTGCCGAAAACGGCAAACTCACTCATCGTCGCCATCCAGCGCCCATGTGACATGGTCGGTGGGAAAATCCTTATACCGTTTCAATTGTTGCGTCGTCACCTTTCCCGCGTCCTGCCATTTCGCGACCAGATCGGCAGGGACGCGGTTCCAGGGTTCAGGATATCCATGCCACGTCCCGTCCGCAGTCGGCTGGGCGACGAAGGCGATCCCTTTCATGGTGGCGTAGCGCTTGGCCGAACCGTTCGGGTCAGGTTCGCTTTCCTCGAACATCGTGTGGGCGACGGTCTTTTCCCACGCATGGCCGAACGGATCGCTGGCGTAGCCGCCCGCATCCATCTCGTGCGTCCACTCGGGACAGAGCGTCCCTTTCCTGCCGAGAACCGGTCTGTTCTTGTGCTTGGGCGATCCACGGTAGAGAGAACTGCTCATGCGCGCCGCTAACCTGTCTTGCTGCCGAGCGACGTGCCGGCAGCCGCTGAGAAACGGATTAGAGGATCCGCGGCGAGTACGTCTACCGGGTTCTGCGGTATGAGCCGACCCGCGAGCGGCGCTTTCAGGATCGATCGCGTGAGGCCACCCCCCGGGCGCCGGCAGATCCGGGCCGACGTCCCGACCACCCGCGCGGCGGCCCTGATCGAGCGCAGGCCAGGCGTGTCTTCGCGCGGGCCGCTTGCGCGGCGCGCCGCGCGACGGGCATAGTGGCGCCGGGTGTCATCGGTCCAGGCCAACGTGCTCTCCAACGAACCTTCGCGAATGGCGCTGCCCGCCCGGGCGGACACGGCGTTCATCGTCCCCTCTCGCGAGCCGCAGCGCGCGGTGGCCGGGGATGTCTTCGCCGCCGCCAGGGGCGGCGCTCGGCGTCTCCTGTCGCGAACGGCGTCGCGGCCCGGCCGGAAGACGGTCGGCCGCGCCCGCCGGGCCTGACGGCATGCAGCGCTATGTCGCCATCGTCGGAAACGGCCCTCTGGGCGATCGCGACGGCAGGGAGATCGACGAAGCGGACTTCGTCATGCGCTTCAATTTCCCGCCCTACGGGCCCGCGCAGGGCGGGAGCCGGACCGACATGATGGTGCTGGTCAATTCGGGCAAGCTCCTCGGCCTCTGGTTCGGGGACCCCGCGTTCGTCAGCAACGTCTATATCCGGGGCGCGCGCCGGGTGATCCTCCCCTGGCATCCCGACGCGATCCGACGGTGGCACCCGACGCCGAAGTTCCGCGAGCGGGTGGAGAGGCGGATCGTCACGCGGAAGGAGCACTGGACGAAGCAGGCCTTCGAGCGCTTCGGCCGCATGGGAAAGGAAGTCTCCCTCCTCCCCGCATCGCTGGCCAGCCAGTGCTTCGAGGACCTGCAGCTGGCCGCAACGGACTGGCGCATCCCCAGCACCGGCTTCGTCGGGATCCGCCACGCCCTGCATTCCTTCCCGGACCATCCCCTCAGGCTCTTCGGCTTCACATGGGAGGGCTGGGAGGGCCACGACTGGGCCGCCGAACGGACCTGGCTCGCCCGGCAGGAGCGGGTCTGGATGCCGGGGGAGGGGAGCGGACGGGGGGAGGCGGCGGTTCGCGGGTGATTGGTGAGGGGGCGGGTCGGACAGGCATCAAGCAGCGGCCAAAGGAGAAACTGAAGCCAGAACGCCGGCCGTGCGGCCATCGCGACGAAACGGTGGCAGATCTTCGGGATCGCCCCTTGCTATGCCGCCTTCGCCAGGGGCCTGGCACGATCCACCCGCGCCCGCTCGCCGGGCGAATTCATGACGTTCCACAGGTCGCTGCGGCGCTGCGTGTTCAGCCAGAAGTCCGGGCTGTTGCCGAATACCCGTGCCAGAATGAGCGCCGTCGCTGCCGTGACGTTACGCCGGTCATTGCACAGTTCGTTCACATGCTTGCGCTGCACGCCCATCGCCTCGGCCAGAGCCGCCTGCGTCAGGCCGAGCGGCCGCATGAACTCTTCCGTCAGGATTTCGCCGACCGAGGCCGGTTTGCGTGTGGTCATCAACATGGCGTCCTCATCGATCGCTATGGTCGTCGAGATGGACATCCCACGCCTCGCCGCGACTGAACCGCCCCGGGTTTGCCGGAGGCTCCAACTCCTGAGAAGGTGGAGCCATCATGAGCAAGACGACGAACAAGTTTTCCCCGGAGGTGCGCCAGCGCGCGGTGCGGCTGGTGCTGAATCACGAGCATGAACATCCGTCGCGCTGGGCGGCGATCCTGTGATGCCGGCAAGCGGGCCGGTGTTCCGACCGACATGGCCGCGAAGCTGAAAGCGCTGGAGAGGGAGAACCGGGAGCTTCGGCAGGCCAACGAGATCCTGCGCAAGGCGTCCGCTTATTTTGCCCAGGTGGAACTCGACCGCCCGTTCAAACGATGATCGCGTTCATAGACGATCACCGCGAGGCCCACGGGGTCGAGCTGATCTGCAAGGTGCTGCCGATCGCCCCGTCGACCTAGCGCGACCATGTCGCCAAGCGCGTCGATCCCGAGAAGCTGTCGGCGCGGGCAAAGCGAGACTTGGCACTCAAGCCGGAGATCGAGCGCGTCTTCGCAGAGAACTTCGAGGTCTACGGCGCGAGGAAGGTCTTGCGTCAGATGCTGCGCGAAGGCTTCGCAGTTGCACGCTGCACGGTCGAGCGGCTGATGGCCGACCTCGGCCTTCAGGGCGTCATCCGCGGCAAGCCGATCCGCACCACGGTGCAAGACAAGGCCGCCCCGTGCCCGCTCGACCATGTGAACCGGGTCTTCCATGCTCCGGCGCTGAACCGGCTCTGGCTCTCGGACTTCACCTACGTCAGCACGTGGTCGGGCTTTGTCTACGTCGCCTTCGTCATCGACGCCTACGCCCGCCGGATCGTCGGATGGCGGGTGAGCCGGACGGCGCATGCGAGCTTCGTCCTCGATGCTCTGGAACAGGCCCTGCACGAACGGCAGCCCGTCCATCGCGGCGGCCTAGTTCATCATTCGGACCGTCGATCGCAATATGTCAGCATCCGCTATACCGAGCGACTGGCCGAAGCCGGCATCGAGCCCTCCGTCGGCAGCGTCGGAGACTCCTACGACAACGCTCTCGCCGAGACGATCAACGGCCTCTACAAGGCCGAGGTCATCCATCGGCGCGGACCGTGGCGATCCTTCGAGGCGGTCGAGTTCGCGACGCTGACCTGGGTCGACTGGTTCAACAAACGCCGGCTGCTGGAGCCCATCGGCAACATCCCGCCGGCCGAAGCCGAGGAACGCTACTACGCCATGCTGGAGGAACCGGCCATGGCCGCGTGACTCAAACGAAACAGCATCCGGCAAACCCGGGGCGGTTCACCTCGACGTTATTGAACGTATGGGGTGGATGCCCCAAAGCTGGTCGGGTCCGCGGCCAATCAGGTCGTCAAGTCCGCTTCTTCCGGTGCGTGTTCGGAGCAGCGGGGATAAACTGTTCTACGGTATCATCCTCTTCATGTCGGCGATCAGCTGATTGACATGAGCCTCGGAGGTCGCATAGCTCTGGCGGGCGCGCTCCCGGAGTTGAGGGTCGGGTTCCGACAGCTTCCTTTTCGCCTCGACGAGGATGTCCATCGCATCTTGATAGCGACGCTGCTTCACCAGTGTGCGCACCAGATATACCTTTCGCACCGGCTCGTCTTGATACTCGTCCAGCGCCTTCTGGACGTCAGCGATGTTGATCGGCCCGACCTTGCCATCAGATCCCGGCGCCGGCAGAGACTGCAATTGGCTGATCAGATCCTCATGAAGTCCGAACGGGTGGAAGCCGTAGCCGAGTCCGCTGTATAGGTAGTAGTTCGCGACGAACCAGCCGTTGAGGGCCCGGTAATAGGTCCCCTTCGCCGTATCGCTGACGAGCCGCGAGGCCATGTAGTGCGCGACCGGCGCGCAGTTGGCGATGATTGCGAAGGCCACCGCCATCGATCCCGGTTGGCGTCCGTCGCAATTCCTGTCGACGAAGATGCGATTGGCGCCGTCGGCGGCGTCCCGCGCCTCTTTCTCGAAGACTATTTCCAAGGGCTCAAGGTCGGCGAAGGCCGAATAACGGTAGAAGGGGATGCTCTGCGCCCGACCGTCCTTCCATTCGACCGTGAGCCGCGTCGCATACCTAGTGTTGTCGGCAGCGATCGATGCCGCGGCCGGCGTCTTGCCCACCGGGGCGAGAAGATCGATCGATCCACCGCCGATCCCGAGCGCAATGCGCTTAGCATCGCTGGCCGGACTTGCGGCTACGACGAGCGCGATCTTCAGCTCGTCCGCCGAGACGGGATGGGCCTGGAGCCCAATCGCCGCCGCCAGAGACAATGCAAGCGCTCTAGTCGTTCCCATTGGCGTTCCTGCTCTCTGGCGTTCCCGCGCCGGCCTTCAGCCCGACAAGCATCATGACATAGACCGCGAGCGAACCGGACATGTTGATGAACATGTTGGACACGGCTTTGACGTCCTTGGTTTCGTCGCGCAGCGCAACGTCGACAAGAAGGGCCGCAATAAGCGCCGCGATGAGGCCGGCAAGCGGGATCAGGAAGAGCGTCGAGCCCCAACCCCGTATATCGATCTTATCGTAGTTCGCCGCCGTAACAGCAGCCGACGTCGGCAGCAGGATCGCGGTGATCGAGCCAATGTATCGGCTCGGATCCGCAGCTACCGCAAACAGCAGTTGAGCGAGTGGGCCGTTGACGGGAATCTTGAAATCGGACGCTGACACGAGTGTGATCACGATCCATCCCAGCGCCAGGATTAATGGCACGACGATGATGCAGAGCATCAGGAGCAGCAACAGAAGGTACTGATCCGCCTGTCGGGAGCTCGGAATGGGTGACGGTCCGGAAACCGTCGTTGGTTCCGGTGCGGTTTCCGGAGCATCGTCGACGAATGTTGGCAACGCGCGCGCTCCTGTTCGATCCTATCCGAGGAAAGCCGATGACAGGCCCTTGTCTAGCTTCGCCTGGACTTTGGACGCCGCCTCGCCCTTCGTGACCGCGCCATCCGAATTCACGTCCAGACCCTTGTTCTGGACGTAGGCCGTCGACGGAGTCACAAATAGCGCGAACGCCTCCGGCTTGCCCACCGCCTTCGGCCAGAGGATGGCCATATAGACATCGGACAGCGAGTGCATCTTACCCGCATAAGGTGCAAAATACTTGCTGACGTAAGCCATCTGCTCGACCTCGGTCATCGCGGCGAGCTTGTCGGTGGTGGTGCCGAGACCCAATGCCGTCTTCGGCATGAACTGAATGAGACCCGTCGCGCCGCTGATCTTGTTCCGGGTGCTCGACTTGAACTCTTCGCCGGTCTCGAAGGCCATGCACGCGGCAAGATGGCTCGGATCGCAGCCGAGCGTTTGCCCGAGCTCGATGATACTTTGCTTCAGCTCCAGCGCCAGGACTTTGCCGAACGCGATCTTGGTCGCGCCGCCATTGACGGCGTCGACGAGGTTCGACAGAAGGGTGTCAGTCGTATCCGTCGACACCCCCGCCGCCACGGCCGCCTGCTCGTCGATCCGGCAACCCATGATAGCGAAGAGAGTTTCGCCGCATGGTTGGTTGGGGGAGAGGAACCCTTCCGCCGTCAGCGCGAGCGGTCTCCTTGTGACCGAATTGCCGATATTGCCCCCGATCACCCAGGCTTTGTCCCCGGCCACCTCGACGACGACGTCGCAATGGCTCTTATAGTCGCCGCCCTTCTGGTGGTCGTAGTCGACCCCGGTCTCGCGTGCCCAGCAGACGATGTCGCCGACCATCGGCTTTCGCTCGTTGAGACGCTCGCACCAGTAGCCGGCGTCCTCTCGCTTAGTTGAGCGATCGCGGATCGCCTGACTGATATAGACGGAGTGCTGGCTCGAATAGCGGAAGCGGGCACCGGCTCCGGCCGTCTTCGATACCCAGGATATGAAGGCCGCCGACCAAGGCCAGTCGGTGTTCGTCCCGTTGATGCCGGAAAGATCGGCGCCATCCTTCCAGTAGACGCCGATGCGTTCGGCGAAGCCGTCCTCCTGCTCCTTGTGCCCGATCGTGGTGGTGTTTCCTGTAAGGTCATAAGTCTGCCCGCCGAAGAAGCGCCACTCCTGGTCGCATAGGCGCAGCAGTTCCGAGATGTAGGCGGTGACCCCCGACGGCGATGTCGGCGACGGATGGCTGGATGAGGACGATCCGCCACTTGGCGAGGCAGAAGTGCCCGACGTGGCGGGGCCGCTTTTGGCGTCCCTTGGCACGAAGACCAGCGTGAACGTTCCGGTGTTATCCGGGACGATCGTCACTTGACCGCCTGCCTCGAAGGCGATGCGGAGCTGTTGAGCCTCCACGTCGCTGAGCTTGTTGATGATCCGGATATCAGACAAGACGACCTCCCGATATACCTAGAGATAACCAAGCCTTCTGGCGATTTCATTAGCCTTTTCTTCGTAAGCCGGCTCCGACAGTACAGCTTCGAAGCTGATCCCGGAGCCTGCGAGGGCGGCAACGATCGCCGCCTTGACGCCCTCGTTTAGACGCCCGCCCTGCGTGACGGCGTTTCGAAGCGCGGCTTGACCCGATCCTCGCCCGAGTTCGTAGGAGATGACTGTCTGCTTGGCGCTTTCCGCCGCCAGCTGGTTCGCGCTGACGGTGCTCTGCAGCCTGATGATGGCTCCGGCCAAGGTGCCGGCCCTGTAGTATTCCTCAAGATCTGACTCCGCCAACGGCAATGGATAAGCAGCATCGCTGAGGGCAAGCTTCGAATTGATCTGGCCCGCGATCAGCGCCCGGCTGGCATCCATCTGCGTCAGCACGAGCTGGATCGAGTTGCGAACCAGCGCCTTCTCACTGTAGGCGGCCTTCGCTCCGGTCAAGCCGGAGGCAATGCCGGTGAGTACATCCTTCGTTTCGACAGCGCTGATCAGCGTCGCTGTTTGCGTCAGTCCAATATTGGTGATCGCGGCAATAAGCTCTCCGGCGCGCTCGCCGTTCGCAAGCGACGCTGCATAAGACGTGTACGCCCGATCCATGCAGTTCTTTGCCGTCAAGACGTAGATGTTGCGCCAGTCACGGCGATCGGTCGGCGACAGCGCCAAGTATCGACCATAGTCCGGCCCGCCGAACTGCGCACGTAGCGCCGGGCATTCGGTCTCGTTGTTGAAGACGCGCGCAGGCCCAGCGGAGAAAGTTGCACAGCCGTACAGCGAACAGAGCAATCCAAGACCGATGATCAGCGGCACGAGACGCCTCACGCTGAACCTTTGCTTTGGGGCTACAGAAGACAGCACCGCAAAGCGCCACCGCTGCGACATTCATTCCTCCTACGGTATTAGAATTTTGGTAGACAACACTATCTAGAGTCAAGCGGATTCTTATCCGGGGCAGACGTCGAGCTTTACCGCTGCAAGGTGATGGTGGAATTTATTGAGAGAGGCTCTGTTTGGGAGGTCATCGAGCCATGTCGGGCAGCCGCCGAGGTGCCGACGCGCTCGATTCGGCCCATTTCATTCAGCGGTATGGGCGCTGAGGCCAGCGCTTTAGCGTCTGCCTCCGCACGCTTGCGGGCTTCGCGTCGCCAGGTGAACAGTTGCTGCGGGGTCAGGTCATACCGGCGCGCGACCGCCGACACCACCGCGCCCGGCGCAAGTGTCTCTTCCAGAATGCGCGCTCGGTCATCGGGCGACCAACGCCGGCGGCCCATCGCGCCGTTGATGACCTCAAAACGCCGGATCTTGTAGCGCGACAATCTGGTGAGATGCGCGCGACAATCTGGATGAGAATCTTGTGTCGCGGCGGTGGTCATGATCGCGGCATTGATTGTCGTGCGCAAGAGGGCTGGTCGGTTTGATTGTCGCGGCGCGTCAATCAGGAGCGATGTTGGCCGGTGTTGCGAATGACGCTGGCCGGCCTGGGCCACGTTTTCGTTCGATGGCCTCGCGGCGCCGATAGCTCTCGACGTTCAGTTCGAAGATCGTGGCGTGATGGACGAGGCGGTCGACCGCGGCGAGCGTCATGGCGGGGTCCGGGAAGATCTTGCCCCATTCGCCAAAGGGTTGGTTGGCGGTGATGAGCATGGAGCGCCGCTCGTAGCGGGCGCTGATGAGTTCGAACAGCACGCTGGTCTCGGCCTGATCCTTGGTGACATAGGCGAGGTCGTCGAGGATCAGCAGGTGGAAGCGATCGAGCCGGTTGATGGCGGCTTCGAGCCCGAGCTCGCGGCGCGCGACCTGCAGCTTCTGGACGAGGTCGGTGGTGCGGGTGAACATGACCCGCCAGCCGTTCTCGACGAGAGCAAGGCCGATGGCCGAGGCGAGATGGCTCTTGCCGCCACCGGGCGGGCCGAACAGCAGCAGGTTCGCTCCCTTCTCGAGCCAGCTGTCGCCGGCGGTGATGGCCATGATCTGCGCCTTGGAGATCATCGGCACGGCGTCGAATGCGAAGGTGTCAAGCGTTTTGCCGGGCAGCAGGCGAGCCTCAGTGAGATGGCGCTCGATGCGGCGCCGATCGCGTTCGGCAAGCTCGTGTTCGATGATGGCGGCGAGGAAGCGGGCGGCCGGCCAGCCTTCCTTGTCGGCCTCTTCGGCGAACTGCGGCCACATCACCTTGATGGCGGGCAGACGCAGTTCGTTGAGCAGGAGGCTGAGCCTTGCGGCGTCGATGCCTGTCCTGAGCGACGCCGCGGGCGGCGTCGAAGGGGCGCTGTTCGTCTTCATGCGACCTCTCCTGGCGCGAGGTCATGGTCATGGCTGCCGCCGATCAGGCCTTCGTAGGCATCGAGGGACGCCAGATGCACGACGACGCTGGGCAGCCGGGACGGATCCGGCGCGAACCGTTCGCGCAGCGCGGCCATGTCCGGCAGTCGTCGAGCGTCGAGCGAGATGCGCAGCTGATCGGCCAGTTCGCTCTCGCAACCCCGCTCGTGGGCCATCGCGAGGAGTTCGACCATGGTGCGGCAGGCCTGCCGCTTCGGCAGACGATCCACGAGCATGTCGAAGGTTCGTCGATAGGCCTCGCGTGGAAAGAGCCGGTCGCGATAGACGAGGTTCAGGAGCGCCATCGGCTTGCGGCGCAAGGAATGGATGACATGGCGGTAGTTGACGACCTGGTCGTGCTTGCCGGATGGCGAGGCCCGCCCGCGCGGCAGGGTCATGAGCTGCGTGCCGCGATGAAGATGTCCAGCCGATCGTCGAACAGGCGCACCCTGAGGCGGTGGCCAATCAGGCGCGAGGGCACGGTGTAGAATACCTTGCGCAGCGTGAAGCCGCCCGATGACGTGACGCGCACGGTGACCTCCTCCTAGTCGGATGTCCGCCGGGCGGGCAGTTCCTGGAGTTCGGCGCGCTCGATGTCGATGCGCCTGGCATGGCGGACATTGCAGCGACTGACGATCTCGTCGACGAAGCGGCGGTAGGCGGCCAGATCGTCGAAGTCGCACGAGCCTCTCATCAACAGGGCGTCATCGATCGCCCGCTTGAGGTGTCCGTGAGATCCTTCGATTGCACCGTTCTCGTGGGCGATGCCGGCATTGTTGCGGGTGGCCGTCATTCCGTAATGGGCGACGAGGTCCTCGTAACGACGCGTCAGGTCGGCACGCGCATCCCTGTCGAGGTTGCGGAATGCCGCCGAGAGGCTGTCGCTGCGGTGCTCTCGCGGCACCCCGCCGAGCGACCAGAGCGCGTTCTGCAGGCCTTCGGCGAGCGCGACGAAGCTCTCACCGCCGAGCACGACATGGGCATGCTCGAAGCCGGAATAGGCGAGCCGGAAGTGATAGAGCCGATGATCGAGCGGCTGACCCGCGATGGTGACGCCGGCGCCGCCCATGTCGGTGAAGTCCGACAGGCCGAGCCGGCCCGGCTCATGCGCCTGCCGGAAGATGACCTCCTGTTCCTCGCCGTGAACGGCCCGCCAGGATCGGACACGGCGTTCGATGGTGCGGCGAATGCCGGCACCGAGTTCGGGATGACGCCGCAGCATCTCCTCGAAGATTGCGATTGGCCGGATACCCGGCGCCGCCTTCAGCAAAGGCACGATCTCGGTGTCGAAAATGTCGGCGAGCGGATCGGGGCGGCGGCGCTGGCGCGCAACCTTCCTCTGCGAGGGCAGCCTCGCATCCTTCTCGATGCGATAGGCCGTGGCCGCGCTGATCGACGCCTTCGCCGCCGCGACGGCCGTCGTGTGGGTCTGCCGGAACTTCATGAAAAGCCTCATCTGGTGATCGGTTACATGGCGTCCGGGCACAAAGTGATTCCTCCCATCGGAAAAACCACCGGCATACCCGGTCGGCCGCGATCACAGACGGCGCACCAATAGGAACGCCGCCGGCGGCTTGAAACTCCGGTCGGGCTACGCCCTCCCTGCGTCTCAAGCCGCCGGCATTCTCATCCTGATTGTCGCTGCGCTCTCACGTTGATTGCCGCGCCGCAGGATCTCGCCCTCCGGCTCAAGTCTATGGTCAAGTCCAGACACAAAACGATCCTCCAAAAGGATCGCTACCGCGCCTCGTCAGAACCGTGCAAAGAAGGTGCGGTTGGAACCCCGCTTTCGCTGTGTCTGGGATTTCAGCGATCGGTACATCCACTAGCCTTTCGACGAGGCGCCGCAGTTCGGATGGTGTTGTCGGTCCGGCGACGACTTCGTGGTAAGGAATGCCGGCCCGACGGAGCGCTTCCTTCTTGACGGCGTCGCCTGCGCCGGCAGCGCCCTGATGATGGCCGCCGCCCTGGTACTCGACGGCGTAGCGTGGATGGCAGTTCTCGCCGACGAGGAGGAGGTCGATGCGCTTCGAGTTGATGCATCCATAAGCTGCCGGATCTTTGCAACGGAGGATCTCGCCGAGAGAGACCTGCGCCATGACCTGCCAGCAGGGATTGCGGTCGAGGACCATCCGGTCAAGTTCCTTGAAGACACGGGCCTCGCTTCTGTTGAGCAGCGGCTGCATCGAGAATTCCGGCGCCATCACGATGCTCAACTGATCTGCGGCGTCCGGCTTTCTTGGCGCAAGAGAGTCGGCGGTCGGCGCAACGCCGTGAGCCTGGCATTCTGCTGGTCGCATGTCCGTCGCAAGTTCTACGAACTGGCGCAATCCGGTCCGGCGCCGATCGCCACGGAGGCGCTCGCCCGCATCGCCGAGCTCTACAGGATCGAGAACGAGATCCGGGGCCGCTCGCCCGAAGAGCGGCGCGCCGCGCGCCAGGAGAGAAGCCGTCCCATCATCGATGCCCTCCAGCCATGGCTACGCGAAAAGCTCGCGCTGGTCAGCCAGAAGAGCAAGCTTGCCGAAGCGATCCGCTACGCGCTCGCGCGCTGGGCCGGGCCAGCCCACTTCCTCGATGACGGTCGCGTCGAGATCGACTCCAACGTCGTCGAACGCAGTATCCGCCCCATCGCCCTCAATCGGAAGAATGCGCTCTTCGCCGGCTCCGACGGCGGCGGCGAGCATTGGGCGACGATCGCCTCGCTCATCGAGACCTGCAAGCTCAACGGCATCGATCCGTACGCATACCTCGCCGACGTCATCACCCGCATCGTCGCCGGCCATCCGCAGAACAAGCTCTACGACCTGTTGCCCTGGGCCTATGCCCCGGCGCCACTCAAGGCCGTGGCCTGAGAACGGCGGTTACGCCGTTGGTATTAAGCGTAAGCTCTGAAATCGTCATATGTCCAAGCCTTCAAAGGCTTCGAACATCGTGGCTCACGACCACGCGCGAAAGGTGGGGCCGGGACGTATCCCTCCGGCGTCGGCCGTCTGGCTGACTGAGGAGCTGGTGCGTAAGAGCATGCCTTTTGGCAGGCGCTAAGGTCATTTCGGAGTTTGAGGTTCTATCTGTCGACGAGGTCGGACGCCGGCGGGCTTGGACCGACGAGGAGAAGATCCGTATCGTCGAGCAGAGCCTGCGGGGGCACCGGCAGGGATCGGCGACGGCACGGCGTGTTGGGATTTCGCGTTCTTTGCTGACGCGATGGCGGGCGGATTATCGCGATGGCCGGCTGGGATCTGCGGCACCGACGTTCATGGCTGTGTCGCTTGCGGCAAGCGCAGCATCGGCAGCGGTCGTCGAGACGCCGCCGCTAGTGGTGGCGACGCCCGTCGCGGAGGCGACGATCGAGGTGGTTCTGGGGAATGCGCGCCGGATGATCGTGCCGATCTCGATCGATCCGGCCGTGCTCGCTCGCCTGCTGCCGATCGTGGACGCATCATGATCGCGTTTCCTGCCGGCGCGAAGGTTTGGATCGCAGGGGGCGTCACCGACATGCGGTGCGGCATGAACAGCCTGGCACTGAAGGTGCAGCAGGGTCTGGGGCGTGATGCGCACGGTGGGGAGATCTTCTGCTTCCGTGGTCGGCGCGGCGATCTGGTGAAGATCCTGTGGCACGACGGGATCGGCATGTCGCTCTACGGCAAACGTCTGGAGGCGGGCAAGTTCGTCTGGCCTGCCGGTCCAGGTGGGGGTGCCGTGGCGATTTCGGCAGCCCAGCTCGGCTATCTCCTCGACGGGATCGACTGGCGCAATCCGCGCTGGACGCAGCGTCCGGCAAAGGCTGGTTGAGAGCGGCTACTGCGCTGTTATGCTGGGTTTTACCTGTTGGTCATGGTAGATTTGGCCATGTCCGACGGTGCCGCCGAGATCGCCAGACTTCGTGCCGAACTCGCCGCTTCCGACGCCCGCGCCAGGGTGGCGGAGGCCGAGTTGGCCGAGGCGCGTGCGTTGGTCTCGACATCTGAGGCGATGATCGCGCATCTGAGGCTGGAGATCGCCAAGCTCCGGCGCGAGCAGTATGGCCACAGCTCCGAACGGCGTGCCCGGCTGATCGAGCAGATGGAGTTGCAGCTCGAGGATCTCGAAGCCGCCGCCACCGAGGACGAGATCGCGTCCGAGCGTGCAGCGGCCCGCACCACCACGGTCGCCGCCTTCGAGCGACGCCGTCCGGCCCGCAAGCCCTTCCCCGCACATCTCCCGCGCGAGCGCGTGGTGATCGAGCCGCCGAAGGCATGCACCTGCTGCGGCTCCTCGCGCATCGTGAAGATGGGAGAAGACGGCGAGCCATCGTCCGCCATTGGTCCGAGGACAATGGCGAGCGAGACCCTGGAGGCGGTGTCACGCCGGTGGAAGGTGATCCAGACCGTCAGGGAGAAGTTCACCTGCCGGGACTGCGAGAAGATCAGCCAGCCGCCGGCACCCTTCCATGCCACGCCGCGGGGCTGGGCGGGACCAAACCTTCTGGCCACCATCTTCTTCGAGAAGTTCAGGCAACATCAGCCGCTGAACCGGCAGGCCGAGCGCTATGCCCGCGAAGGCGTCGACCTCAGCCTGTCGACGCTCGCCGACCAGGTCGGAACCTGCTCGGTGGCGCTGGAGCCGATCCATGCGCTCATCAAGGCCCATGTGCTGGCGGGCAATCGGCTCCACGGTGACGACACGACGGTGCCGCTGCTGGCGCGAGGTGGAACCCGGCAGGCGCGGCTGTGGACCTATGTTCGTGACGACCGCCCCTTCGCCGGCGGTGCCTCGCCCGCCGTCCTGTTCCACTTCTCTGCCGATCGCGAGAAGACCCATCCCAACCGGCACCTCGCCGGATGGACCGGCGTCCTGCAGGCCGATGCCGGAGCCTGCCCTCGGGCCGGCCACAGGCCGGACCCGGGGGGAGGCTACAACGATCTCTACCGGGCGGGCCGCGAGCCAGCGCCCGTGACCAGCGCCCTGTGCTGGAGCCACGCCCGACGGAAGTTCTTCGAATTGGCCGACGTCGCCGATGCCGTGCGCAAGGGCAAGGCCACACATGCGATATCGCCTGTCGCGCTGAAGGCCGTCGAGCGGATCGACGCGCTCTTCGCGATCGAGCGCGACCTCAACGGTCTCTCCGCCGATGCCCGGCGCCAAGCCAGACAGGAGCTGTCGCGCCCGCTCGTCGAGGAACTCCACGCCTGGTTCCGCAGCGAGCGGGCGCAGATGTCCCGGCACAATCCGGTTGCCAAGGCGATCGACTACATGGTCGAGAAGGATGGCCGCTGGGACGCCTTCACGCGGTTCCTGCACGATGGTCGGGTGTGTTTGACGAACAATGCCGCCGAGCGGGCCCTGCGCGGTATCGCCCTGGGAAGAAAGGCATGGCTCTTCGCCGGCTCGCAACGCGGCGGCGAGCGCGCGGCCTTCATGGTCACACTGATCGTCACCGCCAAGCTCAACGACATCGACCCGCAGGCATGGCTTGCCGATGTGCTCGGCCGCATGCCGAACCTGCCCATGTCGCGCCTGACGGAACTGCTCCCGTGGAACTGGGCGGCCGGGCGCGAGCGGGAGCCGAAAGCCGCCTGATGGCTCGCGACACCACCTTTTACAGTCTCGCACACGCGGCAACGATGATCGGCGAGAACCGGGAGCTGCTTGAGGTCGTCGCCGCCAATCCCGACGACATCGACTACGGCGAGATGATCCATATCATCGACGGGTCCGAGGAAGGCATCACCGCGTTCACCGCGCGCGGCATCGAGAGCCTTCAGGAGTTCCTCCAGGACGTCCGCTCCTGGCCCGGCGGCATCCGGCAGTTCCTCATCGATCAGGAATCCAATCCTGACCTGATAGAGCGGATCATGGCCGACGAACGGAAAAGCTGATCTCCTGCGGCCCACACCGGAGGGATACGCCGGGACAGCGCTTACTCTGGCAGTACCTGCGCAGCAACTGGCTGTCGAACCGCGTCTTTGCCGACTACGAGGCGATCATCGAGGCCGCCTGCGACGCCTGGCGCAAGCTCCTCGCCCAGCCACACACGATCACGTCAATCGGAATGCGGGACTGGGCGCATGTCGGTCAGGGGATATGACCGTTGTTATAACTCAGGGAAAAGAAATATCCTTGATAAATGAATTTCGATTTTGTACGGTTGGAAAAAATTTAATTGCGATATTCCCCGATAAGTATTCTTGTGAACTTTCGCAACTCACCGAATCGCCACTCGTCATAATGCGTCAATAGCGCTCTATAACGATCGAATATCTTATCGACGTCAGCCTCTTTTCTGAATACAGGGATCTTCCTGGCGCCTAAGATTAGGTCTCCCACAGCTGCGTAGAGCATCATCAAGGGAGAGCAGATTATGTTACCTTGTTCCGCGCTTATACCGTCACTGGCGAGAAAACCGTGAGCGCTAAACTTCGACAGAATATCAGTTTGATCAATGATCACGTCGACCGCGTCGGAAATGATTGCCCTATTGATCGGAATGCGAGCCTGTCCCTCGAATTCCCTGCGCTTGCGGAACTCAGAGATGACAAACACCTGAATGAGATTTGTCGCGATGCTCGTGCTTGTCCCGGCCGGGAGGTTGGCTAACTTGTCGCCTTTGATGGCACCGGACCTTTCGTCCGCGAGATGCATATCACGAAAGACCTTTAGGAGGGTCTCGATGCTTCCATACAGCTCGTCAACAAGATCATTACAAGGGTCATCGATAGAAAGCTTCTCAATTGCAAGTTTCCGAGCAGAGTAGTAGCGTCCCAGGGCTATCGCAACTACCTCAGAGTCGAAGCGAATGAATGGTACGCCAAGAGCCGTACCTTTGCTGCGATCTTCTCGTAGGCGCTCGCGGGCCTTTAACAACACTCTATGAGCCTCGTTGAACTGCGTGATAGTCTGTGCCCTAACGCGCTTGGACGATGCGAGCAGGAAATAGCCTTCGCGTCCACTCATATGGGATCTTGGCTCATCTATTCCCGTCTGCTTTACTCGTATTGGGTCGTTGAGCGCCCTAGCTCGTTCGATGATCCGCACTGCGCTTTCAGCGTGCTGTTCGGCAACGATCCAGCGATTTGCGCTTGCGAAGAGAGCGCCAAGCACAAGGTACTTCAGATAGCATTCCTGCCGAAAATCGTCGTCGATGGTGTCATCCTTATCGGGCTGATGGCAATCCAGCGAGATTTGATCGAAGCGAACGGCGAAGTCTTCCGCCGTCTGGAAGACACGTCTTGGCCGAGCTAGATCCTTGAATATCGCGTCCGTATTCACGAGGCTGTCGAACATCAACTCAGGCGGATTGCGGATGCCATTTTTGTGACGATCGAGCAAGGAGTTGGCGCCGATACCGGAGAATTCGACATTCGCCCGGTCACGAGCTCTAGCTGTCGTCTCAGTGACAAGGGAAAGCACTCGCTCTTTGGTGATATCGGGTTCTGCGGAAGAAATCTTAGCAACTATGATTTTCGAGATCGCGTCTAGTTTTAGCGTATCGAAAAGAAAATGCTTTTGCGTATTCGATGCTTGCTTAGTATATCGCTCCCAGCGTTCATACGCGTCACGAATTTCTACTTCACTAACACGCCGGACATAGGCGTGGCCCGGATCGATAGCGTTTTCCAAAAGTACTCGCTGAAAGTCGCTAGCGCTTTCGATCTCATCTTCAAACGCAAGAAGCCCCGAGAACAACTCTTTTGGCTTTGCGCTAGCGTCCTCGCCATTTTTCACGACATCGATGAAAGACCAAAGATGCCGGACATGACCGAACGCGAAACCACTGACCGTTTCGTCGCTGCCCGAGAGCGTTGCATCCCCTTCATGTGCCATGGCTAAAGCCAGTCCACGGTCACCGGTCAGGAGCACGACGCGCAAATCAACGTTTTCAGCCCGAAGGCGACGGTTTAGATAGGCTACCTCGGCGACTGCTGCAGCATCAATTTCGGAGCGCTCGAAACTAAGCCTGCTCTTTGCGCGACGGATAACAGGCAGAAGCGCTTGCCGCAGTTCCTCGATTTCCGCAGCATCCTCTCCCTCAACGACGGCTTTGCAGAGGCCCTCCCATTTGTCCGCAACTCTACGGCCAAATGTCTCAGGGTCGGGACGAAACTCCGTCAGCTTAAATAAGCCGTTGCCGATGCGCACGATATCGTGGAAAGAATCCCATTCTCGCACGGCCCCGTGGATTCGCGTGGCATTGCGAGATTCGATGATGCGAAGGATGTTTGCGACGATCGCTCCGGCGTTTCGGGCGTTAATCGCCCACTTGTCGTCAGAATTGAGATTGCTTCGTACCGCCTTTAATGTCGAAGCCAACTGGAAGTCCAGACGAGCATGGACAGTCCTCAACCCTACATCCCTATGAACTGCCGCGTCTCTCTTGACATTCTGATAGACTTTCATCGTTTCCGAAAAGTGCGCCTCAGTAAGCAACAGCGGTGCGCCCGAACTGAAAGCCTCCCGCATAGCTCTGCTCGCAAGCAGCCAAGCAACAGCTTCTGCCTGATTTCGTTCCCTATGAAGAATGTTGTTTGCCTCGTCGACATTGAAATCGACAATGATCTGTCGCGGCAACACCTGGCCATAGCCGTTGCCCAGTGTAATCGGATCGACTGGCCCGCTTCTCCAAGGCGCGCACCAGGTCCTGATAATGTCGGTGTCGAAGACGTAAATAATTTGGCGATTCTTGTTCGCCTCCACCCACTTTCTTTGAGCCTTAACTTTCTGAGTTTCATAGGCGACGAAGGCTGCGCTCATGATTAGCTGGCTGCAGAGTTCGCTTCGATCAGTAGGTCGGGAGCGGGAGGCAAAGTGCATGGTCAACTCCCAATCATCCGAATAAGTTCTTCTGAACCCCGAATTTGCCTCTCAAACTCCCGTACCTCTATTCGCTTCTTCTTTGTTTGGAGTCTGTCTTGCGGCGGTTTGGTAAAAAAGCTCAGCGCGTGCCACTCCATGATATCCTCAATCGGGGCAATGGAATAGAACTCTCCGCCGCCAAAAGTTGCGACTATAACGCCAATCATTGCGCCATTCTGTGCGAATACCATGGCGCCATTTCGGATGCCGACTTGCATCGACATGTCTGTCTTACTGCGACGCAACTTCAACAATGGATAGATGGATCGTCCATTTAGGGATACGTGGTTTATTTCATTAACAATAGCGCCAATCTCGGCGCCTTCAGGCAATCGGACGGGCCTGTCGATGTAATCACCGGGTGAAGCAATCCTTGCTTGGCCCTTCAGCCAGCGGCTGTCATCAGATTCGACATCCTTGGCCAGCGTGAAGAGGCAAGTCATCGCGCCGCCAGTGAACGCAGCCGGAGTTTCCGCATTGGCGTCCGCCTGGGCCAGCGACTGCCACCAGAATGGGTCTAGGATGCCGACTTCGCCTTGCTGGGGGCAGAAAACCGGTTGCGGGACAACACTCATACTTGACGTCCACTCATCTGTCGGTGCCGCGTTCGGAAGCACACGCAGCACAGTCAATCCTTTTTCGCTGCCCGCGGCGTCAAGGAAGACACCCGAAAGCCTTACAGGCATGGTGCTGTGCCTTGTGCGCACTTCGCTTTGAAGGTTGAGTTTCAAAAATTCTCCTCTTCTGGCAGTATCTCGCGTGTAACAACGATCGGCGCGCCGCAAAATATACCGTCAATACCACCAAGAAGACGCAACTTTTGCTGAATTGCGTCGGAACGCATCTCAGTCTTGATGGACCACTTTGCTGGCACTTGCTTCCTTGGAGGTATCAAGGTCACTTCGGTGGCGCCCAACTCTGCACGCGCAAAACCCTCAATGATCGGCTTGAACCGCTCGCGCGTGCCTTGGATCATTTGCGCTTGATTATGCCCATTTCGTGCCAACTCGAGCGGGTGAGGCATCGCATCAAAATAGACGTATTCGCCGCCGGAAAGCCCACTCAGTAGATCAATCAACTGACTTTCTAAATCCGTCTCATCCGACTTAGTCGCGGAACTATTTACTTTCAGGAAGACATCCACCGTATTAGCGGGCCGATGTTTCTTGGTGGATGGGAAGTTGCGGTTGGCACCATATCGGCAGATCGCGATCGTTTCTACAGTGGCGAGGCGGGTTGCGTCTTTGATTGCCCTCAATTCCTCATCAGTTTCGGTACGTGGTTTGCACTCGTATAAGATTCGGTCAGTCTCCAGCAGATATGCTGCAAGAAGCTTGTTGATCGGTGCCGATGTAGGCTCGAAAGGGGTGGTGATTTCTCCGATTAGTTTCGGTTTGAGCGCTGCTTCTGCTGCCGGCTTGAGCCGGCCCTCGAGGAAGTTACAGAGCCAAGGTTCGTCCTTCCTCAGGCGTCCAGCAAGACCACGGTAGAAAACTTCTTCCTGAGCGATATAGCGGCCTGCCGTCACCATGTCGGACTTCTTCACGATATGCCAGGAGGCCGCGCGAATACTCTCCTCATGCCGCTGGATCTCAATTTCCACGGCAGTGAATTCCAGCGACCTCGGGTCCACCGGCCCGCTCGCCATGTCTTCTTGCAACACAATGGCCGATTCATCGCGCAGCCCACCGATTAGGCCAAGCGGAATTTGCCATGCGTCGTTTGGCTCCCTTGCGCAACATCGAAGTATATCGATCAATGCGCCGTCACCGGTTCCGAATACACGCGCCTCCCGCTTGTGATGTCCTGTGTCAAGTGGATTTCGTTCTGGGGTCCAGTAGTCTTCTAATCCAGATCTTACACAATCCTCCTCTCCGAAACCAACAGATATTACAACGATCTGAAAATCTTCGCCGTGCTGGATGCCATCAACGTCGAACAAAACACGAACGGAATTTATCAATTCCGGTTCTTGCTCGGTGACGGATACGCAGCGATGGCGGCGTCGAAACCGATCCTTGGTCTTTTCAGTATATCCGTTGCGGACGCTTGTGCGCAATTGTTCCACCACATCCCGTGCCGTACCAGCACACCAATTAAGCAACGGTAGGGCGGTAAAGAGATCCATCGAGCCCAGCATCGGCCATCGGTTGTAATTTGGATGCACAAGACGATGCTCGGCGCTCGCGCCGGTATTGAGCATTCCATCAGAAGCATCATAGATAAATACGTTCTTCGCGCCGAAATGAATAAGCGACAGGAAAAATGTAACCCCCGAAACGCCGGCCCCGATAACTGCGATTTTAGCCGACTTAAGCCCGTCTTCGCCAAGCCGGTCACGTAGCGCTTTAGCTAGCAGCGTCGCACGCCTTTGTTGGAAATAAAAGCCGACCCTGTGGCCGCGTGGTGCAAGTGAAAAGACATTGCTGCAGCCACCTACCGTCGACGTGCGGCGAATGAGCTCAAGGATCTCGGGTGCAATCCGGTTGTCAGACATCCATCACTTTGCAGCATCGGCAATCGATGCGTGCTCCCCCAGTATTCTAACATCTCGCAGCATCCCACCTATTTATTCAGAAGCAAAGAAGCTGCGCTGGCAATCGGAACCAAAACGGAGTTCTCTCGCAGCGTCAAGTGGTCGTATGCGTCAAGTTCTGCAAATTTCGGGCGGTCATGGGTTCTGGTCATGCGGCTTTTCGGAGTTCGAGCTTCTTGTGTTCTCTGAGGTCGTCCATGTTGAGGTAGCGGTTGGTGAGGCGGTCCCCGAATTCCGGACAGTCCGCTAAGCTTGGTTTCGGCGAAGAGAGGACGGACCCGATGACGGGGAACAGGAAACTGCAATCTGCGGAGTTCAGGGCGAAGGTCGCACTTGAGCGTCTGACTCAAAAAAGGCGTTCGCGATATCAACTCTGGCGAACCGCCTCGTGAGGAGGCGGATGTGGGCGACGAGAAGCCATGCTTCGGCGGATGGGATGGATCTCTCCCGGTCCTTGGCGAGCCTGCGGCAGCGTCCGAGCCAGGCTAACGTTCGGTCCACGACCCGGCGCCGGGGCAGGAGTTCGAAACCCTTCGCGGCGTCGGAGCGCTTGACGATCTCGATGGTGATGCGGCCGAACCCCGCCAGATCGGAAGGCCCCCTTTTCCCCATCCCCTCCACAACATCATTTGCAATCCCCGCCGTTGCGACTAGCATGCTTGCGGGAGGAAGGCTGGAGACCTGGGCGGGTCGGCGTGAGGCGTCGTCCCGCAGGGGAAGGGACCGACATGGACCGGGCGACGACGAGCGAACTCCCGATTTTTGCGGCGCATGACGACGATCCGAAGGCGCTGGCGGACGAGATCCTGAAGTGTCTGACCTACCGGGTCGGCAAGGATGCGTCGGTGGCCACGCCCTATGACTGGCTGGCCGCGTCGATCAAGGTCGTGCGCGACCGCATCATCGAGCGCTGGATCGCCTCGACGAAGGAGGCCTACGCGCAGAAGCGCAAGCGGGTCTATTACCTGTCGATGGAGTTCCTCATCGGCCGGCTGATGCGCGACGCCTTCTCCAATCTCGGCCTGATGCAGCAGATGCGCGAGGCGCTGAAGCTGCTCGACGTCGAGATCGACGTGATCGCCGGGCTGGAGCCGGATGCCGCACTCGGCAATGGCGGCCTCGGGCGGCTCGCCGCCTGCTTCATGGAGAGCATGGCCTCCGTCGACCTGCCGGCGCACGGCTACGGCATCCGCTACGTGCACGGCCTGTTCCGGCAGGAGATCCAGGACGGCTGGCAGGTGGAACTGCCCGAGACCTGGCTCGACCACGGCAACCCCTGGGAATTCGAGCGCCGCGAGCGCTCCGTCGAGATCGGCTTCGGCGGCACGGTCGAATCGATCACGGCGAAGGACGGGCGGCTGGAACGGCATGTCTGGCGGCCGCAGGAACGCGTGCTGGCGGTGGCCTACGACACGCCCGTCGTCGGCTGGCGCGGCCGGCGGGTCAACACGCTGCGGCTGTGGTCGGCGATGGCCGTCGACCCGATCCTGCTCGCCGCCTTCAATGCCGGCGACCACATCGGCGCGCTGCGCGAGGCCAACCAGGCCGCCTCGCTGACGCGCGTGCTCTATCCGGCCGACAGCCACCAGGCCGGCCAGGAACTGCGCCTGCGGCAGGAATACTTCTTCACCGCCGCCTCGCTGCAGGACATCGTCCAGCGGCACCTGTCGCAGTATGGCGACCTGCTGACGCTGCCCGACAAGGCGGCGATCCATCTCAACGACACGCATCCGGCGGTGGCCATCGCCGAGCTGATGCGGCTCCTGATGGACGTGCACGGCATCGACTTCGACACCGCCTGGGGGCTGACCAAGCGGACCTTCGCCTACACAAACCACACGCTGCTGCCGGAGGCGCTGGAAAGCTGGCCGGTGCCGGTGTTCGAGCGGCTTTTGCCGCGCCACATGCAGATCGTCTACGCCATCAACGCGCAGGTGCTGCTCGAGGCGCGCAGCCGGCAGATCTTCGACCTCGAGCAGATTCGCCGCATCTCGCTGATCCACGAGGACGGCGACCGGCGCGTGCGCATGGGCAACCTCGCCTTCGTCGGCTCGCACTCGATCAACGGCGTGTCGGGCCTGCACACCGACCTGATGAAGCAGACGGTGTTCTCCGACCTCAACCGGCTCTATCCGGGCCGCATCAACAACAAGACCAACGGCATCACGCCGCGCCGCTGGCTGATGCAGTGCAATCCGGGGCTGACGGCGCTGGCGCGCGAGGCAATCGGCGACCGCTTCCTCGACGACACCGACGCGCTGAAGGAGCTGAACCGCTTCGCCGCCGACGCCGCCTTCCGCGACCGCTTCGCGGCGGTCAAGCGCGCCAACAAGCAGAAGCTCGCCGAGCTCGTCGCCGAGCGGCTCGGCCTGCGCATCGACCCGTCGGCGCTGTTCGACGTCCAGATCAAGCGCATCCACGAATACAAGCGCCAGCTGCTCAACATCGTCGAGGCGGTGGCGCTCTACGACCAGATCCGCTCGCATCCCGAGAAGGACTGGCTGCCGCGGGTGAAGTTCCTGGCCGGCAAGGCGGCGCCGAGCTATCACAACGCCAAGCTGATCATCAAGCTCGCCAACGACGTCGCCCGCGTGATCAACCGCGACCCGGCGGTGCGGGGGCTGCTGAAGATCGTCTTCGTGCCGAACTACAGCGTCTCGGTGGCCGAGATCATGGTGCCGGCCGCGGATCTCTCGGAGCAGATCTCGACCGCGGGCATGGAGGCCTCGGGCACCGGCAACATGAAGTTCGCGCTGAACGGCGCGATCACCATCGGCACGCTCGACGGCGCCAATGTCGAGATCAGCGAATGCGTCGGCGACGACAACATCGTCATCTTCGGGCTGAAGGCGCACGAGGTGGAGGAGACGCGCCGCAAGGGCTACGTGCCGCGGGCGATCATCGAAAGCTCGCCCGAACTCGGCCAGGCGCTGCACGCGATCTCGTCGGGCGTCTTCTCGCCCGACGATCCGGGCCGCTACCGGGCCCTCGTCGATGCTCTGTACCAGACCGACTGGTTCATGGTGGCGGCCGACTTCGATTCCTATTCGGAGGCGCAGCGCCGGGTGGACGAGATCTGGCGCAACGCGCCGGACTGGTACGCCAAGGCGATCCGCAACACGGCCAACGTCGGCTGGTTCTCCTCCGACCGGACGATCCGGGAATATGACCGCGACATCTGGCATGCCGGCCTCTGAGCCGGTTCGCCATCGTCATTTCGGGCGGAACGTTCGCCCCGCCGCAGCCGTTGCGCCGTCCGTCGCCGACCGGCGGGGCATGGCGCAGGGCCGTGCGTTCCTGCTACTGGTCTCGACGAGCATGCACGCCGCGCGCGACGCGGCGGGGAGAGGGGAGGAACCATGGCAGAAAAACGGATCCAGCCGCTGGCGCGTGACGCGATGGCCTATGTGCTGGCGGGCGGCCGCGGCAGCCGACTGAAGGAACTGACCGACACCCGCGCCAAGCCCGCCGTCTATTTCGGCGGCAAGACCCGCATCATCGACTTCGCGCTGTCGAACGCGCTCAATTCCGGCATCCGCCGCATCGGCGTCGCCACCCAGTACAAGGCGCATTCGCTGATCCGCCACCTGCAGCGCGGCTGGAACTTCTTCCGCCCGGAGCGCAACGAGAGCTTCGACATCCTGCCGGCCAGCCAGCGCGTCTCGGAGACGCAATGGTACGAGGGAACGGCCGACGCCGTGTTCCAGAACGCCGACATCATCGAGGACTACAATCCCGAATTCATGGTGATCCTGGCAGGCGACCACATCTACAAGATGGACTACGAGCCGATGCTGCGCGAGCACGTGGAATCCGGCGCGGACGTGACGATCGGCTGCCTCGAGGTGCCGCGCATGGAGGCGACCGGCTTCGGCGTGATGCATGTCGACGAGAACGACATGGTCGTCTCCTTCATCGAGAAGCCCGCCGATCCGCCCGGCATTCCGGACAAGCCCGATTTCGCGCTGGCCTCGATGGGCATCTACGTCTTCCGCACCAAGTTCCTGATGGAGGAACTGCGCCGCGACGCCGCGACCCCGGGTTCCAGCCGCGACTTCGGCAAGGACCTGATCCCGCACATCGTCCGGCACGGCAAGGCGCTGGCGCACCGCTTCTCCAAGTCCTGCGTCCGCTCGACCTTCGAAGGCGAGGCCTACTGGCGCGACGTCGGCACGATCGACGCCTACTGGGAGGCCAACATCGACCTGACCGCGATCACGCCGCAGCTCGACATCTACGACCGCGACTGGCCGATCTGGACCTATGCCGAGATCAAGCCGCCGGCGAAGTTCGTCCATGACGAGGAGGGCCGGCGCGGCTCGGCGGTGTCGTCGCTGGTGGCGGGCGACTGCATCATCTCGGGGGCGGCGCTGCGCAAGTCTCTGATCTTCACCGGGGCGCGGGTGAACTCCTTCTCGATGCTCGACGAGGCGGTGGTGCTGCCCGATTGCTATGTCGGCCGCAATGCGCGCCTGACCCGCGTGGTGATCGACCGCGGCGTGCGCATTCCCGAAGGCCTGGTCGTCGGCGAGGACCCGGACGAGGACGCGCGGCGCTTCCGCCGGACCGAGTCCGGCATCTGCCTGGTGACGCAGTCGATGATCGACAGGCTGAAATGAAGGTTCTCTCCGTCGCCTCCGAGATCTATCCGATCGTCAAGACCGGCGGGCTGGCGGACGTGACGGGCGCGCTGCCCGCGGCGCTCGCCGCGCACGGCATGGCCGTGCGCACGCTGGTGCCGGGCTACCGGGCGGTGATGGCGGCGCTCGGCGGCAGCCGCAGGGTGGTCCGGTCCTATCCGGAGTTCCACGGCGGCCCGGCCGCGATCCTGGCGGCGGAGGCGGCCGGGCTCGACCTCTTCGTGCTCGACGCGCCGCATCTCTTCGACCGGCCGGGCGCGCCCTATGGCGACGGCGCCGATTTCGACGACAACTGGCGCCGCTTCGCCGCCCTCGGCAAGGCCGGCGCCGAGATCGCCGAGCATGGCGGCGACGGCTTCCTGCCGGACGTCGTGCAGGCGCATGACTGGCAGGCGGCGATGACGATCGCCTACATGCGCTACGGCAACGCCCGTTCGGTGCCGTCGGTGATGACCGTGCACAACCTCGCCTTCCAGGGCCAGTTCGCAGCCGCGATCTTCCCGCAGCTCGGCCTGCCCGATGCGGCGATGGGGATCGACGGGGTGGAGTATTACGGCGGCGTCGGCTTCCTGAAGGCCGGGCTCCAGTCGGCCAGCGCCATCACCACGGTGAGCCCGACCTATGCGCAGGAGATCCGCACGCCGGAATTCGGCATGGGTCTCGACGGCCTCATCAACGCCCGCGCCGGCGACCTGCACGGCATCGTCAACGGCATCGACGTCGACGTCTGGGACCCGCAGTCGGACGCGCTGCTGGCGGCCACGTACGGGCCGCGCGCCCTCCAGAAGCGCCGGCCGAACCGGCAGGCGGTCGAGGAGCGCTTCGGGCTCGACCGCGACGACGCGCCGATCCTGGCGGTCATCAGCCGCCTGACCTGGCAGAAGGGCATGGACCTTCTGGCCGACGCGCTCGACCGGATCGTTGCCGAAGGGGCGAAGGTGGCGGTGCTGGGGGCGGGCGACCATGCGCTGGAAGGCGCGCTGCTGTCGGGCGCCGCGCGCCACCACGGCCGGGTCGGCGTGGTCATCGGCTACAGCGAGCCGCTGTCGCACCTGATGCAGGCCGGCTGCGACGCCATCCTGGTGCCCTCGCGCTTCGAGCCCTGCGGGCTGACCCAGCTCTACGGCCTGCGCTACGGCTGCGTGCCGATCGTGGCGCGGACAGGCGGGCTCGCCGACACGATCGTCGACGCCAACGAGGCGGCCCTTTCGGCGGGCGTCGCCACCGGCTTCCAGTTCGCGCCGCCGACGGCCGACGCCCTGCTCGAGGCGATCCGGCGCGCGATGCGCTGCCACCGCGAGCCCTCGGTCTGGGCGACGATCCAGCGCCAGGGCATGAAGGCCGACGTCTCGTGGAACCGCAGCGCGGCCCGCTATGCCCAATTGTACGATACCCTCGCCTCGGATGTCTGAACGATGATCAGGACGGTTGCCACCACGCCTTACGACGACCAGAAGCCGGGCACTTCGGGCCTGCGCAAGAAGGTGCCGGTCTTCCAGCAGAAGAACTATGCCGAGAACTTCATCCAGTCGGTCTTCGACAGCCTGGAGGGGTTTGCCGGCAAGACGCTCGTCATCGGCGGCGACGGCCGCTACTACAACCGCGAGGTCATCCAGACCGCGCTGCGCATGGCCGCCGCCAACGGCTTCGGCCGGGCGATCGTCGGGCAGGGCGGCCTCCTGTCGACGCCGGCGGCCTCGAACGTCATCCGCAGGCACGGCGCCTTCGGCGGGCTGGTGCTGTCGGCGAGCCACAATCCCGGCGGCCCGACCGAGGATTTCGGCATCAAGTACAATGTCGGCAATGGCGGCCCGGCGCCCGAGCGCATCACCGAGGCGGTGTTTGCGCGGTCCAAGGTGATCGACCGCTATCTGACCCTCGACGCGCCCGACCTCGACCTCGACCGGACCGGGACCTTCGACCTCGGCGGCATGGCCGTGGAGGTGATCGATCCCGTGGCCGACTATGCCGCGCTGATGGAGACGCTGTTCGACTTCGACGCCATCCGGGCGATGTTTGCGGGCGGCTTCCGCATGGCCTTCGACGCCATGCATGCGGTGACCGGACCCTACGCGACCGAGATCCTGGAGAGGCGGCTGGGGGCGGCGCCGGGGACGGTGCGCAACGGCGTGCCGCTGCCCGATTTCGGCGGCCATCACCCGGACCCGAACCTCGTCCACGCGAAGGAGCTCCACGACCTGATGATGGGACCCGACGCGCCCGATTTCGGCGCGGCCTCGGACGGCGACGGCGACCGCAACCTGATCATCGGCCGCGGCATCTTCGTCACCCCGTCGGATTCGCTCGCCATGCTCGCCGCCAACGCGCATCTGGCGCCGGGCTATGCGGCCGGGCTGAAGGGCATCGCGCGCTCGATGCCGACGAGTGCGGCCGCCGACCGGGTGGCCGAGAAGCTCGGCATCGGCCTCTACGAGACGCCGACCGGCTGGAAGTTCTTCGGCAACCTGCTCGATGCCGGCATGGCGACCATCTGCGGCGAGGAGAGTGCGGGCACCGGCTCCGACCACGTGCGCGAGAAGGACGGGCTGTGGGCGGTGCTGCTGTGGCTCAACATCCTGGCGGTGCGCAAGGAGAGCGCGAAGGAGATCGCGCGCAGGCACTGGGCCGAGTATGGCCGCAACTATTATGCACGCCACGACTACGAGGCGGTGGAGACGGAGCGGGCGAACGCGCTGATGGCGGAACTGCGCGGCAGGCTGGCGAGCCTGCCGGGGACGGCGGTGCAGGGCCTCACCGTCGCCTTCGCCGACGACTTTTCCTACACCGATCCGGTCGACGGGTCGGTGTCGAGGAACCAGGGCATCCGCATCGGCTTCGAGGGCGGCTCGCGCATCGTCTTCCGCCTGTCGGGGACGGGCACCGAGGGCGCGACGATCCGCGTCTATCTCGAGCGCTACGAGGACGATCCGGCGCGGCTTGCGCAGGAGACGCCCGACGCGCTGGCCGACCTGATCCTTGCCGCCGACGCGATCGCCGGCATCGGCCGCCACACCGGGCGGGCGGCGCCCGACGTCGTCACCTGACCATGGCGGATGCCATGACCGCCGAGTCCTGCGGAGCCGCGGTCGTGGCCGGCGGCGCGCGGTTCCGCGTCTGGTCGGGCTCGGCCGAGAAGGTCTGGCTCTGCCTGTTCGACGAGAGGGGCGAGGCCGAGGTCGCGCGGGTGGAGATGGAGCCGGCTGGCCACGGCCTTCGCGAGGCCTTCGTGGCGGACGCCGCGCCCGGCCTGCGCTACGGCTTCCGGACCGACGGCCGCTTCGACCCCGACAACGGCTTCTGGCACGATCCCGACAAGCTGCTGATGGACCCCCATGCGCTGGAGATCGACCGGCCCTACCGCTACGCGGCGGAACTCGGCGCCCGGCGGGGCGAGGGCGGCGATACCGCCCGGCTGATGCCGAAGGCCGTGCTGGCGGGGCCGCTGCCGGCCGTGGCGGCGAAGGCGCCCGTCTTCCAGCCCGGCGGCTTCGTCTACGAAATCAACGTGCGCGGCTTCACCATGAAGCATCCGGACGTGCCTGTGCCGCTGCGAGGCACCGTCGCGGCGCTGGCGCATCCGGCCGTGCTCGACCACCTGACGACGCTCGGCGTCGATGCGGTCGAACTGATGCCGGTGACGGCCTGGATCGACGAGCGGCATCTGGCACCGCTCGGCCTGAAGAACGTCTGGGGCTACAATCCGGTCACCTTCATGGCGCTCGACCCGCGGCTCTGCCCCGGCGGCGTGGCCGAACTGCGCGACACGGTGGCGGCGCTGCGAAGGGCCGGCATCGGCGTGATCCTCGACCTCGTCTTCAACCACACCGGCGAGAGCGACGTCTACGGCCCGACGCTGGCGTTGCGCGGCTTCGACAACCTCGCCTATTACCGGCATCTGCCGGGCGACCCGGTGGTGCTGGCCAACGACACCGGCTGCGGCAACACCGTTGCCACGCAGCATCCCGAAGCGCACCGGATGATCCTCGACACGCTCCGGCACTTCGTCACGCGCTGCGGCGTCGACGGCTTCCGCTTCGACCTCGCGCCGGTGCTCGGCCGCGACCATCGCGGCTTCGATCCGGCCGCGCGCATCTTCGGCGAGATCGCCGCCGACCCGGTGCTGGGCGACCGGGTGCTGATCGCCGAGCCCTGGGACATCGGTCCCGGCGGCTACCAGCTCGGCGGCTTTCCGCCGCCGTTCCTCGAATGGAACGACGTCTACCGCGACGACGTCCGCCGCTTCTGGCGCGGCGATGCCGGGCGCGTGCCGTCGCTGGCGACGCGGCTCGCCGGTTCCTCCGACGTCTTTTCCCGCAACGGCGCGACGGGGACGCGCAGCGTCAACTTCATCGCCGCGCATGACGGCATGAGCCTCGCCGACATCGTCGCCTACGAGCGGAAGCACAACGAGGCGAACGGCGAGGGCAATCGCGACGGCCACGACGAGAACCTGTCGTGGAACAACGGGGTGGAAGGCGAGACGGACGAGCCGACCATCCGCAACGCCCGCGCGCGCAACCTGCGGGCGCTCCTGTCGACGCTGTTCCTGTCGCGCGGGACGATCATGCTGACGGCGGGCGACGAGTTCGGCCGCACGCAGCACGGCAACAACAATGCCTATGCGCAGGACAACGGCCTCGCCTGGCTGGACTGGGAGAACCGCCACACCGACCTGCAGGCGCATGCCGGCGCGCTGGCGGCACTGCGCCGCACCGTGACGGTCCTGCGCGACGCCGGCTTCCTGACCGGGCGCCCGGCGGCGGACGGCGCGCCGCCGGACGTCGAATGGCTCTCCGCCGCGGGCCGGCCGCTCGACGAGGCCGGCTGGAACGACGCGGCCAACCGGCGCCTCGCCATGGTTCTGGCGGGCGGCGAAGGCGGGCCCCGGCGGGTGGCGCTTCTGGTCAATGGCGATCATGACGCGGCCGTCTTCACCCTGCCCACCGCCCCGGGCTGCGCCTGGAGCCTCATCGGCTCCGCGCAGGACGCCGAATTGCGGCCGCAGGAGCATGCGATCGCGCTTGCGGGTCGCGCCGCAGCCGTGCTTTGCGAAATCGAGACGTCACGACCGACGGGGGACTGAATGGCTGAGACTGTCGAGCGGGCGCCGGCCGGCGCCGACTGGTGGCGCGGCTGCGCCATCTACCAGATCTATCCGCGCTCCTTCCAGGACACGGGCGGGGACGGGGTGGGCGACCTGCCGGGCGCGACCGCGCGGCTGCCCCATGTGGCGAGCCTCGGCGTCGACGCCATCTGGCTGTCGCCCTTCTTCATGTCGCCGATGGCCGACATGGGCTACGACGTCTCGGACTATTGCGCGGTCGACCCGCTGTTCGGCACGCTTGCCGATTTCGACGCGCTGGTCGCCGAGGCGCACCGGCTGGGGCTGAAGGTGATCATCGACCAGGTGCTGTCGCATTGCTCCGACCAGCATGCCTGGTTCCGGGAGAGCCGGTCGAGCCGCGACAATCCGAAGGCGGACTGGTTCGTCTGGGCCGATCCGAAGTCGGACGGCACCCCGCCCAACAACTGGCTGTCGGTCTTCGGCGGGCCGGCCTGGGAGTGGGATTCGACACGCCGGCAGTACTACCTGCACAATTTCCTCGCCTCGCAGCCGGACCTGAACTTCCACAATCCCGACGTCCGCGCCGCTTTGCTCGACACCGTCCGCTTCTGGCTCGACCGCGGCGTCGACGGCTTCCGGCTCGACACGGTGAACTATTATTTCCACGACGCCGCGCTGCGGCCCAACCCGCCGAAGGCGCCGGGCGGGGCGGGCGACGTGCCCGACACCAATCCCTACGGTTACCAGCAGCACATCCACGACAAGAACCAGCCGGAGAATCTCGGCTTCCTGCGCGAATTCCGCGCGCTGCTCGACCGCTACGACGGCCGCGCGGCGGTGGGCGAGGTGGGCGACGGCGCGGGCGCCCTGAAGATCGTGGCCGCCTATACCGGCGGCGGCGACAAGCTGCACATGTGCTACACCTTCGACCTGCTCGCGCCCGCCTTCTCGGCCGCGCATGTGGCGCAGTGCATCTCCGAGTTCGAGACCGCGGTGGTCGACGGCTGGGTGTGCTGGGCCTTCTCCAACCACGACGTCCAGCGCCACGCCACCCGCTGGGCGGGCGAGGGCCGGACGCCGGACGCGGTCGCCCGCTTCTCGATCGGCCTGATCGCCTGCCTGCGCGGCTCGATCTGCCTCTACCAGGGCGAGGAACTCGGCCTGCCGGAGGCCGACATCGCCTTCGAGGACCTGCGCGACCCCTACGGCATCCGCTTCTGGCCGGCCTTCAAGGGCCGCGACGGCTGCCGCACGCCGATGGTCTGGGAGAGTGCCACCCCGCATGGCGGCTTCTCGCAGGCGCGGCCCTGGCTGCCCGTGCCGGCCGCCCACCGGGCGCGCGCGGTGGACGTGCAGGCGGCCGACGCCGGCTCGGTGCTTTCGCGCTACCGCGAGGTGCTCGCCTTCCGCAAGGCGCACCCGGCGTTGACGGGCGGAGACATCGAGATCGTCGAGCAGACCGACGACGTGCTGGCCTTCCTGCGCGAGGCCGACGGCGCGCGGCTGCTCTGCGTCTTCAACTTCTCGGCCGAACCGGTCGCCTGGACGCTGCCGGCCAATCTCGGACCGGTGGAAGCGCTGGCCTTCCCCGGCTCGCGCGCGGTGCTCGACGGCGACACGCTGGCACTCGAAGGCCTCGACGGCTTCTGCGGCCGCGTGGTGTGACGCTGCGCGCCTGGGCCGGGTCCGCGTTTCCTGCGCCGGTGCCCCCCCTCCGCCTCGCTTCGCTCGGCACCTCCTCCCACTTCGCGGGGTAGGAGGACGGGCGTTGCGGGTGGCCCCTCGTCCTCCACCCCACGCAGTGGGGGCGGAGGTGGCGTCGCGAAGCGACGACGGAGGGGGGGTGCGACGCTGGAGGATATGGCGACGGCCGTGACGACGGCCACGACCGTGGCGCGGCGGCAACGACGGGCGGCAGTGCCTCGTCGTGTACCGGATCGCGGGGATGGACGGCGAGGCATGGATCCCGGATACGCCGTCCTGCGCTGCGCTCGGACGCCGTTCCGGGATGACGAACGGGGAGGGGCCAGGTCGGCCGAGGCAGCCCTGTGCGGTTGCCAGATTGGTCCGGCGTGGTCCCCCCCTCCGCCTCGCTTCGCTCGGCACCTCCCCCCCACTGCGTGGGGTTGGAGGATGGGCGTTGCGGGTGGCTCCTCGTCCTCCACCCCACGCAGTGGGGGCGGAGGTGGCGTCGCGAAGAGACGACGGAGGGGGGGCGCGACGCTGGTGGATACGGCGGCGACCGTGACGACGACCACGACCGTGGAGCGGCGGCAACGACGGGCGGCACGTGCCTCGTCGTGTACCGGATCGCGGGGATGGACGGCGAGGCATGGATCCCGGATACGCCGTCCTTCGCTCCGCTCGGACGCCGTTCCGGGATGACGAAGGTGAGGGATGGCGCGGCGGCGGTCGCGGACCCGCCGGCTGCCGATGGGCACGAGGGTGGCGGGCTCCGCCATGCCGGTCGTCGACCGTCCCGGACGGCCCGGGCCTCGCCTGCGCCGGGTTCGCGTTTCGCGCGGCGGGGTCCCCCCCTCCGCCTCGCTTCGCTCGGCACCTCCCACCACTGCGTGGGGCTGGAGGATGGGCGTTGCGGGTGGCCCCTCGTCCTCCACCCCACGAAGTGGGGGCGGAGGTGGCGTCGCGAAGCGACGACGGAGGGGGGGGCTGCGGTGACGGGGCAGACTGGGGCGACCGCGAAGGCGAAGACGGCGCCGAAGGGTGGCGCCGGCCGCCTCGTCCTGCGCGGGACCGCGGGGATGGACGGCGAGGCATGGATCCCGGATACGCCGTCCTGCGCTGCGCTCGGACGCCGTTCCGGGATGACGAGGAGGGAGAGGAGGCGGCCGGGGCGGGCCGGCTCAGCCCTGGCGGGCGATGAAGGTGCCGATGGTGTCGCAGATGCGGTCCTGGTCGTCGGCCGTCAGGTAGGGGTGCATCGGCAGGCACAGGATGCGGGAGGGGAGTTCTTCCGAGACGGGCAGGCCGGTCGGCACGCGCGGGAAATGCGCGTAGGCCACCTGCAGGTGCAGCGGCTTGACGTAGTAGATGACGCTCGGGATGCCGGCCGCCTGCAGATGCGCCTTCAGGGCATCGCGGTGCGGGGTCTCGATGGCATATTGCGCCCAGGCCGAGCGACGGTTCTCGGGCACGACCGGCGTCTTGACCACGCCCGCGAGGCCCTCAGCATAGCGCCGCGCCACCACCTGGCGCTCGGCCATCTCGTCTTCGAGGATCGAGAGCTTCTCGATCAGGATCGCCGCCTGCAGCGTGTCGAGGCGGGAGTTCAGGCCGACATGGACGTTGTCGTATTGCGTGGCGCCCTTGCCGTGGAAGGCGTAGGAGCGCAGCGTCTCGGCGAAGGCGTCGTCGTCGGTGAACATGGCGCCGCCGTCGCCGTAGCAGCCGAGCGGCTTGGCGGGATAGAAGCTGGTCGCGCCGACGTCGCCGAAGGCGCCGCAGCGGCGGTTGTCGAGGCTGCCGCCGATCGCCTGCGCGGCGTCCTCGATCACCATCAGCTTCTCGCGCCGCGCGATCGCGCCGATGGCGGGATAGTCGGCGGCGAGCCCGAACAGGTCGACCGGGATGATCGCCTTCGGCGTCAGCCGGCCCTCCGCCTTGACCATGGCGATGGCGGCTTCGAGCGAGGCGGGGTCCATGTTGTAGCTGTCGGGATCGATGTCGACGAAGACCGGCTCGGCCTTCGCCAGCGCGACCACTTCGGCGGTGGCGGCGAAGGTGAAGCTCGGGCAGAACACGGCGTCGCCCGGGCCGATTCCGCTGGCGAGCAGCGGAAGCAGCAGCGCGTCGGTGCCGTTGGCGCAGGCCACCACGTTGCGGACGCCGACATAATCGGCGAGGCGGGTCTCGAATTCGCGCACGTCCGGACCGAGGATGTAGGCGCCGCTGTCGATGACGCGGTCGACGGCAGCCTTCAGGCGATCGTTGATGCGCGCCCGCTGGGCCCCGAGATCGATGAACTGCATTGGCTCTCCAGCACTTCCCGCGCCGGTCCGGCGCCCTGTCCCGACCGTGTCTTAGGACGCGCGCGGGATCATTGCCAGACGCATTCGATCACCATGCGTAGGGTGCGGTAACGTGACGTTATGCAAGGAGAAAAAGGCGGTCGGGACGCGTCAGCGGCCACCGTCGCCGAAATGGCGCCGCAGCAGGCGGACGTTGCGGTTGTTGGCCTTGTAATAGACGTCGAACACCGAGCCCAGCACCGGAATGCTGCCCACGACGGTGTCGAGCGCGACGTTGCCGATCATGCGCGCGATCACATGGCCGGGGGCGCCGGCGCGCCAGCCATGCAGGATGATGTGTCCGGACACCAGGGCGGCAGCGACGTCACCCACGCCCGGGATCAGGCCGGCGACCGCGTCGAGGCCGAAGCGGATGCCCGTGCCGGGGATGTGCCAGCGCGAATCGAGGTTGCGGGCCAGCTGCTCGAGTTCGGCGAGCGTGTCGCCGCGGCTCGTTCCGGCTGCGGCTTTCATGCCGACAGATGCGGCTGCCGCGACTCCTCGAGGGCACGCAGGAAGATGCGGCGCGCGATGTGCGGCGAGGCGCGGCCTTCGCCGGCGGCGCGGCAGGCCTGCCGGGCCGCCCAGTACCATTTGCCGCGGGCCTCCGGCCAGTCGTTCTCGAGCGCGATCGCCGCCTGGACGGCATCGTGAATCTCGAGCGGGCGCGCATCCTCGCCCTGCAGCAGTCTTACCGGTTCATGGAAGAGGGTCATCGCCTGCACTCGCTCTCTGGGGGCCGCATGATGAACGTGCGGGAAGGGGCGTGGTTCCCGCGTCCCGCGCACGTTCGACCATTCCATGCAAAGCTTTCCCTTGCGTGAAGGCGCCGCCGTCGCGGGACGGCGGCGCCACGGCCTTCGCGACTCGGGGAGGCGTCAGTCCCAGCGTTCGCGGCGCAGTTCCCGCCGTTCGCGGCGCAGGTCACGACGCTCCTCGCGCACCTCGCGGCGGTGGGGCCGCAGGTTCTCGCCGTTGCGCCGTGCTTCGCGCAGATCGCGGCGGGCGTCGCGCAGGTCCTCGCGCGCCTCGCGGACGTCGCGGCGCTCGCTTCTCAGTTCGCGCCGTTCCATGCGGTCCCGGCGGTCGAGATAGCGGTCGCGGTACCAGGGCCGGTCGCGGTAGTAGCGCCCGTGATAGGCATAGGGCTCGAAGCCGACCACCGGCAGGCCGATGGAGACGCCGACGGACGAGATCGTGCGGTCGCGGTAGCGCTCGCTGCGATAGGCGAGGTAGTTGCCCGACACCCAGCCCCGCTCGCCGCGCCAGCCGACGTCGCACCAGTTGTAGCCGTCGAGACAGCCGTGGACGACCACGCCGTCGCGCGACGGGATCGTGTCGAAGCGCTGATAGGATGTGCCGGGACCCGTCCGGATGTTCAGGTCTGTGGTCGTGATGGCCTGCGTGGCGGCGATGGCCGCGCCGGGAGCCAGAAGCCCGAGGGCGAGCGTCGTCGTGATCAGGTTTCGCTTCAGCATGGGGAATCTCTCCTTCGGTTGAGCGGTTCCTTTCCCTTCGCCCCCGAAATCATCGGCGCGCGGGATCGTTCCGGTTCGAAAGGAGGCGATTTGGAGGCAGGGGCGCGGGCGGCCGACGCGAGGCCGTCGGGCGGGCCGTCCGCGATCGACGCCGGAGACGGCGCGCCCGACGCGGACCGCGCCGGGATTTCGGTCGATGCGAAGGAGGCGGCGCCCCCTTGCCAATCCGCTCGAAACATTCGGGAAAATCGGGAAATCTGGTCGGAGTGGCAGGATTTGAACCTGCGACCCCATCGTCCCGAACGATGTGCGCTACCAGGCTGCGCTACACTCCGTGACCAGTCGGGGGGGTCTATAGCGCCCGCCCGGCGATCCTGCAAGCGCGTCGTCTCATATTTTCACGATGCTGCGTGCTTCCGTTGCGCGCCCGGCCGGTTGCGGCGGATCGCAGCCGGCAAAGGGTGCTTCACGCGCGGGAGACAGGGCGGCCGGAGCGGGATGCCGGCCGCCGCTGCAAGGGCCCGGCGGGGGGCTCAGTAGGGGCTCTGGACGTCGCCGGTCTCGACGTAGACGGTCTTCAGCTGCGAATAATGGTGCAGCGCGGCGAGCGAGTTTTCGCGGCCGATGCCCGACTGCTTGACGCCGCCGAAGGGGATTTCGGCCGGCGAGAGGTTGTAGTGGTTGATCCAGCAGGTGCCGGCCTGCAGGTCGGCGATGACGCGGTGGGCGCGCGGCAGGTCGCGGGTGAAGACGCCGGCCGAGAGCCCGAACTCGCTGTCGTTGGCCCGCTCGATCGCCTCTTCCTCCGACGAGAAGCCGAGCACGCTCATCACCGGGCCGAAGATCTCCTCGCGCGCGATGCGCATGTCGTCGACGACGCCGGTGAAGATGGTCGGCTCGACGAAGAAGCCGCCCTCCAGCCCCTGCAGCCGCGGCACGCCGCCGCCGCAGGCGAGCGTCGCGCCCTCGGCCTTGCCGATGGCGATGTAGCCCATGACCTTCTCGTGCTGCTGGGCATTGATCAGCGGCCCCATCTGGGTCTCCGGATCGAGCGGGTCGCCGATGCGGATCGCCTTGGTGCGGGCGAGGAGCCGGTCGAGGAAGCGCTCGCGGATGCCGTCCTGGACGAAGACGCGGGTGCCGTTGGAGCAGACCTGGCCGGTCGAGTAGAAATTGGCGAGCATGGCTCCGCCGACCGCGTTCTCGACGTCGGCATCGTCGAAGACGATCAGCGGCGACTTGCCGCCGAGTTCCATGGTGGCGTGCTTCATGTGCGAGCCGGCGAGCGCCAGCACCTTGCGGCCGGTGGGCACCGAGCCGGTGAGCGAGACCTTCGCCACCGTCGGGTGCGAGGCCAGCGCCGCACCGACGTCGCCGAACCCCTGCACGACGTTGAAGAGGCCGTCGGGCAGGCCGGCTTCGGTGTAGATCTCGGCGAGCGCCAGCGCCGACAGCGGCGTGTTCTCGGACGGCTTGAAGACCATGGCGTTGCCCATGGCGAGCGCCGGCCCGGACTTCCACGCCGCGCCCTGGATGGGATAGTTCCAGGCACCGATGCCGACGCAGACGCCGAGCGCCTCGCGCCGCGTGTAGGCGAAGGGGCCGCCGAGATCGACATAATCGCCGGTCACCGAAGCGACCGCGCCGCCGAAGAACTCCAGCGCATCGGCGGCCGAGGCCGGGTCGGCCACCAGCGTCTCCTGGATCGCCTTGCCGGTGTCGAGCGTCTCCAGCCGCGCCAGCACGGCGTTGCGCTCGCGCAGCAGGTCGGCGACGCGGCGCAGGATGCGGCCGCGCTCGACCGGCTTCAGCCGCGCCCACGCCCCCTGCGCGGCGCGCGCGGCCTCCACGGCGAGTTCGACGATGTTGGACGTTGCGGCATGGACGCGCGCGATCACCTCGCCGGTGGCGGGGTAGACCACGTCCATCGGCCGCCCGCCCTCGTCCTCGACGAAACGGCCGTTGATGTAATGCGAGGCTTTCGGCTGGGCGTTCATAGTCGGGGCTCCGTTGGTCGGGCGAGGGCGGGGCTGTTGAGGATGTGTACCATCTGTGGTACGCAACCCGTATGAAGCGGATAGTCGCTCGATTCTATCGCACGCGAGCAGGAAGGGAACCGGTGCGAGAGTGGCTCGCGGGTCTGGACGCGGCCGACCGGAGGATCGTCGGAATGGACATTGCGACAGTGGAGTTCGGTTGGCCGATCGGAATGCCGATCTGCCGCTCGGTCGGACGCGGGATTTTCGAAGTCCGTTCGACCATCCGGTCCGGGAACGTCGAGGCACGGACCTATTTCGCTCCGGAGGACGGCCAGATGCTGCTGCTGCATGGCGCCGATGGAAAAGACCGGCAGCGGGACGACGTCGAACCGGCCATGGCTCGGTTTCGAGATCATCGGCGTGGTGCCTGAGCACCGATTGGAAAGAGAGAAGGATGCGGAACATGACCGAGGATGGAACGACCCGCGAAACCGTGGGCGGGACACTGGAGGAGTTTCTCCATTCGCTTGGCGAGCGCGAGGACGTCTACGGCGAAGCCATCAAGCGCGTCCTGGCGTGGCAGATCGAAGAAGCCCGCCGCGCGTCCGGCCTTTCCAAGAGCGAGGTCGCGCAGCGGATCGGAACGAGCCGGTCGCAACTCGACCGTGTTCTCGACCCTGCCAACGTGTCGGTCTCTCTCGAAACCCTCGACAAGGCGGCGCGCGCGGTCGGCAAGCGCCTGCACATAGAGATCGTTGACGCCTGAGAGGATGTGAAAGAATGCCCTTTCCGCGCTCGATAGGCCAAAATTCGCAAGGATTTCAGCGGGCATTTTTTCGCAGCCTCGATTGGTTCACATGCTCTGACCGCTCCGGCGCCACCTGCCTCACCGGTCGCTGACCTGCCAGCGCGGGTTGATCCAGGGCTCCTGATTCGACGGCGGCAGCGGGGTCTTGCCGAGGATGTGGTCGGCGGCCTTCTCGCCGGTCATGATCGACGGGGCATTGAGGTTGCCGTTGGTGATGCGCGGGAAGATCGAGGAGTCGGCGACGCGCAGGCCCTCGACGCCGATCACCCGGCATTGCGGGTCGACGACGGCCATCGGATCGTCGGCGCGGCCCATCCGGCAGGTGCCGCAGGGATGGTAGGCGCTCTCGACGTGCGCGCGGATGAAGGCGTCGAGCTGGTCGTCGGTCCGGACCTCCGCGCCCGGCGAGAGTTCGCGGCCGCGATAGGGGTCGAAGGCCTTCTGGCCGAAGATCTCGCGCGTCAGCCGGATGCAGTGGCGGAAGTCGGTCCAGTCGTCGGGATGCGACATGTAGTTGAAGCGGATCTCGGCCTTCGCGGCCGGGTCGGGCGAGCGCAGCGTCACCGCGCCGCGCGACTTCGAGCGCATCGGGCCGACATGGGCCTGGAAGCCGTGCATCTTCGCCGCCGCCTTGCCGTCGTAGCGGATCGCGGCGGGCAGGAAATGATACTGGATGTCGGGATAGTCGACGCCGGCCCTGGAGCGCACGAAGGCCGCCGCCTCGAAATGGTTGGTCGCGCCGAGGCCCGACTTGAAGAGCAGCCACTGCAGCCCGATCCGCGCCTTGGAGACGGGGTTGAGCACCGAATAGAGCGTGACCGGCTGGATCGATTCCTGCTGGATGTAGAGTTCGAGATGGTCCTGCAGGTTCTGCCCGACGCCGCGCCGGTCGGCGACGATGTCGATGCCGCGGTCCTTCAGATGCGCGGCCGGTCCGATGCCCGACAGCATCAGGAGCTTGGGCGAATTGATCGAGGAGGCGGCGATGATCACCTCGCGCCGCGCGCGCACCACCTGCCCGGGCCCGCTTGTGCCGATCTCGACGCCGACCGCGCGGCGGTTCTCCATCACCACGCGGCGGGCCAGCCCGCTGACGAGGCGCACGTTCTGGCGCTTCAGCGCCGGGCGCAGATAGGCATTGGCGGCCGACCAGCGGCGGCCGAGATGGATCGTCTGCTCCATCGGCCCGAAGCCTTCCTGCTGGCGGCCGTTGTAGTCCTCCGTCACCTCGAAGCCCGCCTCGCGGCCGGCCTCCACGAAGACCCGGTAGAGCGGGTTCGCGCGCGTGCCGCGGCGCACGTGCAGCGGCCCGTCGGTGCCGCGCCAGCCCTCCTCGCCGCCATGGGAATGCTCCATGCGCTTGAAGTAGGGCAGCACGTCGGCATAGCCCCAGCCGGTGGCGCCGGCTTCCGCCCAGTGGTCGAAATCGCGGGCATGGCCGCGCACGTAGACCATGCCGTTGATCGACGAGGACCCGCCGATGACCTTGCCGCGCGGCGTGGCGAGCACGCGGCCGCCGAGATGCGGTTCCGGCTCGGTCGACAGGCCCCAGTCGTAGAGGCTCATGTTCATGGGGAAGGACAGCGCCGACGGCATCTGGATCAGCGGCCCGATGTCGGTGCCGCCGAATTCAATGACGATGACGGAGTGCTTCCCGTCTTCGGACAGGCGGTAGGCCAGCGCGCAGCCGGCCGACCCGGCGCCCACGATGACGTAATCGGCTTCAAGCATGGTTTTGCGTGAGGTGCTTGCGCGGCATGGTCAGGCCTCCGCGACGTGTTTCAGGAAATCGGCGAGCGCAATGTTGCCGCCGGTGGCGATGACGAGGACGGTCCTGCCGGCGACGTCGGCTCTGCCCGACAGGAGTGCGGCGAGCGAGGCGGCGCCGGACGGCTCCAGCACGAGCTTCAGCCGTTCGAAGGCGATGCGCATGGCGCCGCGCACGGCGGCGTCCGACACGGCGATGCCCTCGACGCCGGCCACCCGGACCGCTTCGAAGGGCGCGTCGCCCGGCCGCCGCGCCATCAGCCCGTCGCAGATCGTGCTCGGACCGATGGCGGTCGCCTCGATCGCGCCGTGGGCGAGCGAGCGGCCCATGCCGTCGAAACCTTCGGGCTCGACGGCGAGGATGCGGGTCTGCGGCGACAGATAGTGGAAGGCGAGCGACACGCCGCCGATCAGTCCGCCGCCGCCGACCGAGCAGAAGACGAGATCGGCCGCGGCCCCCTTGGCCGCGAGCTGTTCCAGCGCCTCGAGCCCGGCCGCCGCCTGGCCGGCGACGATCTCGGGATCGTCGAAGGGATGCAGCAGCGTGAGCGTCTCCTCGGCGGCTATGGCGCGGGCCTTCTCGGCGGCGACCTCCTCGCGGGCGCGGGTCCCGTGCTCGGTCAGGACCACGCGGGCGCCGTAGCCCGCGGTCGCCTCGCGCTTTGCGGCCGGCGCGTCGACCGGCATGACGATGGTGACGGGAATGCCGAGCGCCTCGCCGGCGGCGGCGAGCCCCTGGGCGAAATTGCCCGAGGAATAGGCGACGACGCCGCGTGCGGCGGCCTCCGGCGAAAGCTGCTTCAGCCGCCAGTAGGCGCCGCGCGCCTTGAAGGAGCCGGCCCATTGCAGCGATTCCGGCTTGACGAAGACGCGGGCAGCACCCGTCAGCTTCGCGAGTGCGGCGGATTCGAGCAGCGGC
The DNA here is from genome assembly GCF_014495845.1 of Aquibium microcysteis. NCBI lineage: Bacteria > Pseudomonadati > Pseudomonadota > Alphaproteobacteria > Hyphomicrobiales > Phyllobacteriaceae > Aquibium > Aquibium microcysteis. The sequence goes on from NZ_CP061080.1 coordinate 5,750,651, forward strand.
GTGACCTGGGTGGCCTCGCGGGTGACGGCATGGGCGCGCTGCAGGTGGTCGAGCGTCGGGATCATGACACCCTCAGGCTGTCATAGGAGACCATGACCTGCGCGCCATAGGCCGGGCGGCGGGACAGACGGTCGTAATAGGCCGCGAGCGCCGGCGTCGCGGCGCGCTGGCACTCCAGCGTGAAGTAGCGGTAGAGCAGGGTGCCGACGATGATGTCGGCGAAACAGGGCGCATCGCCGCCGAGGAAGGGGCCCGTGTCGCCGGCGAGGCGCTCGTCGAGCATTCCCGCCAGCGCGGCAAGCCGGGCCTCGGCCGCCGCCAGGGCAGCCGTGTCGCGCATCTCCTGCCTCTGCCCGATCAGGGGCCAGAACACCTGGCCGAGGAAAAGCGGGCCGAAGCTGGTCTTGATCCATTCGGCCCACATGTCGAGCGGCGCCCGCACCGCCGGATCCGTCGGCCAGAACCGGTCCGATCCGTAGCGCGCGCCGAGATAGCGCACGATGGCCGCGCTCTCGAACAGCGTCAGCTCGCCGTCCTGCAGCACCGGCACAAGCCGGTTCGGGTTCATGGCGCGGTACGCCTCCGTATCGGTGCCGCCGAAACTGCCGCCGACGTCGACCCGCTCGCAGGGCAGGCCGATCTCGGCCAGCGCCCACATGACCATCTGGACGTTCGAGGAGGTGGCGCGACCCCAGACCTTGATCATCTCACTCTCCCCGCGGAAACCGCTTGGCTTCTTCGAGCACGTTGAGATCCATGTGGTTGCGCATGTAGCGTTCGGAGGCCTGGCGCAGCGGCTGGAAGTCCCAGGGGTAGTAGGAGCCGTTGCGCAGCGCCGGATAGACGACCCAGCGGCGCGCCTGGCTCTCGCGCACGTCCGCGTCGAAGCGGGCCATGTCCCAGCGCGCGCGCACCATGCCCATGCACCGGGCGACGGTGTCGGCATGCGCGGGATCGGCGGCGAGGTTGGTCAGCTCCAGCGGGTCGGCCGCGAGGTCGAAGAGCTGCGGCGGGTCGATCTCGCAATGGACGAACTTGAAGCGTCCGTCGCGGATCGCGACCAGCGGCGCCTGCGAGCCCTCCGCGGCATATTCCATCAGCACCGGCGCACTGCGGGAGGCGCCCGACAGCTGCGGCACGAGCGAGACGCCGTCGGTCCAGGGCATGATCGCGGCGAGGTCGATCCCGGCGAGATCGCAGAGCGTCGGCAGAAAGTCGAGATTGGAGGAGGGCGCATCGATCCGCCCGGCGGGGATGCCCTTGCCGGCGACCATCAGCGGCACGCGCGCGGAGCCCTCGTAGAAGCACATCTTGAACCACAATCCGCGCTCGCCCAGCATGTCGCCGTGGTCGGAAGCGAACAGGATCAGCGTGTCGTCGAGCATGCGCGTGCGGGCGAGCACGTCGATCAGCTCGCCGATCTTGTCGTCGAGATAGGAGATGTTGGCGAAATAACCCTGCCGCGCCCGCCGGACCATGTCGGGCGTGATGTCGAAGGAGGGGTAGTCGCTGGCGACGTAGAGACGCTGCGAATGCGGGTCCTGCGCCTCGTAGGGGATGAAGCCGACCTGCGGCTCCAGCGCCGGACAGTCCTCGTAGAGGTCCCAGTATTTCCGCCGCGCCACGTAGGGGTCGTGCGGATGGGTGAAGGAGACGGTGAGGCACCAGGGCCGGCGCCCGGGATCGGTCGAGTGGCGGGCGTGCTCGTAGAGCCGTTGCGTCGCCAGGAAGCAGACCTCGTCGTCATACTCCATCTGGTTGGTGATCTCGGCGACGCCCGCACCGGTGACCGAGCCGAGATTGTGGTACCACCAGTCGATGCGCTCGCCGGGCTTGCGGTAGTCGGGCGTCCAGCCGAAATCGGCCGGGTAGATGTCGGTCGTCAGCCGCTCCTCGAAGCCGTGCAGCTGGTCGGGGCCGACGAAGTGCATCTTGCCCGACAGGCAGGTGTGGTAGCCGGCGGCGCGCAGATGGTGGGCGAAGGTGGGGATCGACGAGGGGAACTCGGCGGCGTTGTCGTAGACCCGCGTGCGCGACGGCAGTTGCCCGCTCATGAAGGCGGCGCGGCCCGGCGCGCAGAGCGGCGAGGCGGTGTAGTTGTTCACGAAGCGCGCCGAGCGCCGCGCCAGCGCCTTGAGGTGCGGCGCGTGCAGGAAATCGGCCGGGCCGTCGGGGAACAGCGTCCCGTTCAGCTGGTCGACCATGACGATCAGGATGTTGGGCTTCGAGGTCATGACACGGCTCCGGCGACCGACAGCTTGGATTCGAGATGGTCTTCGACGAGCGCGATGGCCGCGGCGGCATCCGGCGGCTGGTCCTTCAGGGCGTGGCGGATGTAGAGCCCGTCGATCAGGGCCGCGATGCCCTCGGCGGCGCGGGTCGCGGCAGGCCGCTCGAGCAGGCCGACGAGCCCGCTCATCAGGTTCGAGTGGAGCCGCCGCGCATAGACGCGCAGCAGCCGGCGCATCGCCGCCGAGCGCTGCGCTTCCACGTAGAAGGCGAGCCAGGCCGCGATGATCTCCGGCCGGAACTGCTTGTCGGAGAAGTTGACGGCGATCACCGCCGAGACGCGCGCCCGCGGCGTGCGCGCCTGCGCCAGCGCGGCCCGGCAGTCGGCGCCGAGTTCCGACAGGAGATGGCGCATGGTGGCCTGCAGCAGGTCGGTCTTGGCGCCGAAGTAATGATGCGCGAGCGCGGAGGACACCCCGGCGATTCCGGCGATCTCCGACATGGTGACGTCGACCGAGCCCCGCTCGCCGATGGCGGCGATCGTGGCGTCGATCAGCGCCCTGCGGCGCACGGGCTCCATTCCGACTTTGGGCATTCCGAACTCCGTGGATGTGCGAGGCTAGATTTGATTGACGCATCAATCAAGAAAAAACCGAGAGACGCGTCGAGGGCGGCCGCCGGCGTCGCGACGTTGCCGCGGACGACGGCAGACGGTCATCCCGCGATCACATGCGCGATCGGTGTGCGGTTGCGGTCCCAATGGGCGGCAACGGGCGGACGACGAAAGAAAAGATCGGGCTGAAACGAAGCATAAGCTTGAATAATGGGCACAAAATATCGACGCGCTGATGATAAAGAAAGCACGAAAAATCAGATAACATTGACGATTGACAGGACTCCGGCTCGTATCGCAGTCTCGTACGAAGGCGAAAGATCGTCAGTTCAATCATAAATCGGGCGCTGCAAGTCGTGGTGCCACAGGTTGTTACGCGCGACTTCTCGCGCGGACGTTTTGCTGTTTCAAAAGGGGTGTACCATGGACTTCAAACGCTTCGCTCCACGCCTCGCATCGGCGGGTGCGCTCGCCCTGTTCGCCGCCATCGCTCCCGCCGCGGCGGACTTCGCCGCGGTCGGGAACCCGAAGCCGGCAGTCATCCTGTTCGGACCGGCCAATGACGGCGGCTGGTCGCAGGCGATCGACGAGGCGCGCCAGAAGCTCGAAGGCGATCTCGGGCTGAAGATCCCGCAGGCGGCGGAGGTGCCGGAAGCGGCCACCGCCATCCGCCCGGCCGCGGAGCTGTTCATCGAGCGGGGCGCCAACATCGTGATCGGCTCGGCCTTCGGCTATTCGGACACGTTCGCGACGCTGGCCGAGCAGTTCCCGGAGGTCGTGTTCATCAACCCGGCCGGGACGACCAACGGCAAGAACCTGAAGAGCGTCTACGGCCGCACCTACGAGACGCATTATCTGTGCGGCATGGTCGCCGGCGGGCTGACCAAGTCGAACAAGATCGGCTTCGTCGCGGCCAACCCCTTCGGCCTCGTCAACTGGACCGTCAACGCCTACCTGCTCGGCGCCCGCCAGGTAAATCCGAACGTGGAACTGTCGGTCGTCTTCACCGGCGCCTGGGGCGATCCGGTCAAGGAGCGCGCGGCCGCCGAGGCCCTCATCGAGCAGGGCGCGGACGTGCTCGGCCAGCACGTCGACACGCCCACGGTGCAGATCGTGGCGGCCGAGAAGGGCGTCTACGGCACCGGCCACCACCGCGACCTGTCGGAGTTCAGCAGCGCCACGCAGTGCTCGTCGGTGTGGACCTGGGAGCGCTTCCTGAAGCCCGAGATCGAGAAGATCGCGGCCGGAACCTTCGAGGCCGCCCCGTACGGCGCCTTCCTCTCCATCGGCGAGGGCGCCATCGACGTCGCCTGCTGCGGCCCGGCCGTCTCCGAGGAGCTGAAGGCCAAGGTGATGGCCGAGCGCGAGGCGATCCTCGCGGGCAAGCAGATCTTCGCCGGCCCGCTGGCCGACCGCGACGGCAAGGAGCGCGTCGCCGCAGGTGCTTCGCTCGGCGACGCGGATCTCTGGGCCATGGACTGGTACGTCGCCGGCGTGAGCGGGCAGTAGCCCCGCTCATCCTCCGATTGCTGGTGGTGCGGTCATGACCGACGCGATCGTCCTGCGCGGGATCTCCAAGAGCTTCGGCGGCTTCAAGGCGCTGGACGGCGTGGACTTCGCCGCCCGCACCGGCGAGGTTCACGCCCTGCTCGGCGAGAACGGTGCGGGCAAGTCGACGCTGATGAACGTCGCCGCCGGCCTCTATGCGCCCGACGAGGGCCGGATCGAGATCGGCGGCGAGAGCGTCCGGCTGTCGGGAGCCCGCGAGGCCGCCGCGCGCGGCGTGGGCATGGTGCACCAGCACTTCAAGCTGGTGCGCGCATTTTCCGTGCTGGAGAACATCTGCCTGTTCAACCCGGGCCGGTCGCCGGCCGAGATCGCCGCGCAGGCGACGGCGCTTGCCGGCCGCATGGGCTTCGCGGTCGGGCTGTCGCAGCGGGTCGGCGACCTCGGCATCGCCGAGCAGCACCGGATCGAGATCCTCAAGGTGCTGGTGGCCGGCGCCCGCATCGTGATCCTGGACGAGCCGACGGCCGTGCTCGGCGAGGCGGAGGGCCGCGTCCTGATGGGGCTGGTGCGCGGGCTGGCCGAGGCCGGCCGCGCCGTCGTCCTCGTCACGCACAAGCTGCACGAGGCGCTCGACCATTCCGACCGCATCACGGTCATGCGCGGCGGCCGCAAGGTGGCCGAGGCGCGGCCGGCCGATCTCGACCCGTCGCGGCTGACGACGATGATCGTCGGCGAGCAGATCGTGGAACGGCCGTCGCCCTCGAAGGCGATCGGCGCCCCGCGCCTGCGGCTGGAGGACGTGCACCGCGCCGGCGAGGACGGACGCCGCGGCCTCGAGGGCATCTCCTTCGAGGTGCGCGGCGGCGAGATCTACGGCATGGCCGGCGTGTCCGGGAACGGGCAGAACCAGCTCGCCGAGGTGATCGCCGGCCTGGCGGAGCCCGAGGCGGGGCAGGTCGCCATGGGCGACGGCGCCGGCCTGAGCCCCGCCCCGCCGCTGAAGCAGCGGCGGGCGCGGCTCGCCTTCATTCCCGTCGACCGCTACCGCCACGCGCTGGCCGGCGGGGTGGGCGTGACGGACAATTATGCGGTCAAGGGCACGCTCGCCGGCCGCTACGGGTCGTGGCTGCGCTTCGACCGCAAGGCGGCGCGCGCGGCGACGCAGGCGGCGATCGGCGCCTTCGACGTGCGCGGCGTGCGCGGCCCCGGCCAGCGCGCGGCGCTGCTGTCGGGCGGCAACGCGCAGAAGCTGGTGATCGCGCGCGAGTTCGCCGACGAGCCGGCCGTGGTGCTGGCGCATAGCCCCTCGCGCGGTCTCGACGTGCGCGCCACCAAGGCCGTGCACGACCGCCTGCGCGAGGCGCGCGACCGGGGCGCCGCCGTCATCCTGATGAGCGAGGACCTGGACGAGATCCTGCTGCTTTCCGACCGCATCGGCGTGCTGAACGGCGGCCGCATCGCGGCCGAATTCGCCGCACCCGCCGACCGAGCGGCGATCGGCGCGGCGATGGTTTCGCACGAGGCGTCATCATGAGCGACGCACCGCTTGCCGCAGACGCAGGCCTGGACGCTTCGGCGGGCGCCGGAAAGGCCCGCCGCAAGCTCGCGTCCGTCCAGCTCGTCCCGTTCCTGGAGGTGCGGCAGAGCGTGTCGGAGCGCTACCGCATCGCGGTCTATGCCGCGAGCCTGGCGGTCGCAGCGCTGGCTTCGGTGGCGCTGCTCGCCGCCTCGGGCGTCGCGCCCGCCGATCTGGCGCGCGAGATCGCGACCGTCGGCTTCGGCTCGCCGCGGGCGCTGGGCTCGGTGCTGGCGCAGACCGCACCGCTGGCCATCGGCGGGCTCGCCACCGCGATCGCCTTCCGCGCCGGCTTCTGGAACATCGGGCTCGAAGGCCAGATGATCCTCGGCGCGATCTTCGCCGCCTTCGTGGCGATCCACGACGTCGGACCGGAGAGCCTGCGCATCGTGCTGATGGCGCTGGCCGCCTGCGCCGGCGGCATGCTGTGGATCGCCGGTCCGGGTTTCCTCAAGCAGCGCCTCGGGGTCAACGAGGTGATCAGCACGCTGCTCCTGAACTACGTCGCCTTCAACCTCCTGCTGCATCTGCTCTACGGGCCGTGGAAGGACCCGGTCTCGGCCTTCCCGCACACGCAGCAGTTCGAAACCGTCGAGCGGCTGGCGCCGCTCGGATGGCAGAACCTGACGCTGGCCCTGCCGCTGGCGATCGCCGTCGTGCTGGTCGCCTGGTGGGCGCTCTCGGTCAGCCGCTTCGGCTACCTCGTCGACCTGATGCGCGCGAACCGCGAGATGGCGCGGGCTGTCGGCGTGCCGGTGGCGGCGCTGTCGACGGTGGCGATCCTCGCCTCGGGCGCGGTCGGCGGGCTCGCCGGCTTCGCGATTTCGGCCGGGATCGAGTTCCGCACGACGCAGAACTTCTTCGTCGGCTATCTCTTCTCGGGCGTCCTCATCGCCTTCATCGCCCGCAACCACCCGCTCGGCGTGCTGGTCGTGTCCTTCGCGATGGCGGTGCTGCTGCTGCTCGGCCAGAGCCTGCAGGTCTTTTTCGGCATCCCCGCGGCGCTGGTGCAGCTGGTGCAGGCGATCTTCATCGTCTGCGTGGCGGCGTCGGAATTCTTCCTCACCTACCGCATGCACTGGCGGAGCGCGTCGTGACCGAGTTCCTGATCAACTGGGTGGCGATCGTGCCGAGCTTCGCGGTGCCCTTCGCACTGGCGGCGCTGGGGCTGATCATCTGCGAGCAGGCGGGCGTGCTGAACCTCGGCGCGGAAGGCTTCATGCTGGCCGGCGCGCTGGCCGGCGTCGGCCTGACGATCAATGGAGTCTCTCCCGAAGCGGCGCTCGCAGGTTCGGCGCTGGCGGGTGCCGCGCTCGGCGTCGTCTTCGCCGTCCTCGCGGCGAGCCTGAGGATCAACCACGTGATCGCCGGACTGGCGCTGGTCTTCTCTGCGCAGGCGCTGACGAGCTATGTCGCGAGCAGCCAGAAATGGACCAACAAGGCGATCGGCGGCTTGCAGCCGGTCTTCCTCGGCCAGGACGTCGTGGCCTTCGCCACGCCGCTGATCTTCCTCGTCGCGGTGCTGGTGCTCTACCGGACCCGCGCGGGGCTGGCGCTGCGTGCGGTCGGCCAGAACCCGGCCGCGGCCGACGCCGCCGGCATCGACGCGACGACGGTGCGGTTTCTCGCGATCGTCGCGGGGGCCGCGCTGATCGGGCTCGCGGGCGGCTACCTGACGCTCGCCGTCACGCGGATCTGGGTCGACGGCGTCGTCGGCGGCCGCGGCTGGATCGCCATCGCGCTGGTCATCTTCGCGCGCTGGCACCCCTGGCGGGCGCTCGCGGGTGCCGTGCTGTTCGGCTGCATCGAGGCGCTGATCCCGCGGCTCGCGGCGGCCGGCGTCGACGTGCCCCGCTACCTGCTCCTGATGACGCCCTACCTCGTCACGCTGCTCGTCATGGTGTGGACGGCCGCCCGCCTGAAGGACCGGTCGGCACAGCCGGCCGCACTCGGCATCCACCACATCCGCGAAGAGCGGACCTGAGCCTCAAGCCTCTTCAAACCAAGGGAGATCCGACCATGATCATCTACGAACCGCCGCAGCCCGCGACCTCGGTTCCGCTCATCGACCTCGCCGACAGCTTCTCGGACGACATCGAGAAGCGGAAGAAGGTCGCCTGGGAGATCCACAAGGCCTGCGTCGACCCAGGCTTCTTCTACATCGTCAACCACGGCATCCCGCAGCAGGTGATGGACGACCAGCTGGCGCTGGCGGCGAAGTTCTTCGAGCTGCCGCTGGACGAGAAGATGGCGATGGACTCGCGCTTCCAGTCCTCCACCCGCGGCTACGAGCCGATGGCGGCGCAGACGCTGGACGAAGGCTCGCCGCCCGACCTGAAGGAAGGCTTCATGTCGAGCGTCAACGCCGACGAGAACCATCGCTACACCAAGCTCAACGTGCCGGGCACCGGCCTCAACCAGTGGCCGCCGAGCTTCCCGGAATTCAAGGTGCAGTACGAGGCCTATGTCGAGAAGGCGCTCGATCTCGGCCGGCACGTCGCCCGCCTGATCGCGCTGTCGCTGGAACTGCCGGAGGATTATTTCGACGCCGGGCTGGAGGAGCCGCTGCACTATTGCCGCATTCTGAAATATCCGCCGATGCCGAAGGACGCCAAGCCCAACCAGCTCGGCGCCGGCGCGCACACCGACTGGGGCCTGATCACGCTTCTGCTGCAGGACGACGTCGGCGGGCTCGAGGTGCGCTCGGCCTCCGGCGACTGGATCGCCGCGCCACCGGTCCGCGGCGCCTATATCGTCAATCTCGGCGAGATGTTCCCGGTCATCACCAACGACGCCTACAAGGCGACCATGCACCGGGTGCTGAACAACACCAGCGACAAGGTGCGCTACTCCTGCCCGACCTTCGTCGACCCGGAATATTTCTACAAGGTCAAGTGCGCCGAGACCTGCCTCGGGCCGGACGGCACGGCGAAATATCCGGAGATGACGGCGGGCGAGCATCTGCGCGCGCAGTTCCAGAAGACCTTCGGCATCGCCGCGTGAGGCCCGTTCGATGAACCTCCTGATGCAGGTGAGCCTCTTTTCGGCGGACTTCGTGGCGCTGTCGGAATTCTACCGGGACGTCTTCGACCTCCCGGAGAACGTCGGCCTGCGCTCCGACGTCTTCCGCGGCTACATGTCGGGCGAGTGCATGATCGGCTTCAGCGCGCTCGCCGCCTACGGCATGCTGGGGCTCGACGAGCGCAAGGCGGGCGAGGGCGACCAGACCGCGCTGACCTTCCGCTTCGACACCAGGGCCGAGCTCGACGCTGCCGTCGTGACGGCCGAGGCCAGAGGGGCGGCGCTCGTGAAGCCGCCGTTCACGACCTATTACGGCTGGTACATGGCCGTGCTGCGCGATCCGGACGGCAACGCGCTGCGGCTCGCCTGCCCGACGCCCTGAACGGGCGATCGACGACCGGCCGGCCCGGCGTCCGTGACGGGCGCCGGGCCTTGCCTTGCAGACCTGCCGGCAGCCCGGCGGCCCTTCCAATCGAAAGGAGCGTCCATGAAAGCCATCGTCCGCGGCGTCGAGAAGGAGATCCCCGACGTGCCGTTCCGCGACTGGTGCTCGCGGCACGACTGCGCGGTGGTGTCGATCGACATGCATCAGGGGCACCTGTCGGAGGATCCGATGTGCCCCTGTCCGGCGCCGCGCGGACGCGAGATCATCGCCCCCGTCGACGCCTTCCACCGCCGGGCGCGGGCGCTCGGCGTGCCGATCGTCCATGTCCGCTCGACGCTGCGCAAGACCGGCGAGGACGACCTGAAGGGGCGGCATCCGGCGGCCTGGCGCACCCTGGTGCAGCTCTATGCCGACCCGATCCCCGGCATCGACGAGCACGCGATCGAGGGCTCGCGCTGGACCGAGTTCGCCACCGAGGTGCTCGACACCGACCTGATCGTCCAGACCAAACGCCGGCTGTCGCCTTTCTACCCGACCGATCTCGACTTCCTGCTGCGCTCGATGGGCGTGAAGCGCGTCGTCTTCAACGGCGGCATGACCGACTGCTGCGTGCTCAATGCCACGTTCGACGCCTCCAACCTCGGCTACCGCGTCTGCGTGGCTGCAGACCTGGTGCGCGGATCGGACGCGGAACTGGAAGCGGCGGCGCTGTCGATCGTCTCCTACCACACAGGGCTCGTCATGAAGGTGGATGAGATTCTGGCGGTCTGGGAGGCCGAAGGCTGAGCGACCGCGCACCGGCAGACGGCCGCGCCGCATCGGGTCCGCCATCGCGGCACCGGGCCCGGAACGGCAAAGGGGCCGCCGATGGCGACCCCCTGCTGCAGAGTGGTGGCAGGCGGCGATCAGTCGAGATCGCCGACCACGTCGCACAGGCGCTGCATCGACGCCATGTTGACGCTGGCGCCGGCATCCATGCTGCCGGTGGCCGACGTGCCGTCCTGCGAGGTGCTCGCCGTCGTGTCGGTCGAAACGCCGCCGGACGCGCCGGCGGTGCCGGTCGTGGTGCCCGCCGTCGTGCCGGTGGAGGTGCCGGCGGCGGTGTCGGCCGTCGTGCTGGGCGTGGCGTCGCCCGTGATGCTGGGGCTGGTCGTGGTGCCGGCGGTGGTGCCGGTGCCGGTCGTCGCGCCACCCGTCGCGCCGGCCGTGCCGCCCGCCGAGGTTCCCGACGACCCGCCCGACGACATCGTCGAACCCGAGGCCGAAGCGGTGTCCATGGTGTCGCAGTAGCCGGTCACCTGGGCCTTCTGCTCGTCGGAGAGGCCTTCCCAGTTCGAGGTGATCTCGTCTTCGGTGCGCAGCGTGCCGAGGGCCGAATCGCTGAAGAAGGCGGTGCCGAGTTCGTCGTTCCATCCCTGAGGCATGGCCGAAGACGTGGCGCTGGAATTGGCGGTGTCCGTGGTCGTCGTGCTGGTCTGGGCAAGCGCGGGAGCACACAGCATCATCGCGACGGCAGTGGCCGTCATCATCCTGGTCTTCATGGCTTTCCTGTCCTTTTTTCATCGTTGCGCCTGCTCGAGCAAGCGTCCTCCCGAACCTGCATTCGTGCCGCGTGTTCCTCCATCTGGCGAAAAAATCGGCAAGGCGACCTCACGGCGGGTGGCGGCCCCGCGGGACCGCCGGGGAACATTCCCGACGCATCGCCCGTTGCGCCTGCGACTTCGATCCGGAGGCGACGGACTGCATGAACGACGAGACGACGCGCGCGCAACGATCACGTCCGGCCGACCCGGGCGTGGTGATCGTCGGTGCCGGTTTCGCCGGGCTGGAGGTCGCGAAGGAGCTGGGGCGCGCCGGCATCGGCGTCACCGTGGTCGACCGGGAGAACCACCATCTGTTCCAGCCGCTGCTCTACCAGGTCGCCACCGCCGGGCTCTCTGCGGCCGACATCGCCGAGCCGATCCGCAAGGTGCTGCGCGGCCACGACAGCGTCCAGGTGCTGCTCGGACGTGTGGACGGCATCGACACGGCGGCGCGGCGGCTCCGGCTGGGGGACGGGTCGAACCTTCCCTACGAAGTGCTCGTCCTGGCGGCCGGCGCGGTCGACAGCCATTTCGGCCATGACGAGTGGAAGCCCCACCTGCTGGGCCTCAAGTCGCTCGCGAACGCGCAGGCGATGCGGTCGCGGGTGCTGCTGGCCTTCGAGCAGGCCGAGCGCAGCGTCGATCCGGCCGAACAGCAGCGCCTGATGACGATCGCCATCGTCGGCGGCGGGCCGACCGGCGTCGAGCTGGCCGGCTCGCTCGCCGAACTCTGCCGTCACACGCTCGCCGACGATTTCCGCAACATCGCTCCCGAACACGCACGCATCATGCTGATCGAGGCGGGGCCGCGCCTGCTCGCGGGCTTCTCGCAGGAGGCCTCGCGCTACGCGGAGACGCGCCTGCGCAAGCTCGGCGTCGAGGTGCTGACGGACACGGCGGTCGAGGATGTGCGCGAGGGCGAGATCCGCATCGACGGACGCAGCGTCGCGGTGGGCCACACGCTGTGGGCGGCCGGCGTCGCCGCCTCGCCGCTGGCCGCCATGCTCGGCGCCGAGACCGACAAGGCGGGCCGCGTCCTCGTCGACGAGACGCTGGCCGTGCCCGGCCTGCCCGGAGTGTATGCCCTCGGCGACCTGGCGCACTGCCCGGGGCCGGACGGCAAGCCGGTGCCGGGCCTCGCGCAGGTGGCCAAGCAGCAGGGGCGGCACCTCGGCCGCGGCCTCGTGCGCCACATCCGCGACGGCGCGCCGCTGGAGCCGTTCCGCTATCGCGGCCGCGGCAACACCGCCATCGTCGGCCGCAACGCCGCCGTCTTCGAGCAGGGTCGCCTGAAGGTCCGCGGCTGGTTCGCCTGGTTCGCCTGGGTTGTCATCCACGTCTATCTGCTGGTCGGCTTCCAGAACCGGGTCCGCGTCTCGGTGCAGTGGCTCTGGCGCTACGTGACCTATGAGCGCGGCGCCCGCCTGGTCACGGAGAAGGATCGCCCGCGCGGGTGAGGCCGGGCGTTCGCCCGCGTCCCACAGCGTTGCGCATTTCTGCACGGTCCCCTTTGCGCGGCTTCAATCGGTTCAGACTTGAACAGTTCTTGCCGCTCGCCACATTTCCTGTATCGTGCGACGACATGTTCCGCAGGGAGAGACATCCATGACCGCTGCCATCGTCGGCTGGGCACATTCGCGCTTCGGCAAGCTCGAGGACGAGACGCTCGAGAGCCTGATCGTCAAGGTCGCGACCGAAGCGCTGGAGCATGCCGGCATCGGCCCGGACGACGTCGACGAGATCGTGCTCGGCCATTTCAACGCGGGCTTCTCGCCGCAGGAATTCACCGCGAGCCTGGTGCTGCAGGCCGACGACCGGCTGCGCTTCAAGCCGGCGACGCGGGTGGAGAACGCCTGCGCGACCGGCTCGGCCGCCGTTCGCCAGGGCATCCGCGCCATCGACGCCAATGCCGCCCGGATCGTTCTGGTCGTCGGCGCCGAGCAGATGACGAAGACGCCCGGTGCGGAGGTCGGCAGGAACCTGCTGCGCGCGTCCTACCTGCCCGAGGACGGCGATACGCCGGCGGGTTTCGCCGGCGTCTTCGGCAAGATCGCCGCGGCCTATTTCCAGCGCCACGGCGACCAGTCCGATGCGCTCGCCCGCATCGCGGCGAAGAACCACAGGAACGGCGTCGATAATCCCTATGCCCAGATGCGCAAGGATTTCGGCTACGAGTTCTGCCGCGCCGAGAGCGAGAAGAACCCCTACGTGGCCGGCCCGCTGAAGCGCACCGACTGCTCGCTCGTCTCCGACGGCGCGGCCGCGATCGTGCTGGCCGACATGTCGACGGCGCTGTCGATGCGCCGCGCGGTCGCCTTCCGCGCCAACGAGCACGTGCAGGACTTCCTGCCGATGTCGAAGCGCGACATCCTTTTGTTCGAGGGCTGCTCGACGGCCTGGGGACGCGCGCTGGAGAAGGCGCGGCTGACGCTGGACGACCTCTCCTTCGTCGAGACGCATGACTGCTTCACCATCGCCGAGCTGATCGAATACGAGGCGATGGGGCTGGCCAAACCAGGCCAGGGCGCTCGCGTCGTGGCCGAGGGCATCACCGACAAGGACGGCAGGCTGCCGGTCAACCCGTCGGGCGGGCTGAAGGCCAAGGGCCACCCGATCGGCGCCACCGGCGTGTCGATGCACGCGCTGACGGCCGCGCAGTTGACCGGCGAGGCCGGCGGCATCCAGGTCGAAGGCGCCAAGCTCGGCGGCATCTTCAACATGGGCGGTGCGGCGGTGGCCAACTACGTGTCGATCCTCGAACGCGTCAAATGAAACCGGTGGCCGTCGTCACCGGCGGAGCGTCCGGCATCGGCCTGGCCGTTGTCGAACGCCTGCTGGACGACGGCTGGTCGGTGGCCGTGCTGGATGCGAATGCCGAGGCACTTGCCGAAAGCGAGGAGGCATTCGACGGCGAGGACGTGGTCTTCCTGCGGGCCGACATCACCGCCGGCGAGGATGTCGACGACGCGTTCGACGCCGTCGTGGACCGTTTCGGGCCGATCGGCGGGCTGGTCAACTGCGCCGGCATCGCCCGCGACCTGCCGGCGCTGGAGACGAGCGCCGAACTCTTCCGCCGCATCCTCGACGTCAATCTCGTCGGCTCCTTCATCTGCGTGCGGGCCGCGATCGCGCGCCGCGCAGAAGCGCTCTCGATCGTCAACGTCGCGTCGGTGTCGGGGCTGCGGGCGAATGCCGGCCGCGTCGCCTATGGCAGTTCGAAGGCCGGCGTGAAGATGATGACGGAGGTGCTGGCGCTCGAACTCGGCGCCGACGGCGTGCGCGTCAACTGCGTCGCCCCTGGTCCGATCGACACGCCGCTGGTGGCGCAACTTCACCGTGCCGAGGATCGCGCCGACTGGGTTGCGCGGGTGCCGCAGGCGCGCTACGGCGGCCCGGCGGAGGTTGCCGCGGCGGTAGCCTTCCTGCTGTCGCCGGAGGCGAGCTACGTCAATGGCCACACGCTGGCCGTCGACGGCGGGTTCCTGGCGGCGGGCATCATCCGCCGCGACCGCTGACCAGAACAGATTCCGGAGGATTTTTCCCGATGCGCAGACTTGCTGCGACCCTTGCTTTCGGCCTTGCCCTGACCGGTGCCGCCGCCGCCCAGGACGACCTCGGTACGCCCTATGTGCAGGCCTTCTGCGTGCTGGCCAATGCCGAGAACGGGATGGGCAGGCTGTATCTCGTCACGCCCGGCCTCGGCGACGCGATCATGAAGGCGCTCGGCGAGAACGAGAAGCGGCAGGCCGAGACGCCGGACGAGAAGCCGCCGCTCGGCGACGGCATTCCCTGGCAGAGTTTTCCCGATGTCGCCCCGGTCTGCGAGGCCGGCGCCACCACCGCCGACGGCGACAGGCTGATCGCCCGGGTCCAGTATCGCTTCCCCGACCAGCCGGACGGCAACTGGATCGACCGGCTGGTGCTGGTGAAGGGGCCGGACGGCGCCTACACGATCGACGACGTGCTCTATGGCGAGGAAGGCGAGGACTCCCTGCGCGGCGCGCTGGCAAACGCCTTCGCCGAATAGCATCAGGCTCCCGGCCAGAGCGGCACGCGGCCGAAGGCGGGGATCTTCAGTGCCGGCCGGGCCAGATCCAGCCCGGCCACCAGCCCCATGAAATGCAGTTCGAGGCCGCTGCGGGCACCGACCGCGAAGCCGGCGAGGCCGTTCAAGGTCACGTGCAGGTCGCGGCCGTCGGGCGCGAGGTCGAACGAGGCGACGCCCGGCGCATAGTCGCGGCCCGTCGCGTTGGGCGGCAGCGTGGCGCCCAGCGCCGGCACCTGCCGCAGCACGTGCGCGACGAAGCTGTTGGAGTTCGGCCCCGGCCAGATGCGGTAGTCGCCCCGTCCGGCATAGGGATAGGAGGCGATCGCCGCGTCCATCTCCGCCAGCAGGCTTGCCGCGCGCTCGCCCTCGGCCATCGCCACGAGCTCGGGCGCATTGGAGTACCAGCGCCCGTCGGCGGCCCAGCCGTCGCGGCGGATCGGCGAGCCCCAGCCCACCTTGTCGTAGCGTTCGTAGCGGGTGGCGCCGGGCCGCTTGAGCACGATCCAGCTGTGCACCGAGAACGCTCCCTTCAGGCCGCCGGTGCGGGCGGCGAACACGTAGACGGCCGCAGCATTGCGTTCGGGTGCGGCCGGCAGCAGCCCGCTCGACGACCAGTCGGCCGAGCGCCAGGAGCCGGGCCGGTCGACCAGCGACCACCAGCCGGCGGTGGCGACCGCGGGCGCGACGAAGAGGATGGCGACCAGCATCGCCAGGAGCTTGAGCGTCGACAGGATTCGAAAGCCTTTGCGTCTCATCGTCGAAGGGAATAGGTGCGGGCGCAGGATCGAGACAGTGAAATCTTGGTGAAGCCATGGCGAACCCCGTCCTCGTGGAAGTCACCCGCGGCAACCGCGTCGAGAGCCGCCACCGCGGCGCGGTCGTCGTGGTCGACGCCGAGGGCGGCACGCTGGTGGAGATCGGCGATGCCGACCGGCCGGTCTTCCCGCGCTCCTGCATCAAGGCGATCCAGGCGCTGCCGCTGGTGGAGAGCGGCGCGGCCGACGCCTTCGGCCTCGGTGACCGCGAACTGGCGCTCGCCTGCGCCTCGCATTCGGGTGAGCCGGCGCATGTGGCGGGTGCGGCCGCCATGCTCGCCCGCGCGGGGCTCGACGAGACCGCGCTCGAATGCGGCACGCACTGGCCGGGCAGCCAGGAGGCGACGCTGGAGCTCGCCCGCGCGGGCGGCGCGCCGTCGCAGCTGCACAACAACTGCTCGGGCAAGCATGCCGGCTTCCTCTGCGCCTGCACGCACATGGGTCTCGCCCATCGCGGCTACGTCGACTACGGCCACCGCTACCAGGCGCTGCTGCGCGCCACGATGGAGGAGGTGACGGGCGCGATCCACGACGAGGCCAATGTGGGCATCGACGGCTGCGCCATCCCGACCTACGCGATCCCTTTGCGGGCGCTGGCGCTGGGCTTCGCGCGCATGGGCAGCGGCATCGGCATGGGCGTGGAGCGGATGAAGGCGGCGCGCCGGCTGCTTTCGGCCTGCATGGCCGAGCCTTTCCACATGTCGGGCAGCGGCACGATGGACCTGGCGCTGATGCAGGCCGGGCAGGGGCGCATCTTCGTCAAGACCGGCGCGGAGGCCGTCTATGTCGCGGCGCTGCCGACGCTGGGGCTCGGCGTCGCGGTGAAATGCGACGATGGCGGCACGCGCGCCTCGGAGGCGATCGTGGCCGAGGTGCTGGCGGGCCTGTTTGCCGGCGACGAGGGGCTGTCGGCGCGGCTCAGCGACCTCGCCCGCCCGGCGGTGAAGAACCGCAACGGCACGGCGGTCGGGCAGGTGCGGCCGACGGAGGCGCTGGCGCTGGCGCGCTGAGGCGGGCCTGCCGCGCGAGCCGCCGCGCCGTCCTCGACGGCAATCGGGGGGCGCTGCGCGTCAGTCCGAATGGTTGGCCGCGATCGTCAGATGCGCGAAACCGGCGGCGCCGGGGAGCGCGAGATCGCCGGTGGCGGGCTTGCCCCAGCGATGGCCGACAATGGCGCCGTACGGCGTTTCGGAGATGATATTGCCGGAGATGACCGCCGCGCCGGCGCCCTCCACCACGCTGACCGCGATGCCCGTGCCGGCCCGGCGGATGACGTTGCCGGTGGCGGAGACGTCGCGCAGGAACGATCCCCAGCCGAGCTGCAGGCCATGGCGCGGCGCGCCCTCGATCACGTTGCCGGTGACGGCGGTGTCGGCCTCCACGGTGATGCCGATGCCGAAGCCGGCGCCGGAGGATTCGTAGGGGCCGGTTTGCGAGAGGTTGCGGACGAGATTGCCGGAGCAGACCGCGAGCCGGCCGCCCTTGTCGAAGTTGACGATGGAGATGCCCTTGGCGGCGCCGTCGACGACGTTGTTCGAAATCACCGCGCCCTCGAAGGCGAATTCGGCGTAGATCGCCGTCTCGCCCGAGCGCAGGCAGGTGTTGGCCGCGACCTGGAGATTGCTGCCGCCGTTCGACCGGATGGCCGAGAAGGCGCAGTCGGAGACCTGGTTGCCGGAGATCGTGACGGAGCCGGCGCGGAACACGTTGATGCCGTTGCCGACCTGGCCGGTGCCGCCGTCGCGGGCGGCGATCCGCTGCACGCGGTTGCCGGTGACAAGCGTGCCGTCCTCGCCGGGCGCGCTGCGATGGACGAGGATACCGCCATTGCCACAGTCGGTCACCCTGTTGCCGGAGATCTCGAGCCCGGTCGCGTCGACGCTGTAGAGGCCGAAATTCGCCGCCTCCGCGATGGTGCAGCGCGCGACGCTGCCGCCGCAGCGCGCGAGTGCGAGGCCGCTGCCGGCGCTGCCGGTGAAGCTGCAGTCCTCGATGACCAGCCGCGCCACGCCGGCGAGTTCGAGCGTCGCCCGGACGCCCTTTCCAGGCCGCCGGCCGGCGCCGTCGAGCACCAGCCCCGACAGTTCGACGTGTGCGGCGCCGTCGCCGGCGAAGAGGGAGCCGCCGCCGCCCTGGACGAGGCGCGTGGCGCCGGGCACGCCCATGAGCACCAGCCGGCGCGGCAGGGGAACGTCGGCGACGACGTAGGTGCCTGCGGGCAGGAACACCGGCGCCTCGCGCCCGGCGGCAGCCGCGAGCACGCGGGCGAAGGCCCGGCTCTGGTCCTCGGCGACGTCCGGCCGGAGGCCGAACTCGGCCGCGTCGATCGCCCCGCGCAGCGCCGCCGTCCCGAAACCGGACAGGGCCTGTCCGCGCGTGGACGCGGTGCCTGCCGCCATCGCGGCGCCCGTGGCCGCCAGTCCCGCCATGAAGCGCCGCCTGTCCATCATCGGTACGTCCTTGCCGTTGGAATGGGACACGAGGCAGGACGCGTGCCAGACGGGGCGGGCGACGGTGCGCCGGGCTGGCGCGCGCCGATGAGGGTTTGGACGATCGTTGTGACCAGGTAGCCGTTACGAGGTGCCGGTCTCAAGCACCGGGTGCCCAGACGCGCGGAGTAGACGACGGCGTCGGACGTGAGAGCGTTCGCCGGCGTCATCGCGGGAGAGGGGCATTCCGCTGTCCCGCCAGCCACAGGTGCAGAAACAGCAGGATCAGCGGGGAGGGTGCGATCGCCATCATCTTGAGAAATGCTGCGGACATCAGGTGGAGATCGCCTCGGCTCGTATAGCAGGATGCCCTGACCAGACAGTCTCGCGCGGCGCGCCTCGCCGATCCGTGTTCCGCGTAGTCGATCCATCCGAAATAGGCTGCGAGAAAGAGGAGTACAAACAGGAACAATCCAACCAGACCCCTGATCCTGAACGGTGGTCGTCCCTGCGGATAGACCGAATCGGTTGGTTTTCTGTTCGCCCTCGACAGGGTGGATAGCGCAATGAACATCGTGAAGACCAATCCGCCAGACACGATGGTCGTCATGATCGACTGAACACGTAGAAGATGGTCGCCGGTGAGGCCAAGCACCGTCTCATACTTGTCGATGAAGGGGAAGACATAGCTTCCCGCAACGGCGATCGATTCCCGAAAGAAACCCCATATCGAATCGTCATTCTCGATATGCGTCAACAGGGACGATGTCATCGAGCAGGCGAGAAAGAGACAAAGAAATACTTCCGGAATGTACTTCATTGGCTCGCCGTTCACTTTGGGTTTGAACTGCGGCGGTGCAATTCGTTCGATGCCCACCATGGCTGCAGGGAAGAGAAGCATCGCCATCAGGAGCATCGAGGCAAGCAGGCGACCGTCCGTCGATGCGTCCCGGACGGTCCAGGTCAGCAGCTGCAGCGCAGCGAACCAGACGAGGCCGTAAATGACGGTCTTGCGCATGAGGACAGCCCGGGGGGCAGACGATCTGCAATCTTTCGGCGAATTCTCGTCCGGCGTCCAGCCTGGGAACGTTGTCTGGGCGGGGGAAGAGCCATCGACCGGCAGGCTCGCAGCCTGTCGCGACCCGCGCGGGTTGCTTCGCCGGTCCCGGGACCCCAGATTCGGGGAATGAGCAGAGCCTTCACCAGCAATGGCGACAGCCTGTCGGGCCTCTCCGACATCGGCGAACGTCCCGTCAGCCCGCACCGCAACCTCGTGACGCGCGAGGGGCTGGCCGCCATCGACGCGCAACTCGCCGAACTGCACGCGCTGTTCGCCCGGGCGGAGGCCGAGGCCGACCGCGAGAAGATCGCGCTCGTCTCGCGCGACCTGCGCTACTGGACGGCACGGCGCGAGAATGCCGAGCTTTCCGAGCCGGACCCGGACAGCGAGGTCGTGCGCTTCGGCATGACGGCGACGATCGAGGACGAGGACGGCGCGCGCAAGACCTGGCGCATCGTCGGCGAGGACGAGGCCGACGCGGCGCACGGCACCATCAGCCACGTCTCGCCGATGGCGCAGGCGCTGTTCGGCAAGGGCGTCGGCGCGCTGGTGACGGTCGGCGGCAAGGAATGGGAGATCGTCGCGCTGGGGTGAGGATGGGGATCGGCGGCGCCGTCTACAGCCAGCCCTTGGCGCGGAAGAACAGCAGCGGCACCACCGCGGCGACGACCATGGCGCCCAGCGCGAAGGGATAGCCGAGCAGCCACTGGAGTTCGGGCATGTGCTCGAAGTTCATGCCGTAGATCGAGGCGACCAGCGTCGGCGGCATGAACACGACGGCGGCGACCGAGAAGATCTTGATGATGGCATTCTGCTCGACGGAGACGAGGCCGACCACCGTGTCGAGGAGGAAGATCGTCCGTTCCGACAGATAGCTCACCTGCTCGGTGAGCGACTGGACGTCGCGCTGCAGCGACTTCAGCCAGGTCCGGGCCGCCGATTTCGACTTTTCCGGCCTGCCGTTGTTCTGGACGTAGAGGATCAGGCGGGCGAGCCCGGACAGGCTGTCGCGCACCTTGCCCAGGAACTCGCCTTCGCGGCCGATCGACTGCAGGCCGGTCCGGAACTCGGCGGTCGACATCGGCTTGCCGCGGGCGCCGGTGATCAGCCGGGTCGATTCCGCGTCGAGGCGCTGCGAGACGCTTTCGAGCACGTCGGCCAGCCGGTCGGTGATGCTCTCGAGCAGCCCGAACAGGACCGCCGTCGGTTCGCAGCCGTCGGAGACGAGATTGTTGCCGGACTTGCCCGCATGCGCGACGTAGAAGTCGAAGGGCTGCGGCCGGCTGTAGCGTACGGTGACGAGCAGGCGTTCCGACAGGACGAAGGTGATCGGCGCGATGCCGGGCACGCCGGAATCGGCCGCATAGATGACCGGGCAGGTCAGATAGAGCGTGCCGTTCTCCGCGTAGAAGCGGCTCGATTCCTCGATCGCGCGCATCTCGTCGCGGGTCGGGATCGAGATGCCGGCGAGCGCCTCCACCCGCGCATCCTCCTCGGCGGACGGCTCGATCATGTCGATCCAGACGAGGCCATCCGGCATGGCGGCTTCGGCGGCCGGCTCGGCCAGGACGAGCCTGTGATCGGCAACGGTGTACGTCTTCAGCATCGTCGGCGTCCGCGCGGTTTCGGCCGGCGGTGCCTACCACGCCGGGCAGGGTCCGTCACGCGCCGACCGGCACGGCCTCGGTATGGTCGCGGAAGAACGCCGCCGCGCCGGTCTCGTCGATCTCGCCGGCGGCCACCATCAGGACGAACTGAATCAGGTCGGCGTCATCGGCTTCCAGGCTCCAGCCGTTGAAGAAGAGAAACAGGTCGGCGGCGGCCAGCGCCGTTCGCTTGTTTCCATCGACGAAAGGGTGGTTCCGCGCGATTCCGAAGAGATAGGCGGCTGCGAGGTCGAAGATGTCGGGATCGCCATAGGCTTCCTTCTGCAGCGGTCGGGCGAGCGCGGACTCGAGCATCCCGATATCGCGGATGCCGGGAGGACCTCCGTAGAGGCGCAGTTGTTCTGCGTGGAGAGCCTCCACGAACTCCCGCGAATGATGGACGATCATTTCGCGAGCGCCCGGTAGACGGTTTCATATTTCTTCATGCGCTCGCGGGCGATCGCCATCTTGCGCTCGAACTCCTCCGCTGAATCCTCGACCCGGCGCAGACGCAACTCGTCGCCGTCCCGGATGACCACGACCGAGTCGCCCGCCTTGAGGTTGAGGCTCTGGAGCAGGTCCTTCGGCAGGATGACGCCTTCGGAATTGCCGATCTTGCGGATGACGGTGTTCATGGCGAGGACTCCTGTTGCAACGGGCATTAGAACATTGATCGCACCAGGTTGCAACAGGGGTTGGAACAGCCGGGGCCGCGAAGTCTCGCATCGCAGGGCGTAAGCCCCCTCACCGTCACCCTACGCGTGCCACCTCTCCTCCACGTCGTGAGGGAAGGGAATTGCCGATCGCGGAGGCAGACATCAACCCGTTCAGCTGAACGGGGGCTATGCCGGCAGCGTCTCCACGTCGGTTTCGCGCAGGAGCCGGTCGAGCGTCAGCATGGGAACGCCGGCCGCCTTGGCATGGGCATAGTGGAAGCAGTCGAAATTGCTCAGATACCGCTTGCCGAGACCATGCCTCTCGGCAACGGCGACGGCGTGGGACAAGACCTCGTGGGGCGAAATCGGCTCTCGCAGTTCGATCTGACGCTCCGCCAGCCAATCGACGACGAGGGCTGCGGTGGCGGAGTAGGGACAGTCGAGCTGGTCGGGGCGCGACATGGCGATGATCGCCTCCCAGGCCGCCAATGGCGAGGTGAAGGGGGAGTCGGCTTTCTCCAGCGCGGCTTCATAGGCCGCCGCCGTGTCCTCGCCGGCCATCAGTGAAATGATGACGCAGGCATCGACGAACATCAGTTCTCGCCGATCAGGTCATGATCCATGTCGTGGTAGACACTCTGCGGCACGGGCTGGCGGCCCGGCTGGAAGGACAGCCCATGCTTGGCGAGCAGCCGCTTGGCCGTCTCGCCCGGCGTTTCGTTCTCGGGCCGGTCATGGATAGTCTCGCCTGGCGCCTCAGCCCCGACACGGGCGCGGATCGCCTCGCGCAGCGCGACGATGACCGCGTCCGTGATGCTGGTGTCGTCTATGCGTGCGAGCTGGCGCGCGAGCTGGTCGGCTTCGGGATTTCGGATGTTGAGCGTCATGCGTGTGGCCTCGCCTATGCGGCCGAGAATACGACACACGTTACCGAGGCGCAAATCACCCCTCCAGCAGGGCGTCCATGAGCTTCTCCGCCGCTTCCGGGATCACCGTGCCGGGCGGGAAGATGGCGGTGGCGCCGGCGGCGAGCACGGCGTCGAAATCGTCGGGCGGGATGACGCCGCCGGCGACGATCATGATGTCCTCGCGGCCGAGACGCGACAGGGCTTCCTTCAGTTCGGGGATCAGGGTCAGGTGGCCGGCGGCCAGCGACGAGGCGCCGACGATGTGGACGTCGTGCTCGACGCAGAGCTTCGCGATCTCCTCCGGCGTCTGGAACATGGCGCCGACGGTGACGTCGAAGCCGAGGTCGGCGAAGGCCGTGGCGATGACCTTCTGGCCGCGGTCGTGGCCGTCCTGGCCCATCTTGGCGACGAGGATGCGGGGTGCTGCGCCGGTCTTCTGCCGGAAGGCCTCGACCTTCTCCTGCACGCGCGGAATGGCGGGGATGTCGCCGGCCTCGGCGCGGTAGACGCCGGAGATCGTCTGGACGGTCGCGACATGGCGGCCGAAGACCTTTTCCAGCGCCAGCGAGATCTCGCCGACGGTGGCCCTGGCGCGCGCCGCGCGGATGGCGAACTCGAGCAGATTGCCGCCGCCGGCCGCCGCTTCCGTGAGCGCCGCAAGAGCGCCTTCGACGGCGGCGACGTCGCGCGTGCCCTTGAGCTGCTGCAGCTTGGAGAGCTGGCGGGCGCGCACCTGCGCGTTGTCGACCTTGAGCACGTCGACCTCGATCTCGCTTTCCGGCTGGAAGGCGTTGACGCCGATCAGCGCCTGCCGTCCGCCGTCGATGCGCGCCTGGGTGCGGGCGGCGGCCTCCTCGATCCTGAGCTTGGGGATGCCCTTCTCGATGGCGGCGGCCATGCCGCCCAGCGCCTCCACCTCCTCGATGTGGGCGAGCGCGCGGGCGGCGAGGTCGTAGGTCAGCCGCTCGACGAAGGCCGAGCCGCCCCAGGGATCGATGATGCGCGTGGTGCCGGATTCCTGCTGCAGGATGATCTGCGTGTTGCGGGCGATGCGGGCGGAATGGTCGGTCGGCAGCGCCAGCGCCTCGTCGAAGGCGTTGGTGTGCAGCGACTGGGTGCCGCCCTGGGTCGCCGCCATCGCCTCGATCATGGTGCGGGTGATGTTGTTGTAGGGATCCTGCGCGGTGAGCGACCAGCCGGAGGTCTGGGTGTGGGCGCGCAGCGCCAGCGACTTGTCGCTCTTCGGCGCGAAGTTCTTCTTCATCAGGATCGACCAGAGCAGGCGGCCGGCGCGCTGCTTGGCGAGCTCCATGAAGAAGTTCATGCCGGCGTTCCAGAAGAAGGAGAGGCGCGGCGCGAAGGCGTCGACGTCGAGCCCGGCGGCGATGCCGGCGCGGACATATTCGATGCCGTCGGCGATGGTGTAGGCGAGCTCGAGGTCGACCGTCGCCCCGGCCTCCTGGATGTGGTAGCCGGAAATCGAGATCGAGTTGAACTTCGGCATCTCGCGCGATGTGTAGGCGAAGATGTCGGAGATGATCCGCATCGACGGCTTCGGCGGGTAGATGTAGGTGTTGCGGACCATGAACTCCTTGAGGATGTCGTTCTGGATGGTCCCGGCGAGGTCCTTCCGGGCGACGCCCTGTTCCTCCGCCGCCACGACGTAGAGCGCCATGATCGGCAGCACGGCGCCGTTCATGGTCATCGAAACGGTCATCTCGCCGAGCGGGATGCCGTCGAAGAGCTGGCGCATGTCGAGGATGGAATCGATCGCCACGCCCGCCATGCCGACGTCGCCCGCGACCCGCGGATGGTCCGAATCATAGCCGCGATGGGTGGCGAGGTCGAAGGCGACCGACAGGCCCTTCTGGCCGGCGGCGAGGTTGCGGCGGTAGAAGGCGTTGGACTCCTCGGCCGTCGAGAATCCGGCATATTGCCGGATCGTCCAGGGCTGCTGGACGTACATGGTCGGGTAGGGGCCGCGCAGGAAGGGGGCGGCACCCGGCACCGTGTCGAGGAAGGGCAGGCCCTCGACGTCGGCCTCGCCGTAGACGCGCTTGATGTCGATGCCTTCCGGCGTCTCCCACAGGTCGTCGCGGCTCGTCTTGCCGCGCGCGGGCTTCGACCAGTCGATGGCGGCGAAATCGGGGATCATGCCGGTTCTCCCAGGCTCTCGTCGATGCGCGTGGCGGCGAGCTTCTCGCAGAAGGCGCCGCCCTCCTTCGGTCCCTCGCGCCGCTCCGCGGGCAGGGTGGCGACCGGGCGTTCCTGCGCCAGCGGGAAGACGGTGGTGCCGACGATGCGGCGCTCGCCGGCGCGGTAGCGCGCTGCCCGGGCTTCGCGGGCCGCGACGACGCGTGCCTGGTAACGGCCGGCGGCAAGGCTCTCCAGGATCCCGCCCTCCTGCTCGATGACCTTGAACTCTTCCCAGGCGGCCTCGCAGAGTGCCTCGGTGAGATGGGCGATGCCGCCGGCACCGGCAGCCGGATCGTTGACGAAGCCGACATTGGCCTCGCGCGACAGCACCAGCTGGGTGTTGCGGGCGACGCGTCGGGCGAAATCGTCGGGCAGGCCGTGGGGCAGCGTGTGCGGCAGCACCGAGATCGAATCCACCCCGCCGACGGCGGCGGCAAAGACCGCGATGGTGGAGCGCAGGATGTTGGTCTCGGGATCGCGGCGCGTCATCATCCGCCAGGAGGTCTCGGCATGGATCATCGCCAGCGACGGCTCGACCGAGCAGACTTCCTGCACCCGCGACCACAGGCGCCGCAGCGCCCGCATCTTGGCGATGGTGACGAACTGGTCCTGGTTGGCCGCGGTGGCGAAGCCGATATGGGGTGCCGCGTAGACCAGCGGCTGGCGCGCCGCCTCGAACATGCGCAGATGCGACAGCGCCGAGGACAGCATGAAGGCGAGTTCCTGCGCCTCGGTGGCGCCGGCATTGTGGCAGACGCGGCCGTCGGCCTCGAGCAGCACGCCCGGCACGCCGAGCGCGAAGAAATGGGCGAGCGACTGCGGCAGCGAAGCCTTCAGCGCCTCGATCGACATCCGCATGCGCCCGGTGCCGGCGAAGATCGCCGACGGATCGATGCCGAAGGAGAGATGCATGCGGGCGGGATCGGCGCGACGGGCGGACAGGTAGGCGACGAGCCATTCGGCGGTGATGCGGCTCGTCGGATGGGTGTCGACGCGCAGGTCGAGCCGGCCGAGCGGCACGTCGTCGAGCGTGGCCGCCAGCGCTTCCTGGGTGGCGGGCAGGCCGTAGCCGAAGGCGTTGGGGGCGCCCTCGAAGACGATCGACAGCCCGTCGGCGCCGTTCTTCACGTCCTCCAGCGCCTGCGCGCGGGCGCGCACCGGGTCGGGATCGTCGACGCGCTGGAGGATGCGCCAGCCGGCATGCTTGTCGACCCGCGAGATCGGCTGCGGCTCCTGCGACCGGGCGTGGAGGGGCTCGACGCGGATGCCGTCGTCGGTGCGCGAGACCAGCGTGGTCTCGAAATCGGCGCCGCGCAGCGCCTTCGCCGCCATGTCGCGCCAGAGCGCTTCGTCGACCGGCGGAAAATCCGCCTGGCTCAGGAGATCAGGTGTCATCGTCCGTCCGCATCTGCGCGGCCGTGCACGGGCCGCTTCGCCGCCAGAGTAGAGGGCAACCGCGGGCACCGCAACAAAGCCGGAGCGCCGGCCCGTGCATCGCACCGCTTCCGACGCATCGGCGCCACACCTTCCCGCATCGCTGCCGCTCCTCTCCTCGCCCGCCGGTCGGATTAGGCCGGACGGAGGCCGACCGCAACCGCGACGTTCGCCGGGACCGTGCACGGCCGGTGTGAGGGGGGTCGTGGACGGCCGTTTTCTCGCTGCGCCGCGTCATTCCGGAACGGCCGCCGAGCGAAGCGGAGGCGGGCGTATCCGGAATCCATTCCGTGACGCCTGCGGCCGGTGCCCCCCCTTACCGACGTCACGGAATGGATTCCGGACAGGCTCCACCGCGCTCCGCGCGGCGCAGCCTTCCGGAATGACGCGGTGCAGGTATAGCGTCGGCCGGAGTCCCACCCTTCGGTGGCGCCGTTGTGGGGCGGCATCGGTGCGATTATACCTGACGGGCAAGACCGGCCGCGGTCGGGACCATGGAGGACTGCGCCTGATGAGTGACGACAGCCTGTTTCTCGGTGCGAGCCGGACGCCCGACGACGCCTATCAGAAGGCCGAGACGCTGCTGTTGAAATACGGCAACCGGCACGGCCTGGTGACCGGGGCGACCGGCACCGGCAAGACGGTGACGCTGCAGGTGCTGGCCGAGGCCTTTTCCAATGCCGGGGTGCCGGTGTTCTGCGCCGACGTGAAGGGCGACCTGTCGGGCATCGCGGCGATGGGCGAGCCCAAGGAGTTCCTCGTCAAGCGGGCACAGCAGGTGAAGCTCGAGCCCTACGACTTCCAGGAATTCCCGGTGATCTTCTGGGATCTGTTCGGCGAGAAGGGCCATCCGATCCGGGCGACCGTCTCGGAGATGGGGCCGCTGCTGCTGGCACGGCTGATGAACCTCTCGGAAGCGCAGGAGGGCGTGCTCAACATCGCCTTCCGCATCGCCGACGAGGACGGCCTGCTGCTGCTCGACCTGAAGGATCTGCAGGCGATGCTGGCGCACGTGGCCGACCGCGCCGCGGAAATCTCCAGGCTCTACGGCAACGTCTCGAAGACCTCCGTCGGCGCGATCCAGCGTTCGCTGCTGATTCTCGAGCAGCAGGGCGGGGCGAACTTCTTCGGCGAGCCGGCACTCGCGATCGCCGACCTGATGCGCACGACGCGCGACGGCCGCGGCGCCATCGGCGTGCTCGCCGCCGACAGGCTGATGATGAACCCGCGGCTCTACGCGACCTTCCTGCTCTGGCTGATGTCGGAGCTGTTCGAGGCGTTGCCGGAGGTGGGCGACCCGGACCGGCCGAAGCTCGTCTTCTTCTTCGACGAGGCGCATCTCCTGTTCGACGACGCGCCCAAGATCCTTGTCGACCGGGTGGAGCAGGTGGTGCGGCTGATCCGCTCCAAGGGCGTCGGCGTCTACTTCGTCACCCAGAACCCGCTCGACGTGCCCGACACGGTGCTGGCCCAGCTCGGCAACCGCATCCAGCACGCGCTGCGCGCCTACACCCCGCGCGAGCAGAAGGCGGTGAAGGCCTCGGCCGAGACCTTCCGCGCGAATCCCGACTTCGACTGCGCCGAGGCCATCACCCAGCTCGGCGTCGGCGAGGCGCTGGTGTCGACGCTGGAGGCCAAGGGCGTGCCGTCGGTCGTGCAGCGCACGCTGATCCGCCCGCCGGCCTCGCGGCTCGGGCCGATCAGCGACGAGGAGCGTCGGCAGATCCAGGCGATGAGCCCGGTGGCCGGCCAGTACGACAAGACCATCGACCGCGAATCGGCGTTCGAGATCCTGCAGAGGCGCGGCGCCGAGGCGGCCGATGCGGCCGAGCGCGAGGATGGCGGGCGTTCGCGCGGGCCGTGGGGCGAGGACGCGGGCGACCGGCCGCGCGGGCCCTGGGGCGGCGACGGACGCGACGAGGACCGCGACGACGACCGGCGCGGGAGCGGCGGTCGCGACGCGACCCGCGAGGGCGACCGCTGGACGCTGCCCGATTTCGACGGCAAGGGCCGCCGCGACGAGGACTTCGAGCAGGAGTACCGGCAGAGGCGCTCGGGCGGGTCGAGCCGCACGACCTCGGGCCGCACGGGTTCGAGCTCATCGGGTTCGGGCGGCACCCGCAGCAAGTCGTCCGCCCCGCGCCCGCGGACCTCGAACCGCCAGACCGTGGCGGAGGCGGCGGTCAAGTCAGTGGTGCGGTCGGTGGGCACCTCGCTCGGCCGGGCGCTGGTGCGGGGGATCCTGGGGAGCTTGAAGCGCTGAGGGGCGAGGGACGCAGCCCTTCTGCCGGGTCCAGTCTGAAGGGAAACGGCAGGCCTCCCGGTTGCGAGCGGCAGCGTCTATCCGGCAAGCTCCGCCATCGCCTCCTCCACCACCCCGCGGGGCAGCATCAGCAGGTCCGGTGCCTCGAACGGCAGGTGGCCGAGATAGCGTCGCGTCAGGGCCGCGACCGTTCTCGCCTGCTCGTCGTCGCGGCGGCGTTTCAGGGGGTCGCGGTCGGCACGTTTCGCAATCCAGTGCTTGTGGATCGCAAAGACCCGCGGGTCGACCGTGACGAGGCGCAGCGGCGCGCCGCGTTCGTCGAGCGCGACCTGGTCGAAGGCGGGGGCGTTCTCGAGCCATGACAGGCCCTCGATCTCGGCGGCTTCGAGCGCGTCGGCGCCGGCTGCGGCGGATGCCAGGGCCCAGGGCGGGCGGCGCAGCGGCGTGATCAGATCGACGAGATAGCCCTCGTCGTTCTCGGCGCGAAAACCTTGCGGGCTCTTGCGGAAGGATCGATCGGCACGTCGCAGGAGATCGACGAGCCCGTCCTGCGAAAGCGCCGGATCGCCGACGAGGTTCAGGCCGCGGCGGGCGTCGAAGAGAAGGTCGAGGTCGCCGGTGGCGGTGATGCCCGGATCGAGGAACACGCCAGCGGCGGCCTCGTAGGCATAGAGCGCGTTGGTGCCGACGACCCGAAGTCCCTTGCCGAGGAAGCCGCGCTGGTCGAGCAGCCGCAGAATGCGGGCGGCGATCAGGGGAACGCGGCCCATGCCCAGCGCACGATTGACCGCCGCCTGCCGGGCGAGCGCCTCATCGAGCCGCTTGCGGCTGGCGATCGCGGCGGCGCGCTCGTTCTCGAACGTCTGCTTGAGGGCCTTGGTCTCCGGTGAGCGTCGGCCAAGCGATTTCTGCCGGCGCTTGCCGTCCTCGGCATAATAGGCCCGGAACAGGTAGTCCTGTCCCTTCGACGTCTCCCAGACCATCGACCCGCGGAAGCCGCGCTCGCGTTCGACCGCATTGCGCCATGCCTGGTAGCGCTGGCGCGTGTTGATCGCTTCCCGGCTCTGATCGGTGACGAATTCGACGAAGTCCATGGCGGTTCCAACAGTTGCGCGCGGATTTCATCCGAACTGTTGGAACGTACCATGGTCGGACGGGCTGGAGAAGTTCCAACAGGCGAGCCACAAGACCGCCCGTACTGTTGGAACCGCCGTTCTCGCGAACGAACCCGCGTGCCGCCCGCCTACCGCACCAGGATCGGCGTCTTGTTCGGCACGCGGTTGAAGAGGTCCATGACGTCCTGGTTGATCATGCGCACGCAGCCCGAGGAGACGGACTTGCCGATCGACCACCATTCGGGCGAGCCGTGGACGCGGTAGAGGGTGTCGACGTTGTCCTTGAAGATGTAGAGGGCGCGGGCGCCGAGCGGGTTGTCGAGACCGGGGCGCATGCCGCCATTGTCGGCGCTGTACTTGGCGAGCTCGGGCTGGCGGGCGATCATCTCGTCCGGCGGCGTCCAGGTCGGCCAGGCGCGCTTCCACTGGATGACGGCGCGGCCCGACCATTCGAAGCCGGCGCGGCCGAGGCCGACGCCGTAGCGGATCGCCTGTCCGCCCGGCTGGACGAGGTAGAGATAGTGCTTCGAGGTGTCGACGACGACGGTGCCCGGCGCCTCGCCGGTGGGGTCGGAGACATACTGCCGCAGGAAGCGCGACGGGATCCGCTCGTAGGGCACGGCCGGGACGAGGAAGCCGCCGTCGCTGCGCGCCGCATAGATCTCGGCATGGTCGAAGCCGCCGCCCATCTCCTCGCCGAACCGCGGCAATTGCGGCAGCTGCGGCATCGGGCGCGACGTGGTGCAGGCGGAGAGAACCAGCTGGCCGGCGCCGAGAGCGCCCGCCGTCAGCAGGAAGCGCCGCGAAACGCCGCCGGTGGAAGTCGTACGTCCGGTCATGAAAATCTGTCACCCTCGTGGAAGCCGCACAACGCGCATGCGGTCAAACGGTTGCCCGGTTTTCGCCGCACCGCGCTCATGCCTGCGGTATCCCCGATCAGCCGAGGTTCGGCAAGCCTCCGAGCGAGGGCAGGATCACCGCGGGCGGATGATCGAGATACTCGTCGGGCTGCCCGGACCGGTTGATCCACACCGTGCGGAAGCCGAATTTCGCAGCGCCCGCAACGTCCCAGCGGTTGGACGACTGGAAGGAGACGGCCTGCGGATAGACGCGTAACGCCGTGGTCACGATGTCGTAAACGGCGGGATCGGTCTTGAACTTCCGGACCTCGTCGACCGAGAAGACGTGGTCGAGCACGAGGTCGAGCCCGGCCGACTTCACCGCCGCCTCCAGCATCGCAGGCGAGCCGTTGGAGAGAATGGCCAGCCGCGCGCCGTCGGCCTTCAGCGCCTTCAGCACGGCCGGCACCTCCGGATAGCAGTCGAGCCGCCAGTAGGCGTCGAGCAGGGTCTGCCGCAGCGACCGGTCGGCCGAGGGCACGCGGGCGAAGGCGAAGTCGAGCGCCTGCTGGGTGAGCTGCCAGAAATCCTGGTAGGAGCCCATCAGGGTCCGCACCCAGGAATATTCGAGCTGCTTGGCGCGCCAGATCTCCGACAGGAGCGGGCCGTCCGGCCCGATCGCCTCGGCATGGCGGCGCACGGCCGCGTGCACGTCGAACAGCGTACCATAGGCGTCGAAAACGTAGGCGGAGTGGCGCATGGGAAGTTCCGTCGGTGATCCCGAGACTTGATCCGATCGGGCGGCACCGGTCAAGCGCAGCGCTGGCGCAAGAAAACCGCGGCATGGACGATTGACGCACCCGCACGAGCCGCTATCCATGGGTCAACGAAAGGCGGATGCATCATGGCGGTGGATACGAAGGCGCAGTCGCTCACCTGGACCTATGTCGACGGGGACTGGAACGAGGGCAACGTGGCGCTGGTGGGACCGCGCAGCCACGTGATGTGGCTGGGCTCGAGCGTGTTCGACGGCGCGCGCTGGTTCGAGAACGTCGCCCCCGACCTCGACCTGCACGCCGCCCGCGTCAACGCCTCGGCGCTGGCGCTCGGCCTGCAGCCGACGATGACGGCGGACGAGATCGTCGGCCTGACGATGGACGGGCTGAAGAAGTTCGACGGCAACACCGCCGTCTACATCCGCCCGATGTACTGGGCCGAGCACGGCGGCTACATGGGCGTGCCGGCAGACCCCGCCTCGACGCGCTTCTGCCTGTGCCTCTACGAATCGCCGATGATCGCGCCGACGGGCTTCTCGCTGACGGTCTCGCCGTTCCGCCGCCCCTCGCTGGAGACGATGCCGACCAACGCCAAGGCCGGCTGCCTCTACCCCAACAACGGCCGGGCGATCCTGGAGGCGCGGTCGCGCGGCTTCGACAATGCGCTGGTGCTCGACATGCTGGGCAACGTGGCCGAGACCGGCTCGTCGAACATCTTCATGGTCAAGGACGGGGTGGCCTTCACGCCGGTGGCCAACGGCACCTTCCTGTCCGGCATCACGCGGTCCCGCACCATCGGCCTGCTGCGCGAGGCGGGTCAGGCGGTCGTGGAGAAGACGCTGACGGTGGCCGATTTCCTCGGTGCCGACGAGATTTTCTCGACCGGCAACCATTCCAAGGTCGTGCCGGTGCTGCAGATCGAAGACCGGACGCTGCAGGCCGGACCCGTGGCCGCCAAGGCGCGCGCGCTCTACTGGGACTGGGCGCACGGACGCTCGGCCTGAGGCAAACCCGGGCTCCCGCGCGAGCGACGTCTCGATTCGCGCGACCGTCTGTCCTATATGGAGCCCGACCCTTTCACCCGTCCCGCAGCCTCCCAAAGGAGAACCACGATGGCTTTCGAACTTCCCGAACTTCCCTACGACTACGAGGCGCTGCAGCCCTTCATGTCGAAGGAGACGCTCGAATACCACCACGACAAGCACCACAAGGCCTATGTCGACAACGGCAACAAGCTGGCC
This sequence comes from Aquibium microcysteis, assembly GCF_014495845.1. Taxonomy (NCBI): domain Bacteria; kingdom Pseudomonadati; phylum Pseudomonadota; class Alphaproteobacteria; order Hyphomicrobiales; family Phyllobacteriaceae; genus Aquibium; species Aquibium microcysteis. Next base: position 5,782,993 of record NZ_CP061080.1, read on the forward strand.
GCCGAAGCGGGCATGGACGGGCTGTCTCTGGAGGAGATCGTCAAGCAGTCCTACGGCAAGAACGCCGGTCTCTTCAACAATGCCGGCCAGCACTACAACCACATCCATTTCTGGAAGTGGATGAAGAAGGGCGGCGGCGGCAAGGCCCTGCCGGGCGCGCTGCAGAAGGCGGTCGATTCGGACCTCGGCGGCTACGACAAGTTCAGGGCCGACTTCATCGCCGCGGGCACGACCCAGTTCGGCTCGGGCTGGGCCTGGCTCTCGGTCAAGAACGGCAAGCTCGAGATCTCCAAGACCCCGAACGGCGAGAACCCGCTGGTGCACGGCGCGAGCCCGATCCTCGGCGTCGACGTGTGGGAGCATTCCTATTACATCGACTACCGCAACGCCCGGCCGAAATATCTCGAGGCCTTCGTCGACAACCTGATCAACTGGGACTACGTGCTGGAGTGCTTCGAGAAGGCCTCCTGATCGGCCCCAGCCACAGACGAACGTCGCAGCGCCCCGACCATGGTCGGGGCGTTTTTCGTTGACGGTGTGTCGGATCTGCCGATCGCCTCATCACGCGAGCGTGAACGCGCGTGACCGCGAAGTTTGCCATTGTCGGTCCCGTCGGTTCTGCCAATTCCAGCAAGGCCGTTACCCAGCAAGGCATCCGGAGGACATGATGAGGAAGTTCGTTCTAGCCGCAGCGGCACTCGGTTTGGCCATGACGGCCTCGATCGCAGGCCCGGTCGAGGACCGCGAGGCACTGATGAAGTCGTTCGGCGCCTCCCTGGGGCAACTGGCCCCGATGGCCAAGGGCGAGAAGCCGTTCGATGCCGCGGCAGTCGCCGCAGCTCTGGAGACGCTGAACGCGAATGCCGCGAAGTTCGACGTCGCGGCGCTGTTCCCGGCCGGCTCGGGCGCGGGAACGGAAGCACTCCCGGCGATCTGGGAGAACATGGCCGACTTCCAGGCGCGCGTCGACAAGATGAAGGCCGACGTCTCGGCGCTCGCGGCGAATCCGCCGGCCGACCAGGCCAAGCTCGGCGCCGCGCTCGGCACCATCGGCGGCAATTGCGCCTCCTGCCACGAGACCTACCGCGCCAAGAAGGGCTGAGGACGGCCCGCGCATGAGACTCGCCGGCAAGCTGGCCATCGCTGCAGCCGTCCTTGCCGGCGCGTCCGCGCTCGCCTTCTGGTGGCTCACCGCGCCCCGGGTTCTTCCGGCGGAAGACGTCGCTGCCTTTCCGCCGGGCGACGCCGCCGAGGGCGAGCGCATCTTCTGGGCAGGCGGCTGCGCCTCCTGCCATGCCTCGCCCGGATCGGAGGGCGAAGCCCGCCTGTCGCTGCCGGGCGGGGTACGGCTGGCAACGGGTTTCGGCACCTTCATCGCGCCCAACATCTCCTCCCACCCGGTCGACGGCATCGGCGCCTGGGACATCGGCGACTTCGCCAACGCCATGCAGCGCGGCGTCTCGCCGGATGGACGGCACTATTATCCGGCCTTCCCCTACACGTCCTATGCGCGGATGACGCCGGACGACGTGGCGAACCTCTTCGCTTTCCTGAAGACCCTCCCTCCGGTGGCGGGCCAGGCCGAGCCGACCCGCCTCGGCTTTCCCTTCAACATCCGCCGCGGCATCGGCCTGTGGAAGCTGGTCAATCTCGACCCGGCGCCGGTCGTCTCGATCGAAGGCGCGTCGGCGGACGTGCTCCTCGGGCAGTATCTCGTCGAGGGACCCGGCCATTGCGGCGAATGCCACACGCCGCGCGACGTCTCCGGCGGGCTGAAGACCGGCGAATGGCTGGCCGGCGCCGTGGCAGCGGAAGGCGAGGGCGTCGTCCCCAACATCACCCCGCAAGGCCTGTCCTGGTCGGCCTCCGAGATCGCCTACTACCTCGAAAGCGGCTTCACGCCCGATTTCGACACCGTCGGCGGCGCGATGGTCGACGTGCAGAAGAACATGGCCATGCTGCCCGCCGAGGACCGCGCCGCGATCGCGGCGTACCTGAAGGCGGTGCCGGGGCATCCGAACGGCTTTCCGGCGCGGTAGGAGAAGGTACGGGCAGTCGTTGGATTGAGGTGGCTCTGCGGAAGCGGGGAAAAAAGAGCTTCCGACAAGGCACTTGCCGACCCTTCTCGATACGGCATTCGCGCCCCGGGCTCCATTGTGGTAGATTTCAACGATGGAGACCGATTACCGATCCATCATCACCCAGGAGCCCGGAAAGCGGGGAGGGCGCGCCTGCATTCGCGGAATGCGCATCGCGGTCGCCGACATTCTCGGTTGGCTCGCCGTCGGGATGTCCGCCGAAGAAATCCTAGCCGATCATCCGGACCTGACGCGTGAAGACATTCGCGCCGCGCTGGCCTATGCAGCGGATCGCGAAAGGCGGATCGTCACTGCGGCGTGACGCGGTCATCCTCGGGCTTGTCCCGAGGATCTGCCCCTCGGTTGTAGACTCCGCAGGGTCTGCTCGTAACGCCGGAATGCCGGATATGCCTAGAGTTCCAGAGTCGACAGATCCTCGGGACAAGCCCGAGGATGACGTGTGGTCGATGTCGCAATTGCCAGTCTGTCAGAACGAGCAAACGCGGACTGCTCATTCGCCGAGCGGCCAATGATCGGCGGCATCGTCGGACGGTCGCGGACCAGGCCGCGATCGCCGCCGGGTCAGATCGCCGGCGGAACCTCCGCCTTCCCCGCCACTTTCAGCGCGAAGGCGTAGGTGTAGGCGATTTCTTCCAGACGCGAGAAGCGGCCCGAGGCGCCGGCGTGGCCGGCCTCCATGTTGATGCGGAAGAGGACCGGGCCTTCGCCGGTCGTCCGTTCGCGCAGCCTGGCCACCCATTTGGCGGGCTCCCAGTAGGTGACGCGCGGGTCGGTCAGGCCCGAGACGGCGAGGATCGGCGGGTAGGGTTTTTCGCCGACGTTGTCGTAGGGCGAATAGGCGGCGATGGTGGCGTAGTCGGCGGCCGAGGCAATCGGATTGCCCCATTCCGGCCATTCCGGCGGGGTGAGCGGCAGGGTTTCGTCGAGCATCGTCGTCAGCACGTCGACGAAGGGAACCTCGGCGACGATCGCGCCGAAGGCCTCCGGCGCCATGTTGGCGATGGCGCCCATGAGCATGCCGCCGGCCGAGCCGCCCTGCGCCACGATGCGATCATGCGCGGTGTAGCCCTCGGCGACGAGGTGGCGCGCCACCGCGATGAAATCGAGGAACGTGTTCGTCTTGCGCTCGCGCTTTCCCTCCTCGTACCAGGAGAAGCCCTTGTCCTTGCCGCCGCGGGTGTGGGCGATGGCGTAGACGAGGCCGCGGTCGGCGAGCGACAGGATGTTGGTGTTGAAGGCGGCGGGAATGGCGATGCCGTAGGAGCCGTAGCCGTAGAGCAGGCAGGGCGCCGAGCCGTCGAGCGGCGTGTCGCGGTGGTAGAGCAGCGAGACCGGCACCAGTTCGCCATCATGCGAGGGTGCCATCAGACGGCGCGTGACGTAGTGCTCCGCGTCGTGGCCGGAGGGGACTTCCTGCGTCTTCAGGAGCGTGCGCTCACGCGTCGCCATGTCGTAGTCGTAGACCTGCGAGGGCGTCGTCATCGAGGAATAGCTGAAGCGGATGACGCTGGTGTCGTATTCGAGCGAGCCGATCAGCCCCAGCGAATAGGCCTCCTCGTCGAAGAAGATCGCATGCTCCTCCCCGCTCGCCCGCTCGCGCACGACGATGCGCGGCAGGCCGTCGCGGCGCTCGAGCCGGACGAGGTGGTCGCGGAAGGCCATGACCGCCAGGATCAGCCGGCCGGGCTCGTGCGGGACGAGGTCGGTCCAGTTCTCCGGACGCGGATCGGCGGCCGGCGCGGTCATCACCTTGAAGTCCTTGGCGCCGTCGAGATTGGTGAGGATGAAGAAGACGTCGCCGCCCTCCTCGAGATCATACTGCACGCCGAGCTCGCGGGCCCGCACGGTTTTCGGCTCGGCCATCGGATCGGCGGCGGGGATGAGCCGGTACTCGGACGTCTCGTGGTCGTTGATGGAGATGAGGATCCAGTCGTTGGTGCGGGTGCCGCCGACACTCATGAAAAAGCCGGGATCGGTCTCCTCGTAGACGAGACGGTCGTCGGCTGCGTCGGTGCCGAGCGCGTGGTGGAGGATCTTCGAGGGCCGGTGGTTGGGGTCGACGCGGGTGTAGAAGAAGCCGTCGTTCGCCGCCGTCCAGACCCCGCCGCCGCCGGTGTCGGGCACGCGATCGGGCAGGTCCGTTCCCGACGCGACGTCGCGCACCTTGAGCGTGTAGAACTCGGAGCCCTTGTCGTCGAAGGCCCAGAGAAGGCGGGCATGATCGCTGGAATGATCGGTGCCGCCGATCCGGAAATAGGCGGTGCCGGCCGCCTCCGCGTCGCCATCGAGCAGCAGCTCCTCGGAACCGCCGTCGCGCGGCGTGCGGAAATAGCGCGGCTGTTCGCCGCCGATCACGTAGGAGGAGCCGTAGGCGAAGGGACCGTCCTTCATCGGCACGGATGAATCGTCCTCCTTGATGCGGCCCTTCATCTCGGAAAAGAGCCGTTTGCGCAGCGGTTCGAGATCGGCGAGCATGGCCTGCTGATAGGCGTTCTCCGCCTCGAGATGCGCCCGGATGTCCGCGTCGAGGACGGAGGGATCGCGGAACACCTCCTGCCAGTTGCCGGCCCGGAGCCAGGCGTAGTCGTCGGTGCGGGTCACGCCGTGATGGGTGTCGTGCACCGGACGCCTGTCGGCGGACGGCGCCGGGATCGCGGGGAAGGAAATCGTCCTGGACATGGGCGCGGCGCCTGCTTGAATGGAGAATGAACGGATCGGTGGGCGGCTGTTCACGTCAGCTATGTCATTCTCCGGGCCGGTTCAAATGCTTTGGGAGAGAAACGCCGATGAAACCGCAGCTTCGCCTCGCATCCGCCTTCGCCGCCCTCGCCATGACGGCCGGCCTCGCCGCCGGCGCGCAGGCCTCCGTCTTCCATGCCTGGGAGGTCGCCAACGTCGCCTGGGGCGACGTGCTGAACGTGCGCAAGTATCCGGCGAGCACCTCGCAGATCCAGTCGGCCTATCCGAACGGGACGGTGCTGCAGATGACCGGGCGCTGCACCGGCGGGCTCGACCTCGACGACGTCGCCGGCCAGCCCGACTGGAAGAAGGCGCAGGCCGTGCGCCATCGCTGGTGCGAGGTCTGGCACGATCCCGCGCAGAACGGCAATTTCGCCACCGGCTGGGTCTACGGCAAGTACATCGTGCCACACTGAAAGCTGCACGGATGGTCTGGCCTGACCGGTGCCAGGTCATCTGCCCACGGTCGCCGGTCGAGGATCGGCGTGGCGGAGGGGCCCGTGCATCGTTTTGAGCAAGGCCATCCGGGGCACAAACGTCGCGACGTCGCTGCATTTGCTTGCGGGGGCAAGACCGAGACGCTATCTGTCCCCCGGCGCGCGCGGCGCGGCCCAAGCAATGGCGGGGACGGGACTTCTGGATGGCGGACGGATCGCAGTCGGTTACATTTCTTGCGCTGATCCTGCCGTTCCTGGCCGCCGCGATTGCCCCCGGGCTGACCCGCGTCCTCAAGCACAATGCGGCCTGGGTGCTGGCGCTCGCGCCGCTGTTCCTGTTCGTTCATTTCTTCGGTTATCTCGGCGACGTCGCCGACGGCAGGATCGTCAGAGGCGGCTATTCCTGGATCCCGAGCCTCGGCGTCGATTTCGCCTGGTTCATCGACGGATTGTCGCTGACCTTCGCGCTCCTGATCTCCGGCATCGGCACGCTGATCGTGCTCTACGCCGGCGGCTACCTGAAGGGGCACGAGCAGCAGGGGCGCTTCTTTTCCTTCATCCTGATGTTCATGGGCGCCATGCAGGGACTGGTCCTGTCGGACTCCTTCATGATGCTGTTCGTCTTCTGGGAACTGACCTCGATCACGTCCTTCCTGCTGATCGGCTTCGACCATTCCCGCGAAGCCTCGCGGCGCGCGGCGATCCAGGCGCTGGTGGTGACGGGGCTGGGCGGGCTGTCGCTGCTGGCCGGGCTGCTGGTCATCTGGGCGGCGACGGGGCAGGGGACGCTGTCGGACCTGCTCGCATCGGGCGACGCGCTGCGCGCGGCTCCCTTCTACCTGCTGGCGCTGGTGCTGGTGCTCGGCGGCGCCTTCACCAAGTCGGCCCAGTTCCCGTTCCACTTCTGGCTGCCCAACGCCATGGAGGCGCCGACGCCCGTCTCGGCCTATCTCCACTCCGCCACCATGGTGAAGGCCGGCGTCTACCTGCTGATGCGGCTGAACCCGGTGCTGGGCGACACGGCGTGGTGGGAGACGATCCTGCCGGTCTTCGGCGGCACGACGCTCCTGGTCGGCACGCTGCTCGCCATCCGCCAGACCGACCTCAAGCTGATGCTCGCCTATACGACCGTCGCCTCGCTCGGCCTGCTGGTGATGCTGACCGGCTTCGGATCGGAGATCGCGATCGAGGCGGCAGTGCTCTATCTGGTGGCGCATTCGATGTTCAAGGGCGCGCTGTTCATGGTCGCCGGCCTGATCGACCACGAGGCCGGCACGCGCGACGTGCGCCGCCTCGGCGGGCTGCGCTCGGCCATGCCGATCACCTTCGCCGCAGCCCTGCTCGCCGCGCTGTCGATGGGCGGGCTGCCGCCCTTCTTCGGCTTCCTCGCCAAGGAGGAGATCTACGCGGCGCTGAACTTCTCGGACGGCTGGAACGGCGTCTTCACCGTCGTTGCCATCGTCGGCAATGCGCTGATGCTGGTGATCGGCTTCGCGGTGGCGCTGAAGCCCTTCCTCGGCGCGGCCGTCGAGACGCCCAAGCACGCGCATGAAGGGCCGGTGCTGCTCTGGCTCGGACCGCTGACGCTCGCCGTCGTGGGTCTCGCGGCGGCGGTCTTCTCGGGCGTCTCGCACCATTACGTGTCCGAGCCGATGGCTGCGGCGGTCGCCGGTGCGCCGGTGGAGATCTACATTTCGGTGATCCCGCATGCGAGCCTGGCGCTTCTGCTCTCGCTCGTCACCATCGCGCTCGGCATCGTCATCTACCTGGTGCTCGATCGGGCGCGGGAGACGATGGCCGGCGTGCTGTCCGCCATCGGCTGGGGACCGGACAAGGGCTTCGACCAGGCGATCCGCGGCCTGATCCGGCTGGCCAATGCGGTGACGGGCGTCATCCAGAACGGCCGGCTCGAAGTCTACATGATCGTCACCTTCGTCATGATCGGGCTCGCGGTCTGGGTGCCGATGCTGGCCTTCGACGAACTTCCGGCGGTGCCCTCCGTCCCCGATCTGACCTTCTACGAATGGACGGTCTTCGCCATCGCCGTGATCGGCCTCGGCGCCGTGGTCTATGCGGCCGACCGGCTGACGGCGATCGTGTCGCTCGGCATCCAGGGCTTCGCGGTGGCGCTGCTGTTCCTGCTGCTCGGCGCGCCCGATCTCTCCTTCACGCAGTTCATGGTGGAGACGCTGTCGGTGGTGATCCTGGCGCTCGTGATGACGCGGCTGCGGCTGCACCCGAGCGACCACCGGCCGTCGGGCGAGAAGCTGATGGACATGGCGATCGCGGGCGCCTGCGGCCTCGGCTTTGCGCTGCTGCTGCTCAAGGTGACGCAGGTGCCGTTCGACGCGACGCTGTCGGAGTTCTTCAGCACCTATTCCTACGTGATCGCGCATGGCCGCAACATCGTCAACGTCATCATCGTGGACTTCCGCGGCCTCGACACGCTGGGCGAGATCGCGGTGGTGATGATCACCGGCCTCGCCATCCTCGCGCTCATCCGGATCCGGGTGCCCCGTCCGTCCAATCCGCCGGAGGCGAGGTCCTGACATGCAGACCGTGATCTTCAGAACCGCAGCACCCTACCTCGCCAGCCTGATGGTGCTGTTTTCCGTGTTCGTGCTGCTGCGCGGCCACAACGAACCGGGCGGCGGCTTCATCGGCGGCCTGATCGCGGCCTCGGCCTTCGCCATCTACGGCATCGCATGCGGCGTGGCGCCGGTGCGCCGGGCGATGTATTTCCACCCGATGGCGATCGCCGGCTTCGGCCTGTTCCTGTCGGGTGCGTCGGGTCTTCTGTCGCTGGCGATGGGCGTGCCCTTCCTGACGGGTCTCTGGACCAAGGTCTACCTGCCCGGCGTCACCATCGACCTCTCCTCGGTCATGGTCTTCGACTTCGGCGTCTACTTCGTGGTCGTCGGCGCGATCACCTCGATCGCGCTCGCTCTCGAGGAAAGGGAGGAGGACTGATGGAGACCGCTCTCACCGGGCTCGTCGGCCTGTTCTATGCCGTCTCGATCTATCTGATGCTGTCCAAGCACATCATCCGCGTGCTGCTCGGCATCGCCATCTTCGGCAATGCCGTCAACATGACCATCTTCACCGCCGGCCGGGTGCTGCGGGAGGTGCCGCCGATCATCGCCGAAGGAAAGACGGTGCTCGACGGCGTGACGGCCAACCCGCTGCCGCAGGCGCTGATCCTGACCGCGATCGTGATCTCCTTCTCCTTCTTCGCCTTCCTGCTGGTGCTGGCCTACCGCGCCTATCAGGACCTCGGCACCGACGACACCGACGAAATGCGCATCGCCGAGCCGCGGGGCGAAGGCCTTCCGCCGCTGGGATACTGAGGCAGACATGGCAGCCGAGACCTCCGTGCCGGTGGACACCAGCGCCGCCTTCGTCCAGGGCGTGACGAGCCTCCTCGACTGGGCCGTGATTGCCCCTGTGGCGCTGCCGATCCTCGGCGGCGCGCTGCTTCTGATGGTGCGCCACCGGACGCGCCTGCATGCCGCCGTCGCCTTCGCCGTGCTCGCCGCGACCTTCGCCGCCTGCCTCGTTCTTTTGTGGCGGGTGATGGGCGAGGGGACGCAGGTGATGACGATGGGCCGCTGGCTGCCGCCTTACGGCATCACCTTCCAGGCCGACATGCTGGGCGCGGCCTTCGCCACCACGGCCACCTTCGCCGCCTCGGCCGCCGCCGTCTTCGCGCTCCGCGACATCGACGCAACCGGGCGGCGCTACGGCTTCTATCCGTTCCTTCTGCTGATGATCGCGGGCGTGAACGGCGCCTTCCTGACCGGCGACATCTTCAACCTCTACGTCTGGTTCGAGGTCTTCGTGATCTCGTCCTTCGGCCTGCTGATCCTCGGCTCCGAGCGTCGCCAGATCGACGGGGCGGTGAAATATGCCGTGCTCAACCTGATCGCCACGACGGTGTTCCTGATCACGACCGGCTATCTCTACGGCGTCTTCGGCACGCTCAACATGGCCGACATCGCGCGCAAGGCCGAGGGCCTCCGGCAGGACGGTCCGCTGATGACGATCGCCACGCTCTACCTGCTCGCCTTCGGCATGAAGGCGGCTGCCTTCCCGCTGAACTTCTGGCTGCCGGCCTCGTATCACACGCCGCGCATCGTCACCTCGGCGATGTTCGGCGGCCTGCTCACCAAGGTCGGCATCTATGCGCTCCTGCGGACCTTCACGACGCTCTTTCCCGTCGAACGCGCCGTGCTGTCGGACGTCATCGCGGTGGTGGCCATCCTGACGATGATCCTCGGCGTGCTCGGCGCACTGGCGCAGACGGACGTGAGGCGCACCATCGGCTTCGTCGTGATCTCCGGCATCGGCACGATGCTCGCCGGCCTGGCGATCGGCTCGCCGCCGGCGCTCTCGGGCACCGTGCTCTACGCCATCCATTCGATCCTGGTCATGACGGCGCTCTACCTCGTCGCCGGCCTGATGCGCGAGGCGGGCGGCAGCTTCTCGCTGCACGAACTCGGCGGGCTCTACCGCTCGCATCCGCTTCTGGCGTCCATGATGCTGGCCCTGATGCTGGCAGCGGCCGGCCTGCCGCCGCTGTCGGGCCTCTGGCCGAAGATCGTCCTGGTCAAGGCGGCGATCGCGGCCGAAGCCTGGTGGCTGACCGCTGCGATCCTGTTGTCCAGCGTGCTGACCACCATCGTGCTCGGCCGCGTCTTCGCCCTTTCGTTCTGGCGTCCGGAGCAGGCCGCGGCGGTGACGGGCGCAACGGGGCCGATCGACCCCGTCGCGGGTTACGGCACCGTGCTCGTGCTTCTCGTGCCCGCAGTCTGGATCGGCCTGTGGCCCGAGCCCTTCCTGCGCATCGCGGAGGCGGCGGCGGCGGGCCTTGCCGATCCCGCATCCTATATCGGTTCGGTGTTCCCAGCGCAGGGTGGATCATGACGCTCTATCTCGCCAATATCCTGCTCGCGCTGGCCTGGATGGTGGTGACCGGGTCGGCCACCTTCGTCAACTTCCTGTTCGGCTTCGCGCTGGGCGCCGGCGCGCTCTACCTCATTCGCGGGCAGGTGGGGTCGCTCGGCTATTTCGCCCGCGCCCGCCGCGTGCTGTCGCTCGCCTTGCTGTTCGTCTACGAACTCATCCTGTCGGCCTGGCGCGTCGCCGTGCTGGTGGTGACGCCGGACATGAAGCTGAAGCCCGGGATCTTCGCCTATCCGCTGAAGGTCGACCGCGACTTCGAGATCACCCTGCTCGCCAACCTGATCACGCTGACGCCCGGCACCCTTTCGGTCGACGTCTCGGATGACCGGCGGATCCTCTACATCCACGCACTCGACTGTTCCGACCCCGACCAGGCGCGCATGGACATCGCCACCGGCTTCGAGCGCAAGATCATGGAGGCCTTCCGGTGAGCGGCAGCGAAACCTTCCTGGCCGGGGCGGTGACCGTCGCGCTCGCCCTGCTGTGCCTGTCCTTCCTGGTCACGGTCTACCGCGTCGTGCGCGGCCCCACGCTGCCCGACCGGATCGTGGCGCTGGACATGCTGGTGGCCGTGGCGCTCGGCTTCATCGCCGTCATCGGCATCCGCAGCGGAATCACGCTCTACATCGACGTCGCCATCGCCCTCGGCCTCGTCGGTTTCCTGGCGACCGTGGCCTTCGCCCGCTTCGTGCTCAGCCGCGGCAATTCACTGGAGAAGAACGCGGCCGAAGGCGAGACGGCACCGAGCAACCCGGAGGTGAAGCTGTGACCGACATCATCACCAACTACCTGACCGGCGTCCTGATCGTCATCGGCGCGGCCTTCGCGCTGGTGGCGTCGGTCGGCCTGCTCCGGCTGCCGGAATTCTACACCCGCATGCACGCCGCCTCGAAGGCGGGAACGCTCGGGGCATGCGTCATGCTGATCGCCGTGGCCGTCTATACCGACGACACCGCCGTCGCCTCCCGCGCCCTCGCCGGCGTCGTCTTCTTTCTGCTCACCGCCCCGATTTCAGCCCATCTTCTGGCCAAGGCCGCCTATGCCGCCGGGTACCCGCTCTGGGAAGGCTCAGTTCACGACGAGATGCCGCCACGCGCCGGAGACAAAGTCGAATGAACCGGACGTGGTCAGACCAGACGGGCTGGTGATCACGGAAAAAATCGGGCTGATAATATTTTTGGATGCTATGCTCGTCTCGCGCCGGTTGCAGATCAGAGGTTTGAGAGACCACTAAACCGATTTGTTACATTATTTTTTCGTAATTTCCCGCAGACAGAATTGACTTGAAGACTTCAGGGGCTCATTTAACGACAGGAATGGCGAGTCGTGCAGCGGCGAATTCGCTGTTCTCAGACGCAGCGGTGCTTAGAACGCCGATCCCAATCCACTAGCCAACTCACTGGGGCCTGACCAATATGGAAATTTCGGAGTCGAACCTGACTCAGGGCAACATGCTCATCGAGCTGACTGCCGACGTCGTTGCTGCCTACGTCAGCAACAATCCCGTTCCCGTTTCGGAATTGCCGAACCTGATCGCCGACATCCATGCCGCGCTCGGCCGGGTCGGCACGGCGACCGAAATGGCGCCTGCCGAAAAGCCGAAGCCTGCGGTCAGCCCGAAGAAGTCCGTCCACGACGACTTCATCATCTGTCTCGAGGACGGCAAGAAATTCAAGTCGCTGAAGCGCCACCTGATGACCCACTACGGTCTCACGCCGGATCAGTACCGCGAGAAGTGGGGCCTCGACGCGTCCTACCCGATGGTCGCGCCGAACTACGCGGCCGCTCGTTCCCAGCTTGCGAAGAAGATGGGGCTCGGTCGCAAGCGCAAGGCTGCGCGCTGACCCGACCCGACGGCTCGTTCCGGATCTGACGGCGGCGCCTCCCGGCGCCGCCGTCTTTTCGTTTGCGGCCCGGGCGATTCGCTTCGGTCGTGAACTGGTCCAGCGCCTGCTTGAGCGCGATGTGGCGGTTGAGGTCGTAGCTCCAGTGCCGCGCCGCGCCGCGAAGCCGCTCCCGCTCGATCAGCCGCTCGAGCCGAACCCTGACGGCAGCCCGCGCCTCCTCGTCCAACGCCAGGGCGGAAGCGATCTCGATCCCGGTCATCAGGAAGAACGCGGCCCTGACCGCCGCATTCCTCGTCTCGAGCGCCTTGCGCTCGCGGTGTCTTCTCGCGTCTTCTGCAAATGTCGTCACGGGTGCCTCCGGTGCATGAACTGGAGGCGCAATGATCGGTGCGGCTGTCGGGGGTGGGGAAAGATTCCGCGCGAAAAAATCGAAACGGATTCGAGAAAGCCAGCAATTTCAAAACTGTAGAAGAAAACTGCGCGCGTGCGGGTTGCGCTTTTGTTCACACCTCGCGGCCGTTTCTGTATAAGAGGAACATATTCCTAGCACCAGGGGGAAGTGTTCCGTGCCATCGTCAGCCGCCAGCCAGATCCGTCACAGCCCCGACGCCGCACCGCCAGGCCACCCGGCCAGCGAAAGGCAGGACCCGCGCCCGTCTTCATCGCAGCGATCGGAAGAGCGAGCCGTCTTCGTGTGCGACTGCGTCATCGACATCACCGCGGCGCTGTTCAACGTGAGCGGCCGCGAACTGCGCCAGCCGGGTCGGACGACCACGAGCGTCACGCGGGTGCGGCAGATCGCCATGTACGTGACGCATGTGGTGATGGGCCTGTCGATGTCGGACGTAGGCCGCGGCTTCGCCCGCGAGCGCACCACCGTGCTGCATGCCTGTCATCTGATCGAGGACATGCGCGACGACGCCGACTTCGATGCCATCGTGGCGCTTGCCGAACGTGTCGCCGGCGCGGCGCTTCGCAGCCTGGAGTACCGCCGATGAAACGGGCGACCGACAAGGTGAGGCTGCGCATCCTGCGCTTTCTGGCGGGCGGCGACGCCCGGGTCGAAGAGGCGGCCTTGCGCGGGCGGGTCCGGCTCCGGTCGGAGCGCCTGGGCGCCATCCAGGTGGAAATGACGGCGCTGGAGACGCTGGCGGAAGCGGGCTTCCTGCAGCGGACGGGCGACGGCATGCTTCGCCTGACGGAGACGGGCCGATCGGCCTATGTCCGGGCCAGGGCGGCGGAGCGGCCCTTCCTGCTTCAGCACGCGGAGGTGGGCGCCGCGACCGTCGAGACCGAGGAGGGACCGCAGACGGTGGCCGTGAACCTCACGGAGTCGCCTCTGGCAAAGCTGTCGCGCATCAAGGACCGGGGCGGGCGTCCCTTCCTCGAGGACAGGCAGTTTCGTGCGGGGGAGCGCCTGCGCAGCGATTTCGACCGCGGTCTGCTGATGCCGCGCCTGGGCATCAACTGGGCAGCGCTGGGCGGCGGGGGCGCCGGAGGACCGGGAGGCAGCAAATCCGACCTGACGGACGCCGCGCTCGCGGCACGCAACCGCGTCGACCGCGCCCTCCAGGAGGTCGGACCCGAATTCGCCGACCTGCTGATCGATGTCTGCTGCTTCCTGAAGGGGCTGGAGACGGTGGAACTGGAGCGGGGCTGGCCGGTGCGATCGGCCAAGGTGATGCTCCGCGCCGCGCTCTCGGCGCTCGCGCGCCACTATGCGCCCGAGCCTGCCCCCAGGCCGCGCCGTATCCTCCACTGGGGAACGCGGGACTACCGGCCGAAGTCGGCACGGAGCTGACATGCGCGGGAAGGGCGGTTCGCGCGACGCTACCGCCGCCCGCGCCTGCCGATGCCGTGGGTCGTTCGCAACCGGTGCGGCCGCTTGCGGGTCGAGACGGCGCCCTGTCTCAGGCGGGGTCGGCCAGCGCCATGCGGGCGTCGGTGCGGATGCGCTTGACCATCGAACGCAGCCCGTTGGACCGCTGCGGAGTCAGGTGCTCGTCGAGGCCGAGTCCGGCCAGCACGGCCTCGGCGTCGGTGGCGACGATCTCGCTCGCCTTGCGGCCCGAATAGAGCGCCAGCATGAGCGCGACGAGGCCCCGCACGATATGGGCATCCGAATCGCCCGAGAACTCGACGACCGGATCGTCGCCGCTGCCGCGTCTCGTCGTCAGCCAGACCTGGCTGACGCAGCCGGGGACGCGGTTCTCCTCGGTCCGGTCACTCTCCGGGAAGGGCGGCAGGTCGCGGCCGAGGTCGATGACGTACCGGTAGCGATCCTCCCAGTCGTCGATGAAGGCGAAGTCGTCGATGATGGACTGGATGTCGGCGGCCATGATGCGTCTGCGTCCCTGTTGCCCCGCATATAGAGCGGATCGGGGATCTGTTGAACCGCCCGGCCGACGAATTCGGACGGTTGCGACGCATCGGGAAAACGCCGCATGCACGAGGCCCGTGCATGCGGCGCACCATCGAAGCTGCAGTCGATCGAAACGGCGTCTTCCGCGCCGCTGGCGTCAGTCGGCGGGCTTGACCCCGCCGGTGGTGATGGCGTCGTTTTCGGCGGGTTCGTCTTCGAGCATCTGGTAGGCGATCCGCGCGCTCTCGCGTGCCTTGACGCCGATGGTGGCCAGAGCGGCGCGTCCCGTCTCGCAGACCTGCGGCTCGCGCTCGCACATGCCGCTGACGTCGCCGATGGCATCGCGCGCGGCCACCAGCGCCGCAAGCGGGCTCACCGTCTCGGTCCCCTCTTCCGGCGCGATCGGCAGGAACAGCAGAACCAGTGAAAACCAGAAGCTCGTGCGGATCAGGAAACCCATTGCCTCGCGTCCCGTCGTTCATGGCCCGCATGTGACGTCGCGGGCCTCCCCACCTTCCTATATCGCATGGCCCAACGCCCGATTGCAGCGGACGGCGAAGTTTTCCTCAAATTGGATGCAAATCCGAGCGGTTCGCGCTCCTGGCGGAATCGAGACGAATGCCGCCCATTTCAGCAACCCGTCCTTTACCAGACAACCCTCTGAAATCGATGGGAAAGTACCGGCGGGTGGCAGCGAACGCGGCGCCGCGGCGATCCGTCCCGCGGTCACGCTTCGTTAACCATCAACCGAAGCTTGCGGCGACCGGCGCGCGCCGGACCGGTTTTCCACCGGTTCCCGCCCCCCGCTCATGCCGTGCCTTATTCATTCATTAAACCGGGAATGCGAGTTTCGGGCTGAACGAAAGTCCGTCGAACGGGCGTCAGCGAGCGCGTGGTGTTGAGTAAGCTTCCGACTGGAACGAGCGAGGGATGTTCGCGGCTTGGGCAGGCCTGCGCCCGGCTCGTTCACCCTTCGATCGCCGACAAGGGCGAGCGTGACCTGCAGAGGCGCCTGCTCGGCGTGGCCCTTGCCGGTCCCTTTTTCGTCGGCGGCGCTTTCGCACAGGTCCTGTCTGCGGACGCGGGCCTCTCCATCGCGCTCGCGGCCATCTGCATCGTCTGCGTGATCGGCTGGACCGCCGCGGTGGCGGTGGCGCAGACCGGACGGCGCACCGTCGCCGCTCCGCTGCTGCTCGCCTGTGCCACGGTGCCCGTCGCGATCATCATCCACCGCGCCGGCGGCGTCGCGTCGCCGCTCTTTCTCGCCTGGCTGCCGCTGGTGCTGGAGCCCTGGCTGGCGCTGCGTAGCCGCGCAGCCCTGCGTGCCGGCCTTGCGGCCATGGCCGCCGCGGTGACCGGGGCGGTCGCGCTGTCGCTGCTCATGCCCGAGACAGTGCAGCCCGCGACCGGTGCGCACTGGCTGCTGCCGATCGCCTACGGCATGACGCTGTGGCTGCGCCGCGCCGCGCTCTCGGCCGACGTCGAGGAGGCGCCGGAACGCGAGCCGCTGCCGCCGATCGAGACTCTGATGCCGGCGGTGACGCTGCGGATGGGGCGCGGCGGCGACGTCGTCGACTGCACCGACAGCGCCCGGTCGCTGCTGAGGCTCGAGCCCGAGTTCCTGCTCGGTACCGGCCTCATCGAGCGGATCCACGTCGCCGACCGGATCGCCTGGCTGACCGCGCTGGCCGACCTGCGCGAGGGCGCCTGCCACCGCGGGGTCGAACTGCGGCTTCGCCTGCCCGCCGACGGCCAGCGTCGCGACGGCGGCTACCGCGCCTTCGTGCTCGACCTGATGGCGCAGGGCCCTTCCGATGCCGGCTTCGTGGCGATCCTGCGCGACAATACCGAACTCACCGGGCTGCGCGAGGCGCTGGCCGAGGCCAACCGTCGCGCCGAGCTGGGCAAGGCGCGTTTCCTGGCCACCGTCAGTCACGAGCTGCGCACGCCGCTGAACGCCATCATCGGCTTCTCCGACATGCTGGCGAGCGGCATGGCGGGTCCGCTGGCCTCCGACCGGCAGCGGGACTATGTCGGCCTCGTGCGCGAATCGGGCCAGCACCTGCTGTCCATCGTCAACTCGATCCTCGACGTCGCCCGCATCGAGTCCGGAACCTACCCGATCGTCCCGGAGACCTTCCGCTTCGCCGACGCCGTCGACAGCTCGCTGTCGATGGTCTCGTGCCAGGCGCGGGCGAAGGGCGTGACGCTGGAGCAGGACCTCGCCGCCGCCTCCGGCGATCTCTTCGCCGACCGGCGGGCCATCCAGCAGATCCTGATCAACCTGCTGTCCAATGCCGTGAAATTCACGCCCGAGGGCGGCCGGGTGAAGGTCACCGCCGCCCGCGACACGCGCCGCGTGACGATCTCGGTCGCCGACACGGGCATCGGCATCAGCGCCGAAGACCTTTCCCGAATCGGACGGCCCTTCGTCCAGGTTCTCAACGACTACACCCGGCAGTACGAGGGCACGGGCCTCGGCCTGTCGCTGGTGAAGGGCCTCGTCGAGCTGCAGGACGGCTCGATGACCATCGACAGCGCGCCGGGCGAGGGGACGATCGTCACCGTCACGCTGCCGATCCGCAAGCCGCCGAGACATCAGGACCTCTTCGATGCCGAAATCGTCGCCATCCCGCCAGCCGCCAAGCCGAGGACGTCAGCCGATGAAGCGATCCGCCAGTCAGCGTGAGTTGTCACCTCTCGCCGGACTGATCGGCGCAGCCGCCACGGCATCCGGCGCCGCGATCGCGGAGAACCCGGTCCTCGTCGGTTCCTCCACGGCCTTCCTGGTGGTGCTGTTCTACGTTTCGGCAAATGCGCTCTGGAACCAGCCCTACCGCCATCCCGGCCCGCTGATGGAAACCCGCTTCCTCGTCGAGCGGCCCGCCGAACTGCCCGCACCGCTGCCGGTGGCGCGGCCCGAACCGGTGATGCAGCCGCCGTCGGCCGAAGTGACGAATTCGGTTCCGCCGATACCGGAACCCGTCGCGGCAGTGCCGGCGGCGCCACAGCCGGTGCAGGAGCGCACGATGCGCGTCCAGATCGCGCTGGAGGGTTTGGGCCTCTATCGCGGCACGGTCGACGGGCTGATGGGTCCGCAGACCCGCGCCGCCATCGCCGGCTATCAGAAGACGGTCGGCATGCCGGCGACGGGCGAGATCGACGACCGGCTGCTCGACGCATTGGGCATCGGCAGCGAGCGCCGGACGCATGCCGCACCTCCCGAACCGCAACCGGCGGCAGCTCCCGCGGCGGGCGTCGCGGCCGCGCCCGCACAGGCTCATGCGACCGTCCCCGCCGCCGCCCCGCTGCCTCGTCCGCGCGACGTGGCCGCCGCGACCGAGATGCTGCAGGACGTGCGCGCGGCAGCCGCCGTGCAGGCCGACGTTGTGCGGATCCAGGCCGGCCTGCGTGCCTTCGGCAACGAGGGCATCGAGATCGACGGGGTGATGGGCGAGAAGACCCGCGCCGCCATCCGCGAGTTCCAGTCGCTTTTCCGCCTGCCGGTGACCGGCGAGCCGGACGGAAGGCTGCTCGCCAAGATGCAGGAGATCGGCCTGACCAACTGAGGTCGCGAGGGCCAGCCGGGAGGACGACCGAAGCATCCCGGAAGGTCGCGCAAGTCCGCGGCCTCGCCGCACCGGGTACCGCGCGCGGCAGGCCCGTCGCCGAAAGGCTCCGGGCCGACATAATTCCATCGACATTCCCGACGTTTCTTGCAGGCGCCGGTCCGTACCGGCAGGTTGACAGAAAGCGCGCAGGCGCCGTCTCTTCGACGCCGGCCGTATCCGGGAGGGAAGCCGTTTCATGCTGCGCATGTTCGTACCGCTGCTTGCGATGCTCGCCGGCCTGTTCCAGCCTCCCGCCGCGGCCGTGGCCCAGACCCCGTCTTCCGGCTGCCGGATGCCCTCGGCCGACGTTCCGCCGTTTCGGATCCTGACCGACGCGCCGACGAGCGGCGCACCGCTGACGGTGGCGTGGTCCGACCCCTTCGATGCGGCTTCCGAATGCCCAGGCGCCCGCTATCTGGTGCTGGCCATGCCGCGCGAGGTGCGGTTCTCGGGCAGCGGCTTCATGGCGCTCGAACCGGGGGCGCCGGCGCCTTTCGGCCTGGGTTTCGCCGCCGACCGGATGCGGGTCTTCATCCCGCTGCACGATGCCGACCATCAGGCGGGACAGCTCGAGATCCTGCCCTACGTGACGGGCGGGTTCACGCTCGACTGGGCGATCGCCTACGTCCCCGTGTTCCTGAAATGGGCGGGCGAGCCGGCGGTGGCCGCCGGCGAGCCGCTGGCGCTGGAGCTTGCGGCGGGGCGCCCGCGCGTGGTCGTCCAGGACCCCTTCGACGTGGAGGAGCCGACCGAGACCATCCTGTCCAACGACGGCCGCTTCCTGCTCGAGGTCCGTGCGCAGTCCTTCCGCGTGCTGAACGCGCAGACCGGAGCGCTCGTCTATGCCGGGCCGGGCTTCGAACCCAACTTCTCGCCCGGTTCGCGCTACGTGCACGCGGTCGGTCCGACGATCGAGGTGGAGGACGGCTACTCGCATCTGCGCAGCGACCTCGTCGTCGTCGACCTCTATGCCGAGCGTCCGGTGCTCGAACTCGACGGCGGCGGCGGATCGCGAAGCGGTTTCCTGCATGCGCTGCACTGGGCCTGGAACGACAGCCTGCTGTTCGTCGGCAACGTCGGCGCCGGAGCGGTGACGTTCCGGCAGATGCTGCATGACGATCGGGAACCCTTCGCCAACGCGCATGGCTGCGGCGGCTGCACCTTCGAGAACGGCGGCGTCGTCGAACTGCGCGCCGCCGACGGCGTCCTGAAGCTCGGGCACGGGCCGACCGGCGATACCTACGACGTCGTCGATCTGGTCGACCCGGCGCGCAGCCTGCGCTTCGACTATGATGCCGACGGCCCGCCCGCCGTGCCGGGCTTCGGCCTGGAGGGGCCGGGTCTGTCCGAAATTCCCGATCTCGCGTCGCCCGACGCGCGCAGCTGGGTGCTCTACAACCCCGAAGGCGACGATCCGCGCGAGGCGGTCGCGACCCACCGCGTGCAGCGGCGCGCGGATGCGGGCGGGGCTCCGGCGCCGAGCCTCGACGGCGGCGGTCTCACCCGCGGCGCCAAGGCGCTGGCGACGACGGTCGCGATCGGCGCGCAACGCCGCGCCCTGGTGCGTCTCGCCGAGTTCGGCGTGGTGCTGCGCCCCGCCCCGCGGCTGGTGCCGCCGCTGACCGACGAGCAGTACGATGCGCTGGACCTGCCGGAGGACGATCCGTCCTGGGACGAGCTGGATTATTACGACGAGGACGGCGAGCCGATCATGGAGAACCTGCGCGCGCTCGCCGGCCGTCCCCAGAACTGCTGGGCGGCGATGCCGGCGATGGTGGCGCGGCGGCTGACGCTCGACGAGGCGCGCACGCTCTGCGCCCGCGAGGCGACCGCGCTGCTGGAGGAGCGTTTCGACAGTTGCATCGACACCGAAGCCTACGTCTGGACGCTGCCTGCGGCAGGCGGCGTGTCGATCGTCCACCAGCGCGTCTGCCGCATGGGCTCCTCGTCGGCCGCCTACGGGCTGGTGACGTTCCTGCGCCACGACCGCGACGGCCAGCGCGCCGAACTCCTGTCGGGGCACCCCTACCTGTTCCTTTCCGACAATGCTTTCGGCGAGGAGGAGGGCGATGCCGAACCGGCTCTGAAAGGACGACTGCCGCTCTTCGCCGAAGCACCGCTCGTCGTGCAGCCGCTGTCGCCCGGCCTGCTGGCGATCGCGGGCCGCGACCGGCGGATCCTCGTCGTCGATGCCGTGACGATGGACGTGGTCGCCACCATCCACTCGCCCTCGTCGGCAGAGGACATCGACCTCATCGGCCTGCTCGACGACGGCGCGCACGTGCTGCAGCTGGACCGGGACGGACGCTTCTACGTCCATGCGCTCGCCGACGGCACGCAGACGCTGTCGGGGCTCTACGTCGACGACGAGCTGGTGGTCATGGACACCGACCTGCGCTACCAGTCGACTCCGGAAGGCGCCCGCTACGTCCAGGTGAAGTTTCCCGGCGATCCGGTGCTCTATTCGCTCCAGAACCTGGCCGCGCCGCTGAAGACCGAGCGCCTGGTCGAGGCCCGTCTCGGGCGGCGGGCCGCCCTCGAGGCGCCGCCGGCGATCGGCCGGCCGCCGCAGGTCGATCTCGTATCGCAGGACGAAGGCCGTGCCCGCCTGCGTCTCCAGGCTTCGGGCGGCCTGGCGGGACTGGCTGTGTTCCGCGACGGGATGCGGATATCCCGGACGTCGCTCACGGGCGACCGCGCAGAGCTGGAGATCGAGCTGCCGGCGCTGCCCGAGACGCGCTGGTTCGCCGTTCAGGCGACCGATCGGAAGGGCCTGTCGAGCCGGACCATCACGCTGCCCCGGCCGGCCGCTCCGGCGCGTCCCGTGGCGGCGGCCGTGGACGGACCGGCTGCCGGCCGCCTCTTCGTGCTGGCGGTCGGCACCGACCGTTTCGACGATCCGGGCATCTCGCCGCTCCGCTTCGCCGTTGCCGACGCGCAGGCCTTCGCGGCGGCCTTTGCCGAACCCGGGCGCTACGGCGACGTCGCGACGGAGGTGCTGGCCGACGAACCCGACCTGGCGACCGCGCTCGCCGCGCGGCTCGACGCCATCGCCGCGCGCATGAGGCCCGAGGACACGCTGTTCCTGCACGTCGCCGGCCACGGCCTGACCGACGCCAACGGCCGGCTGCACCTCGCGCATCGCCGGACGCGTCTCGCCGACCTGTCGTCGACGGCGATCGCCTTCGACGCGCTCGCCGGCCGGCTGGCGGCGCTGCCCGGCCGGGTGATGGTGTTCCTCGACGCCTGCCACTCGGGCGCGGCGGGTGCGCCGAGCAACGACGACGCGGTCGATGCGCTGCTGCGTAAGGACCGGCCGATCGGCGTGCTCGCCGCCTCGAAGGGCCGCCAGTTCAGCTACGAGAGCGCCGGCCTTCGCGGCGGCGCCTTCACCGGCGCCGTGGTCGCCGCCCTCCGCAGCCCCAACACCGACCTCGACGGCAACGGCGTCGTCGAACTGGACGAGCTCTACGCGCAGGTGAAGGCCGAGGTGGTGCGGGCCACCGACGCCAAGCAGACGCCGTGGATCGCCCAGTCGGGCTTCGTGGGGCCTGTGCCGCTGTATTGAGGGGGGGCGGGCGACTTGTTGGAGCGGCGTTCCGCGGCTATATATCCGGATAGACAGGAGGCCGATCATGGGCAAGGCTTCTCAGAAGCGGGCGATCCAGAATTACCGCGCCGCCTCGCGCAGCGCGGGGTGCGCCGGTTCGAAGTGACGGCGCTCGACGGTGACCGCGACCTGATCCGCTCCCTGGCGCGACACCTGACCGAGGATGGACCGGAAGCCGACGAGGCGCGCAGGGCGGTGAAGGCCCTGGTGTCCGGCGAGCCGCCCCGACCAGGCGGCATCCTCGCGGCGCTGCGCCGCTCGCCGCTCGTCGGCGCCGACCTCGACCTGACGCGCGCGCGCGAGGAGGGACGCGAGGTCGATCTTTGACGCGCTATCTGCCGGACACCAACATCATCAGCAACGTGGTCAAGCCGCAACCGTCACCCTTCCTTCTCGAATGGATGGCCGCGCGGCAGGACGCCGACCTCTTCATCGCCTCGCTGACGGTGGCCGAGATCAGACGCGGCATACTCGACCTGCCGCACGGGCGCAGGAGGGACGCGCTCGATGCCTGGTTCTCCGGCCCGGACGGTCCGCAGGCGCTGTTTTCGGGACGCATCCTCTCCTTCGACGAGGGGGCCGCCCTGGCGTGGGCAGGCCTCATGGCCGAAGGAAGGGCCAGCGGACGCCCGCGCAGCGCACTCGACATGGTTCTGGCCGCGACCGCGCAGGCGAACGGGTGCCTGATGGTGACGGACAACGAGCGGGACTTCGCGGGCCTTCCGATCGTCAATCCGCTTCGCCCGGAGGGGTGAGGCGGGCGACGGAACGAGGTGCGCCGGCACCCCGTCGCGCTCTGTCATCGGGTCGTAACACGGCATGACTAGGCGGGGCCGGAGTTTCCCGGTTCCAAGGAGCATGCGATGAAGACGATCCTGAAGGCTTTCGTGGCGGGCGTGGCCCTGCTGGGCGCGGCGACGGGCGCGTCGGCGGTCGAGGGCAGCCTGACCCTCTACACCAGCCAGCCGAACAACGATGCCCAGCAGACGGTCGACGCCTTCATGGCCAAGCACCCCGGCGTGACGGTGACCTTCGTGCGCGACGGCACGACGAAGCTGATGGCCCGCCTGCAGGCCGAACTCGATGCCGGCGCCTCGCCGGCCGACCTGCTTCTGATCGCCGACAGCGTGACCATGGAGGACATGGCGAAGGCCGGCCGGCTGATGGCCTATCCGGACGCCGACGTCGCGGCCTACGATCCGACGATCCAGGATCCGGAGCGGATGTGGTTCCCCACCAAGCTGATCACCACCGGCATCGTCTACAACACCGCCGCGCCGATGAAGCCCACGTCGTGGAACGATCTCCTGAAGGAGGAGGCCAGGGGCCAGGTGGCGATGCCGTCGCCGCTGACCTCGGGCGCGGCGCTGATCCACACGCAGGCGCTCGTGGCCAACCTGGCGGAGGGCTGGGACTACTACAAGCAGCTGGCCGAGAACGGCGCGCAGGCGTCGGGCGGCAATGGCGGCGTGCTGCAGGCCGTCGCGGGCGGCGAGAAGCTCTACGGCATGATCGTCGAGTTCATGCCGATCCGCGAGAAGGCGAAAGGCGCGCCGGTGGAATTCGTCTTCCCGACCGAGGGCGTCTCGGCGATTTCCGAGCCGGTCGCGATCATGGCCGGAACGAAGAACGCGGAGGCCGCCAAGGCCTTCGTCGACTTCCTGATCTCGCGCGAGGGCCAGGAGATGGCCGCCGCCCAGGGCTACATGCCCGCCCATCCGGACGTCGCCGTGCCCGCCGGCTTCCCCGCCCGGGCCGACGTGGCGATCCTGCCGCTCGATCCGGCGAAGGCGCTGGAATCGGCCGAGGCCGACAAGGCGACCTTCGCCGGCCTGTTCGGCCAGAACTGACCGCGCCCCGCGACGGCGCGCGACGCGCGTGACGACCCGTCTCTTCGCATCGCGACGCCGTCCGGGGCAGGGCGGCGCGCTCATCTGGTCCGACCGCGAGGGCGGCCCGATGTCCGCCCTCGTCGTCGCGGCCGTGCTGGTCTTCTGCCTCCTGCCGGTGGTCCAGCTGGTGCTGGCCGCCGGCAGCGTCCTGGTCTCCGATCCGGCGGCCGCGATCGGCCTGCTCACCGGGGCGCCGGTGATGCGCGCGACGGGAAACAGCCTGATCGTCGCGGCCGGCTCGACGCTGCTGGCGCTGGCGCTGGGCGGGGCCGTCGCGCTGGTGCTGGCGACGATGGCGCTGCCGACCCGGCGCGCGCTGGCCTTTCTGTTCGTGCTCTCGCTGATGGTATCGCCGCAGGTCTCGGCGCTCGCCTTCAAGACGCTGGCCGGTCCCTCTTCGCCGATCCTCGGCGCGCTGGGGCTCGCCCCGCCGCCCGGCACCGCCAACCCGATGCTGGGCTTTGGCGGCATCATCCTGGTGATGGGGCTGCACCACGCGCCGCTCGTCGCCATCGTGCTCGCGTCGGGCCTCGTGCGCGTGCCGATGGCGCTGGTCGAAGCCGCTCGGCTCGATGGCGCCCGACCGCCCGCCATCGTCGCAGAGGTCGTCCTGCCGGTGATCCGGCCGCACGTGCTGTCGGCCGTGCTGCTTGCCTTCGTGGCGGGCGTCGGCAATTTCGGCATTCCGGCGCTGCTCGGACTGCCGGTCGGCGTGACGACTTTGCCCACCATGGTCTACCGGCAACTCGCGAGCTTCGGCCGCGGCGCCATCGACGACGCCGCACTGGTCTCGCTGCTGATCGCGCTGATCGCGGGCGTGGCCGTCCTCGCCTCCACATGGGCGACCACGCGCCGCGGTGTGCGCACCGACATGGAGCGCGGGCTCGAACCCTTCGTCCACCGCCGCGTGGCCACGCTTTGCGCCGCGGTGCTGCTGTGGCTGGTCCTTGCCGCGACGATCCTGCTGCCGCTGGCGTCGCTCGCCGCGAAGTCGCTGGTGCCGGCCTATGGCGTGGCGCTGCGCTGGGACACGCTGACCTTCGCGCAATACACCCGGACGATGTGGGACCAGACGCTGATCCGGCGCGCCTTCGTCAATTCGCTGACCTATGCCGGCGGGGCGGCTCTGCTTCTGGCGGCGCTGTCGCTGCTGGCCGCCTACGCGCTCGACCGGCGGCTGGCCTTCGCGCGCATGGCGATCCTGCCGGTGGTGGAGATGCCCTACGCGCTGCCGGGCGTCGTCGTGGCCATCGCCTGCATCCTGCTCTTCGTCCATCCGCTGCCCGTCGTCGGCCTCTCGATCTACGGCACCGGCTTCATCATCGTCTTCGCCTATCTCGCCTCCTTCCTTGCGGTGGCGCTGAAGCCGGTGCTGGCGGCCGTCTCGTCGCTGGAGCGCGACGTCGAGGAGGCGGCGCTGATCGACGGCGCCGGCCTCGGCAGGCGGCTCGCCACGATCATCCTGCCGATCATGCTTCCGGCGGTGGTGGCGGGCGGCCTGATGGCCTTCCTGCTCGCCTTCAACGAACTCACCATCTCGGCGCTGCTCTGGTCGGCCGGCACGGAGACGCTGGGCGTGGCGCTCCTCAACCTCGAGGATGCCGGGCTCGGCGCCGAAGCCGCGGCCCTCGCCACCGTGGCGACGGCGATCGTCGCCGCGCTCATGCTGGCGCTCGAGGCGATGGGCCGCCGGTTCCCGGACGACGCGCTGCCCTGGCGGCAGCTGTGCGGCGGGGGCCGGTAGGGGAGAGACCGGGGCGGCGGTCCACTGTCGAACCGACACCGCGGCGAGAGCGAGGGCGGTGCGCCCCGTGCGATGCGCCCGTGCCGCGCGTGCCCGACGCGCCGCGGCTGACCGATCATTTTTCCGCTTCGGGGTTGAACGGCGGGGCCGCGCGCACGATCTACCGCCCGCGGACCGGGCCCCTCTGGCGATGGAACTCCATCGTGATGTCGGACCGCATCGAGTTCTCTCGGTGCCGTGCCCGGTTCCTTTTCCAGACAGACGGGCGTGTCGCCGACGCAACCATGCAAGAAGGGTCGTGTCGTGGAAATCCTGCTCGTACTGTTTCTCGGGAAGCCGCTGTGGATGTGGCTGCTCTTCCTCGGTCTCGTCATGGCGCTGCTGGCCTTCGATCTCGGCGTCCTGCACAAGGACGACCACGAGATCGGCGTGGCGGAGAGCCTGCGGCTCTCGGCGATGTACATCGTGCTCGGGCTGTCGTTCTCGGCCTTCATCTGGTGGCAGATGGATGCGACGGCGACGGCGCAGTATCTCACCGCCTTCGTGGTCGAGAAGACGCTGGCGATGGACAACATCTTCGTGATCGCGCTGATCTTCAGCTTCTTCGCCATCCCGCGCGAATACCAGCACCGGGTGCTGTTCTGGGGCATCCTCGGCGTGATCGTGCTGCGCGGCATCATGATCGGCCTCGGCGCCACGATCGTCGACCAGTACCACTGGGTGCTCTATCTCTTCGCCGCCTTCCTGATCTTCACCGGCATCAAGATGCTGTTCGTGGCCGACAAGGAGCACAAGATCGAGGAGAACGGCCTCATCCGCTTCCTGAAGCGGCGACTGCGCGTCACCGAGGATCTGCATGGCCACGACTTCTTCGTGAAGAAGCCGGATCCCGCGACCGGTCGGCTTGTGCGCTACGCGACTCCGCTTTTCCTGGCGCTGATCTTGATCGAGATCGCCGACCTGGTTTTCGCGGTCGATTCGGTGCCGGCCGTCTTCACCATCACCACCGACCCCTACATCGTCTACACCTCCAACATCTTCGCCATCCTCGGCCTGCGCGCGCTCTACTTCGCGCTGGCGGCGATCCTGCATCGCTTCGCCTACCTGAAATATGCGCTGTCGGTGCTGCTGGTCTTCATCGGCTCCAAGATCTTCGTCGCCGACCTGATGGGCTGGGAGAAGTTCCCGCCGGAATGGTCGCTCGGCATCACCTTCGCGATCCTCGGCGCCGGCGTCGCCTTCTCCCTGTGGAAGACCGGCGCAGCGATGCCGGTCGAAGCGCAGCCGGAGCCGGCCGCGCCCGTTCATGGCCACGGCAAGGTCCTGACCGCGGCCGAAGAGGGCCGTGGCCGGCCCTGACCGGCCGAGCTCCGGCGGCCCGCCGGGGTCCGAAGCATTAGACGGCGGAGGCGGAGCCTCGTGACGGTGCGCGACGGGGTCGAGGGAGTGAAGGCGCCGGATCGCTGGTCGGCCGATGACGCCCGAGCGCGCGTGCCGGCATTCGTCGGCAGGACCTTCCTGTGGCCGGGTACAGTCCGGCTGCACCGCGCCGCGCTCGGTCCCGACGTCGTGCGGACACCGGCGAACGTCTTCCTTTCGCCCGTCCTCGTGCTCGTCCGGCTGACGGGATGGACATGTGCGGCCCTGCGGTTCGAACGGGCGGCCGGCTGGCTCAGGAGCCGCCGCATCCTGCTCCGGACAGACG